>JAXHSV010000322.1:0-2569 GCA_034190305.1 Planctomycetota bacterium | reverse complement strand
AACGACTAGCCGCATCTCGCCGCAGCCACGTCAAGAAAAAGCGGAGGCGCTGGCGTGAGATGGGCATCGATTTATCTGATATACGTTGTTGCATTTTGGAGACCGAAGTTTCGTTGTAGTACTAACGTTCCTTTCCTTATTCGTGGATTCACTGTCGAGAGTAGCACGAAATCGAGAAGGGCGCAAGTATTCTCTTTCTGACTCTATCTGCGAGGCAAAGACCGCTGCGCCATCCGACACACGTTATTAATGGGATCGGAATAACCTCATTTCCCCGGCTTTCTTTAGGCCTTACATGTTTCGTTCATACTCCTATGCTGCCTCCCGCGGTGAAAGATGCCAGCTGCCCACCGACCTGCTGTAAGAGTTGGAAGATGTTGATGACCGCCCAAATTAACCTTTGGCGATCAACGCTCATACAGAAGGTAGTGTGTGCTGTTCGTTACGCTTCAAAGGCAGAGAAGCCTACCAGTTCGACTACGGAGGCGATTGATCGCAGAGTAACAACTCATTGGTTTCGTTTTAACAAAGACGCATTATGCCCTTCGCAGGTTTTAGCGATATGCCGCTGCTTGGCGGTTGAAGAGTTCGGCATAGCGGTTATTTAAGGACAGCAATTCCTCATGCCCGCCTTGTTCCACCAAGCGACCATCCTCGATGACAAATATTCGCTCGGCCATGCGAACCGAGGAAAACCTGTGCGATATGAGAACCGTCGTCTTGCCACAGGTCAGGTCGTGGAACTGGCGAAAGATTTCATACTCCTGCTTGGCGTCCAGAGAGGCCGTGGGCTCATCGAGCACCAGGATCGGTGACTCGCGGAAGAAGGCCCTTGCCAAAGCAACCTTCTGCCACTCCCCAAGGGATAACTCATGGCCCTCATCGAACATCTTGCCCAGCGTGGTCTCCCACTTTTTGCCTAGTCGTTCGATCGATTCCAGTGCTCCGCTCAATTTCGCAGCGGCATTTAGTCGCGAAAGGTCGTCCAGGTGAGCCAAATCGCCAAATCCAACGTTCTCGCGGGCGGTTAGATAATAGCGTGAAAAGTCCTGGAAGATGATACCGAGATTCTGCTGCCACTCGACCGGATCAAGTTTTTTCAGGTCTATCCCATCCACCGTAATCCGTCCATGCTGGGGATCGTAAAGGCGGGCCAGTAGTTTGATCAATGTAGTCTTTCCTGCCCCGTTCTCGCCCACCAAGGCCACACGGCAACCGCCGGGGATCTCGAAGGAGATGTCCTTCAGGGTATCAACGGAAGCACCGGGATACCGGAAAGTTACCTCCTCAAAACAGATGCCTTTTCGTATGGGCAGCGGCACAGGCTTGGGGACAGCCGGAGCGGTAAGCGTCGGCTTCTGGGCCAAGTACTCAAAGAGATTGCTTAAGTATAGGCTGTTCTCGTAAAAATTGGCTATGGATTTCATAATCAAGCCGACCGAACCGGTTGCCCGCTCCATCGCCTGCGTGTACATGACCAGACTGCCAATGGTCACCGCCGGCCTGGTGACCGTGCAATAGATCGCATACGCATAGAAACCTGCGTATGCGAGGGTTTCCAAAACCACGGCTCCGAATTCCGCCAGGCGCCTCCGGCGGGCCAGTTGGACATCCTGGCGGTAAAACTCCCAGAACAAATCCTTCCACCGCTTCGCCAAATACTCTCCCAAACCGAACAAGCGAATCTCTTTGATGTCCCGGTCAGATGTCAGCAGGCGCTGGAGGTAAGACATCTGACGTTCTTTGGGCGTCCGGCCCGAAGCGATCATCCACCCTTCCCAGCCGAATCTGGCCTGTACAATCAGCGCCGGCAGACTGGCTACAAGCAAGTATGGCACAAGCCACCAGGCCAGGATAACGATCACAGCCAGGTATCCTATGAGGGTGATGGCCTCCCTGGCCCCTTGCACCATCGAGATGATGATCGAAAATGGCCGGAAACCGACCTCCCGCTGCGCTCGCTGAAGCTTGTCATAGAAGGCAGGTGTTTCGAAGAAGGACATGTCGAGATCGATTGCCCGATTCATGATCCGGTCTTGAATGCAAAACCTCAGGCGAGACTCCAGCACTGTCTGGACGAACTGAATTAGGAAATCAAACCCGTGCCGCAGGAGCAGCGAGACGATTTCCAGGGACAGGAACAGGAAAACCATCTGCCTTCCCGCTTCCGGATTGCCGCCGGTCCACAAGATCAAGCCGTCGATGACCTTTTTCAGGAAATATAGCGATATTGCCGGAAGCAATCCGGCAGTGATAGTCAAGATCGGCACGATGATCGTGCCTACCGGCCAAGCCCGCCACGCCATCTGGATTACCTGTGGAGTTTGCCTGACGGCCAGGAGCCACTTATCGAGTCGCCGGCGGAAAGTCTGCTTCTTGTTTGGATATTTCTCCGTATCAGGCGGCATCGCTGACAAATCCTAACAAAGTGCGTTTTTGTCTATCCAGAGAGATATTGTCAAGAGCTGTGGATGACGGATTTGCCATCACGCGGCCCTTTCCTCAATGCCATCGATGAATCGCACACCGCGAATCACCTCCGGCAGTAACGCACTGCCGTTCAATCGTC
>JAXHSV010000321.1:0-2588 GCA_034190305.1 Planctomycetota bacterium | reverse complement strand
AAAATCGGGGATGCTACACTCACCAGATATCGTAAGAGCGGTAGCAAAGAAAGTAAAAGAATATGATATCCCTCTGGTTGTTGATCCTGTTATGACTGCCGAATCAGGAGGCGATCTACTAAATACCGAAGACCTGCTCGAACTAGTCAAGTCCATAGGCAACCTGCCTCACGAGATCAACAACCCGCTCTCGACGATTAAACTCAATCTGGAACTCCTGGCCGAGGATCTCTCCGATGCCGACGAGAACCGGTACCGGCGGAACCTGAATCGCATCCGCACCCTTTTGGACCAGGTTCAGTGTCTTCAGGACTTTCTCAGGGAGTTCCGAAAGTATGTCGGCAGCGGCGAACTTCAATCAGTCGAAATTGACCTGCGCCGGATTATCGAGGAACTGACCGATTTTTACCGCCCGCAGGCGGAGGGAAATCATGTTGTCCTTCGCTCCGCTCTGCCCGCCAAACCCGTCCCCTGCCGGATCGACGCCGGTTTGATAAAACAGGCTATTCTCAACCTTATAATCAACGCGACGCAGGCAATGAGCGCCGGTGGTGAACTTTTACTTAGGCTGTCGTCCGATGCTGACCGGGCCGTCCTGGAGGTAATCGACACCGGGCCGGGAATAGAGGCCCAACTGCATCAGAAGATATTCGACCCCTACTACTCGACGACAAAAGGAGGTTCAGGACTGGGCCTGCCGACCGCACGCCGAATCATTCGCCGACACGACGGCGACATCAGACTTGACAGCGAACCGGGAAAAGGCACGCGATTCGTAACCACACTTCCACTGGCAAAGAAGCAAAAGTAGGGGTGGCGTGGCCGTGGTGTTTACGGCCACGAGAAATCCTGCGACAGGTTCCGCGTGCAACAAGTTGCACGAAGTTGCACGCCCTACAACTACCTAGGGAAACTGGAAAAATGGCTAGACATATTCGCGGGTGGGTGTATAATAGTGTCCAAGTGGAGAACGGCTCAATTCTCAAGGCATTTTTAGGGAAATGCAGACTAAGAGGAGGAATATCATGATGCGCAGCGCATGGATTGCGGCTTTGGTCGGCGGCGTGCTGTTTTTTGCCCCGGCTGGTCGGGCGGCTATTATATGGGTCAACGGGTTCAAGTATTCCGACCCGTCGTTCAAGTCTAATGTCGAGGTGGATCTGACGGATATCGCCGGCGTTACCGGCGTAAAGGCCTCGTCAGCCGATGGCGCCGTCCTGGTGCTGGACGCCTTCGCACCGGGTCAGTACGGCGCTTGGATGGGACCGTGGAACTCGTTCAGCGCCTTTCACGCCGCGACCGTGGGAGATTGGGAACTGTCCATCGAGTTCACCGGCGGCGGCAAGGCGAATTACGACTTTGTCGTCAACGATTTTCGCAGCCCGTTCACGTCCGACTCGTTTCCGCCCGCGCCGACCATACTCGCTCCCACGGACGGCCAGGCGGGAGTGGGCCAGAATCCGACCTTCCAGTGGGACAATGGAGGTCCGCACACCGGCAGCATGGAGTCGCTGTTCGCGTATGTCCAAAGCAACGCCAACCCGGCAATCAGCGAATTCGCCTCCAGCAGTGGCGGAACGCTGACTCTCGGTTCCGAATCCTGGACGCCGACCGTAACGCTGCCGCCAGGTTCGGCCTATTTTCTGGTGCAGTACGAGACCAATGAGAACGAGGATGCCAACGTCGGCAATCCGGTTTTTGACGTCGCCTCAAGCACCGTGGCCGATCCGCACATACTCTGGTGGTCCTTCGGCGATTTGTTCTCGCGGGATGAAATCACCTTCAGCGTGGTGCCCGAACCAGCCACACTGTCGTTGCTGGCAATGGGCGCCTGCCTGCCCCTGCTTCGCAGGAGAAGGTAGGCAGGGGCTGGCGTGATACGCTGTAAGCAGCAGTAGGCTGGGTCGAGGCACGATGTAATTCATCGGGCCGATGACCCACCTTTTCTTATTCTCCATCCCCTCGCAAGAATTCACGCCGCCTCAATTCGGCGGGCGGCGGAATTTTGAATGCAAAATGTCCCGTTGGGTTCGGAGTGAAGAAATAGCGGTCCGGTATATCCGCTTGTCGCGAGTGGAAACGAGCGGGCTTGACTCAACAGTGTTGAATGAATATCCCGCTTCCTGCCGGCCTGCCTGTCGGCGGACAGGTGCAGATGGACGATGTGCCAAGGCATCGCAGTAGCCAGGATGCAACAAGAATTTTGCAAATCGCTATAAATCGGCAGGTCGGGTATATTTGCCCGGCATTTTCTTGCCGATGCGGAATGGCCTGACGGCATGGTGCGAATCGCGAAGATGAATAACGCGAGATAATCAGGTAATTATGTCCCCATAATTTCCCCCAATAAAACATGCCCCGCCAAAGCGAGGCATGTTCACATATAACGCAGAATGGATCCCATAACGGGATTACGGACTTTCAGGTGCGTCCGCAGGTGCGTCAGAAGGTGCGTCAGAAGGTGCGTCAGAAGGTGTCTTTTCTTTGGATGGAACGGTTGTCTTGACCGAGGCCCAGATGCCTTTTCCGTCCGCCTGGGCCTTCTGCTGATAAAATCGGAATAATTTCTCGTGCTCGAACGAGTAATC
>JAXHSV010000320.1:0-2602 GCA_034190305.1 Planctomycetota bacterium | reverse complement strand
ATCCTGTCCGACCGGCTTCGAGTACATACCACGAGTGGCTGGAGGATGAACTCCTCCCGAACGCAGACGCAATCGACGACGCCGGTCGGACAGGATCGCCCAGGTGGTCGAGCAGCGGCGTCTCGTAAGGCGAGACGATGCTGACGATGTCGCCTACATCCTTGGCGATTTCCGGAAGCGCCGAACCGGATGAATATGTTGCTTTACCTGTAAATGCCATTGATTTTTCTCCTTGTTTTCGTTTGGAAACCTCTCGCAATTTATTGCGATTGGAGACCTCTAGTAGTTGTTATTCGAATTTCGTCTCAGTCGCAGGTATTCAGCCACGTCGCGCCGGTTCCCCGACTGTGCAGCCTGTGCCGCTGACCTGGCGAGGCGCGCCTCGGAACCGAACCCGTCAAGACGGGATGAAGCGGTCTTTCCGGGAAGGGCCGGCGGGGTGGTGGTCAGTATCGGTTTGTCCTGAAGAAGTTGATCGACAGCCTGCTGCACCTGTCCGGCGTCGAGGTCCTCACAGAAGGCCCCGCGATTATCCAGCAGCGCCATCGCTGTTTCGATGTCCACAACGCCGGCGCCGTGAAGTATACGTTCGGCAGATGATCGCATTTGCATAGTGTCGATCTGATGGCGGAGTTCGTCGCGCTGCGATTCGGCCTGCGCCAACTGCTCCAGACGCTCATCCAACTGCGCCTGTGTGTCCTTAAGCCTCTGCTCGAACTGTTGGAGCGAAGTCTCTGCCTGCTGGGCGCGTCGGCGATACTTAATCGCCTCATTGACCGGCACAAGCCGAGCCTCCCTTCCGGCCGAATCGGCCGAAGCGGAAGATCGAGGTTCCAAATCAGGATCGACCTGGGCGGAAACCTCCTGTGTTTGCTCCGAAGATTGATTCGTCATTTCGTGTATTCCCTTCAATCGTTTATAGCTTGTTTGGAACGCCGAGGGTCTCGGCGTCGTATCCGAGTTCGGCCAGGACGCGCTCGGTGGGGACGCCGAGAGACGCCTTGACCTGGGCGTCGGCCAGACGCTGGGCCTGGTCTTCCGGCAATGGGCTAGGCCAGTGGATTTCTACCCGCCGATCCTCAGGAGTTGTTCGAAGCACGCCGGCCTGGTCCAGAAGACCCAGCACCAGCGATATGATTTCAGACAATCCCCATCCGTAGGTAATTCGCTTTTTCTCCGTCCTGCTGATAAGTCCGCTCAGAAGCACCTTCAAGGCAGTGGCGCTGGTGAGGTTGCCGACGTTTCCCCGCAGAAGTCCCGCTGCCAGACCCGTTACGCCGGAAACCTTGTCCATCGCCTCGCGGACCTGCTCGATGTGAACGTCCTCGCTGGGCGAGCCGGTGTCGTGCCCGAACTCCTGCACCGAGGCGTCAGGATTGTGCGTTGACCACATCTGACCGGGACCGACGGGGCGATCCAGAAAATCGTCGATACCCCTGGCGAGGTACATCCTGAACGATTGGTAAGTAACGCGATAGGCCCGATCGCTGAGCCGTGTGTTCAGTTCGTCCTGAAGACCCAGCAGCGGTTCGACGTCGCTGATACCTTCGTAGCTTCCCGGAAGCGAAACGTTCTGGATGTGCACGACGGGAATTCGCCCCAGCGTGTTGGGTCCTTCTGCCAGAAGAACGCGGTTTTCGTAACGCTGCCACCAGTGACCTGATATAATCTCCACGACCTCGACGGTTCTTGGTTGAACATCGCGCCTGCCCGTCCATCCGAAATTCAAAATACCGTGATTTGACCGGTCCAGTTGCGGTATCTGCTTGCGAAAGCACTGAATCCAGTAACGCGCTGCGGCGAAATCATCCTCATCGAGAATGGGAATGATCCGTGGCGCTTCGACGACTTCCAGCGTCAGCAGACTCGCCAGTTGACTCGCCTTCAGCGAAGGCGTGGCCGACAGGGAAGATTCCCGATGCTTCCGGGACCCTTCCCCTGCCGGCTGGGTGGGGTGGGTGGATAGAGGTTTGTTAGCGACAGCGGAGAAGTCAGCCGGCATCCGAAGGACAACGTCCACGAACCCATAGACCGACCCCATCAGCGCCAGAGACTGAAAAAAAGTCTGTCCGCCGTTGGATTCAAAGAGACTTTTGACTACAGAGTCGATAAGTTCCGCCGTTTCAGGTTCGCGCGCCAGGCTGCGGATACTGACGGGCTTGCCGAAGAGAAAATCGACCATTGTGTGTATCCGCCAGGCAATGTCGTTTTCGATTACTACTTCCTTGCGGGAAAGGTTTGTTACGTGCTCTGCGCCGATTCCGAAACGGTTGACGCCGGTAATTCGCGCCGGAAGACCTGTCTCCTGCGCCTGGAAATAAGGCCTGCTGTTGGTGTTGAGAGCGTCGGCTGCGACGCCGACCGCCGGGGCGATGGGATTGCGGAAGTAATCCCAAAACCGGGAAAAATGCAGATGAGCATCCACCGCTTCGGCGTCCACAAGGTAACTGACGTAATCGGTTTCCAGCGTCGGATCGTTGAAGTTTCCCAGTTCAAATCCCATATGCGTCTCCTCACCCTTTTCTTTTGTGTTCACGTTTGCGCGCGCAAACGTGTACGCAAAAAACGCCGCCATGCACTTACGTCGAGGCGGCGTTTTTTG
>JAXHSV010000032.1:0-17937 GCA_034190305.1 Planctomycetota bacterium | reverse complement strand
TCAACTCAACGATAAACTTCTTTTTCATGGTACGGCCTCCTTTCCGGGTTAAGGGTTCTATCAACCCTATCGGCAAGAAGACCGTCTATTCTGAAATATAGCCGGGACAGTGTACTAGACGATTCAGATTTATCGAAAACCTGCTTTACAAACACACGCCACCGGTCTGCTGATACAGAAAGATATGGACCTATGAATGAAACCCCGATCCGCTGATCCGGTGCGAGTGTTATAAGTTTATCTGTACCTCACCATTTTGTCAACGACAATTCGATCCGTGATAGCGTAAGATATTTTGTGTAAGTTTGCAGCGGCATCAGAAATGAAGAACAAGTTATAACGCCAGACCCAGCCCAGCCATAGCCATGGCTGGGCTGTAATGTCCGCTCTTCGACCGATTTTGCGGAAACCTGCGTTTGTCCGCTTTCGGATCTTACACAAAATTCTTGACGCTGTCTCGACCCGTTGAACTGTTGCGAATAATATTTACGTGAAATTCGCTGTAATTCGTGCAATTCGTAGATTATCCTTTTTTTTTATGAAATTCAAGGCGGTAAAAGGTACGAGAGATTTTTATCCCGACCGGATGGCAATGCGGAACTGGCTGACCGAGACCTGGCGGAAGGTTTCGCTGCGCAACGGCTTCGTCGAATTCGACGGGCCTGTGCTGGAATATCTGGACCTGTTCAGCGTCAAGAGCGGAGATGAGATCGCCTCGCAGCTGTTCAGTTTCACTGATCGCGGCGGGCGGACATTGGCCATGCGCCCAGAGATAACGCCCACACTGGCAAGGATGGTCAACGCCCGCATTAATTCTTTGCCCAGGCCGATAAAATGGTTCTCCGTACCGCGCCTGTTCCGCGCGGAAAACCCTCAAAAAGGCCGGCTCAGGGAGTTCTTCCAGTGGAACATCGACATCATCGGCAGCGATGACGTGCTCGCCGATGCCGAGTGCATATTCACCGCTGTTGATTGCCTCGGTGAGATGGGCCTGTCAGCCAATGACGTGGTGGTGCGTATCGGCTCCCGGCCTCTGACCGTCGCCGCCCTCCGCCGGGCGGGCGTGAACGACACAGCGATGGAAGCGGCCCTGGCTGCTCTGGATAAAAGACCCAAGGTTGCGCCGGACGTTTTCGCTGAAATAGCCTCAGCCGCCGGTATCCCAGCCGACTCGCTCGGCGGGCTTTGTGTCTTCCAGGACGCCGAAGACCTCTCTGCCGTAACTGCCGCACTCGGCGGGGGGGGCAAAGAGGTGAATGAGGAAATCGGCAGACTCGAATCGCTGATGGGCTATCTGGGCGGCATGGGCGTCGGCGATTATTGCAAACTGGATTTCAGGATCGTTCGCGGGCTGGCGTATTACACGGGCATCGTCTATGAGATATTCGACGCTGCCGGTTCTTTACGGGCAGTGGCGGGGGGGGGGCGATACGACAACCTGCTGAATCTTTTCGGCGGCCCTGAGGTCGGCGCAACCGGCTTCGGGATGGGCGATGCGGTTCTTGAAATCCTCCTTGCCGAGAAGGGCAAACTGCCGGACGTCCAGGCGGGGCTGGACTGCTTCGTTATCGACGGCGGCGATGACCTGTTCGGGCGGGTTCTTGAAGTGGTGGGGCGGTTGCGGCGGGGGGGTATCGCCGCTGATTTCTCCGCTAAACGCCAAAACGTGGGAAAGCAACTCAAGGAAGCCAACCGCCGAAACGCACGCAACGCAGTCATTGTCCGCGCCGATACCGTCAGCGTCAAAAACCTCTCCACCGGCGAACAGACGGATGTGCCCGTCGGGGAGTTTATGGAAAAACCGCAAGAATATATGCGTGGTACGAGCGAAGTTAAACAAGGGGTAGAAAACGATGAGTGAAAATAAGGCGACGATTGAGCATGAGTGCGCCAATTGTGGGAATCGGCCTGCCGCAAATGTTCAGAAGCTATGGGTAAAGTGGAAATATGATGCTGAAGAGGATGAATATTCCTCCGAATTTGAAGTTTTAGATGTTCCGGTCTTGAACACCGAAAATTTGCATCTTTGTAATGATTGCATGACATTATGGGGTGAGGGGATAATTTAGAATCGGCGAAGGTTTTTCTTTTAAAATCGGCAATCAAGATTCGAAAATCGAAAATGAATGAGAATGGGTCGGCGGAGCGTTCATTACGAAGCAGCGTTTGAGTCTTACCTTCGCGGGAAGGGCTGGCCTTACGTTGTGGTCGATGAGGCCAAGAAAACGCTCTTTGCGGGCATTTCCATAAAAAGTTTCGATTTCGTGGTCTATTCCGACAACAGGGCGAACCTGCTGGTCGATGTCAAGGGTCGCAAATTTCCCGACCCGGCGGGGCGTTCGCAGCGCTCATTGCGTGCATGGGAAAACTGGGTTACGCGCGAAGATATCGAGTCGTTGCGAGAATGGGAGAACATCTTCGGCGTGGATTTCGCAGCCGTTCTTGTCTTCGCGTACTGGCTTCAAGGCCCGCCGCGACAAGCGCCGTTCGAGGATACTCACTTTTTCCGTAACAGGTATTACGCCTTTTTGGCCGTCAGCCTGGCAGAATACGCCGACTGCGTGCGCCCACGCAGCGACAGATGGCAAACGGTGTCGATGCCGACGGGCGAGTTCACCAAACTGGCGTCTGACCTGGCAAGTTTTTTATAGCATAACACCGTTTGTACCCCTTGAAGTGGCCGGCGGCGGGGGTGTATAATCAGTTTACCATGAAAGCGATACCATTACTGTTTTTGGCGGGTTTAATATTACTGGGTGCGACGGGCGCAGCGTCGGCCAGCGACGGCTTCGAGCCGCCGGAGATTAAAAGTGGCAATTATTGGTATGCCGCTGCCGTTGCTATAGTGGCGTTGGCGGGGATATGCGTAGTGGCTTTCAAAAGTTCGAAAAAAACTCATCTGGATTAAATGATTGCGGATTGAATATATTAGGAGATATGAGATGAAACAGGCGATTATTGTGGCGTTGGTGTGCCTGAATGCGGCGTTGGTAGTGGCGCTTGTCTTCGGGACGGGCACCCAGGCGGCGGACGCCCAGGTCATCGGCGGAGGCACAAACTACATCTTGATTACCGGCGACATCCGCGAAGACTACGATGCTGTCTATATTTTGGATTTAGGCAAGCGCCGCCTTGCGGCAATGCGTTTCGACAAGTCCAAGGGAATAGCGAAAGGTCGGCTCGTTCCGGCGGGAACTCGTGAACTGCTCCGAGACTTCGAGAGAACAGACAGGAGTGGCCGATAACGGTCTGGAGAGACAATCATGAAAGACAATAAAAATATAACAATTGCAATGCTCTGCGTTTCTGCCGCCATTCTGGCGACGGCAATTACCCTGACGTATGATTCCGACCAGGCATTTGCGGATACGTCAATCCGAGGCGGGGACTATATAATGGTTACCGGTAATGTCTCAAAGAGCCTCGATCTGCTATACGTCATAGATATTGCCGAGCAGAAGATAAATGTCTATGCGCTCGACGAACAGAACAACGCGCTAAGGAGGCTTGACCAGGCCAGCCTGAAACAGATGTTCAGGGACCGCTGATCTCGGGTTCTAAAATTGTTCTGACACAACTTGTTATTCATTCTGCTAAAATACAACCGAACGGCAGGCCGATACGAAAATCGGCTTGCCGTTTTCCAATAATCAACGTTTCAACTCCCCAAACGCGGATACCTGCGGGCCTTTGCTGCCGGATATGCATAGCGCAACATAACACATATTATCGGACGTTGCGGATTGGGCAAAACTGCGTTTCGGGGATATTTTCACAGGGACTTAAAACAAACCTTCAGTGGACAGGTAACGTTCGCCGGTATCATAGAAAATGCAAACGATGGTCTTTTCAGCCATTTCGGGTCTTTTGGCAAGGTCGCAGGCAACTTTAGCAGCAGCGCCGGATGTAACGCCTACAAGCAAACCCTCGGTGCGAGCGATGCGTCGGGTCCATTCATAGGCGTCATCATCGCTAACAAGGACAATCTCATCGCACCGCTGCGCTGAGCGCTGGAAGTTCGGCGTGACAAAGCCGGGAGCGATGCCGATGAGTTTGTGACCGCCCTGATTGCCGCCGGAATAGACGGGCGACGAGGACGGCTCGAAGCCGACGATACGGATATTGGGTCTTTCTCCTTGAAGAAGCGCGACAGGCCGCTGAAAGTCCCGCACGTGCCCAACCCGATTACAACAGCGTCAACCCCCCCGCCGCAATCCTCCCATATTTCCGGCCCGTGAAGTCTTTGTGGATCATTTCTTCGTCTCGGTGGTCATCCGATTCGTTCGCGGACGTATTGGACGACCTCATCGGCGTCGATACGGTCCTGTTTGAGTGAATCCCGTTGGCGGATGGTAACGGTCCGGTCCTCAAGGGACTGGCCATCGACTGTGATACAGAACGGCGTACCGGCTTCGTCCTGGCGGCGATAGCGCCGGCCTATGGCGCCTTTATCGTCGTAGAAGCACGCCAGGCCCGACGCCTGAACGTCGTCGTATATCTTACGGGCGATTTCCGGCATCCCTTCTTTTTTGACCAGCGGGAAGACAGCCGCCTTAATCGGGGCCAGGCGGGGGTGAAACTTCATCACAACCCGTTTCTGCATATTTCCCTTATCGTCCGGGGCTTCATCTTCGGTATAGGCTTCGCAGATGAACGCCAGAACCGCCCTATCGACGCCGCCGGACGGCTCGATGACGTAAGGTATGAACCGTTCCCTGGTTGCATCGTCAAAATAGGTCATGTCCCTGCCGGAGAATTTCTGATGCTGTGACAGGTCGAAGTCGGTCCGGTTGGCTACGCCTTCCAGTTCGCTGATACCGAAGGGGAAATCATATTCGATGTCCGCACAGGAGGCAGCGTAATGGGCCAGTTCGTTCTTTTCGTGGTTCCGAAGGCGGAGCCGGTTGCTGGTCAGACCGAGGTCGATATACCACTTATATCTGGCGTCGCGCCAGTATTCGTACCATTTATCGGCTTCGGCCGGCCGGCAGAAAAACTCGATTTCCATCTGCTCGAATTCGCGCGAACGGAAGGTGAAGTTTCGCGGGTTAATCTCGTTGCGGAAGGCCTTTCCGATCTGGGCGATGCCGAACGGCAGTTTTACGCGCGACGTATCTAGGACGTTCATATAATTGGCGAATATCCCCTGCGCCGTCTCAGGCCTGAGATAGGCCTGCGAAGATGAATCATCCATCGCTCCGATGAACGTCTTGAACATCAGGTTAAACTTTCGAGCTTCGGTCAGTTCACCGCCGCAGTTGGGGCAGAGATCGGCCTTGGAGAGTATCTCTTCGACCTGCGTGGGGTTGAGGTAGTAGTTCTTGTTGCCGTCAGCGACAAAGACCTCAACGGTCCGGCCGTCCGCGCAGGGAACGGTTTGCAGTTTCGCCCGCTTCGATCCGAGTGCGCGGCGAACCAGCGTCTGCAAGGCGGATATCTCTTTGCCGGACTCGGCGATGAACGTGGCGGCGGCTTGGACGTCTTTGAACCGCTCCCACTGGTCGTGAATTGACTCGACTTTCTCGGGAATCACATCTGTCGGAAGCAGGTGATAGCGGTCGAACTGATCGGCCCGGAAACGCGCCTTGCATCCCTTGCAATCAACCATCGGGTCGCTGAACCCCACTACGTGTCCCGATGCTTCCCATACTTTCGGGTTCATTATGATGGCGGCGTCCAGCCCTACGATGTCGTCGCGCCGGCGGACGACGTCTTCCCACCATATGTTCTTGAGGTTGCGTTTGAGTTCGACGCCCAGAGGCCCGTAATCCCAGAATCCGTTGATTCCGCCGTAAATTTCAGATGATTGAAAGATGAAACCACGACGTTTGCACAGGGATACGATTTTGTCCATCAGGTCGCCAATTTTGCCTTCTTTCGTCATTGTTTCTCTCGATTCTGCTTAATTTCAACCTTCAAAGATGTGCATAATAGTCGGGCACAGAACGAATTACAACAGAAAGCCCGCATATTGCAATCCACAGGTTCCGATCCCACATTATCGCTAATTTTTACCCATTTTAATATTCACCGAAACTCCTGGCCCCCAAGGGTTTGCGTCCTTGCTTGCCCCCTATGCAATTCGCCCTTTCCGTGGTAATATATTAGTAGAAAGAGATTACCCCAGGAGGTAATCATCTATGTCAATACAAAACATAAGGCGAAAAATAAGGATGGTCCTGTTTATAGTGCTTAGTTTCGCGGCGCTTTGCTAAGCAAGGAATGAATCCGCGAGTTCCACGAACAAAATTGATTATCAGTGCAATTCGTGAAATTCGTGGACTTATTCCTTTTTACTTTTCTTTGATCATTTTCGTGAACTGTTCTTCGCTGATAATCGTCACGCCCAGCGTCTTCGCCTTATCGGCCTTTGATCCCGGATTTTCTCCCGCCAGGACGAAGTCGGTTTTTTTCGAGACGCTCGAAGCCGCCCTGCCGCCGTGACGTTCGATCATTCCCTTTATTTCGCTTCTGGAATAATTTTCGAGCGTGCCGGTTACGACGATGGTCTTACCGGCCAGCGCCCCCCCGCCGGCGGGAGCCTCTGCCTGTTCCGCCGACATTTTCACGCCGGCGGATTTGAGGCGTTCGATTATTTCCCGCCCTTGCTTTCCTGCAAAGAACTGCCTGACACTGGCGGCGATGACCGGTCCGATTTCCTCGACGTCGGCCAGTTCATCCTCATCGGCTGCCGCCAGTGAGTCTATGTCGCTAAAGTGCTCCGCCAGAATCCTGGCCGCCCTTCCGCCGACGTGGCGAATCCCGATACCCGCAAGCAGCCTGCCCATGCCCCGATTTTTGGAATTTTCGACGGCTGCCAAAATATTTTCGGCGGACTTCTCACCCATCCGCTCCAGACCCGTCAATTGTTCAGCTGTCAGCGAATACAAGTCGGCAAAGTGCTTCACAAGTCCCTTGTCTATAAGTTGGTCGATCAGGGCAGGTCCAAGGTTTTCGATGTCCATCTGGTCGCGTGCAGCGAAGAATCGCAGGCGTTCTTTCAGCTGGGCCTGGCATTCCGGATTCACGCATCGGATGTACACGCCGCCTTCGTCGCGTCCCACCGCCCCGCCGCAAACAGGACATTCGACCGGCGGTTCGACGGGGCTTGCTCCGGCGGGACGATTGGCGATTACGACCTGAACTACCTGCGGGATAATCTCGCCGGCCTTTTCGACCAGGATGGCGTCTCCGACCCGCACATCCAGACGGTCTATCTGGTCGAAATTGTGCAGCGAGGCATTCGAGACGGTTGTTCCTGCCAGCCGGACGGGGTTGAAATGGGCAACCGGTGTAATCGTCCCCAGACGCCCCACCTGGAACGATACATCCCGCAGGACGGTCTGCGCCCTCTCGGCCTCATACTTATAAGCGATGCACCAGCGGGGATATCGGCTGGTCGCGCCGAGCGCGCGGCGCTGGGCGAGTGAATCGACTTTGACGACCACGCCGTCGGTTTCGTACGGCAGATCGTATCGCTTCTGCGCCCATGATTCGATAAAATCGCATACCCCCCCCACCGTCTCGCACAGGCGCGCGTGCAGGCCGGCTGGAACGCCCCACTGCTTCAGCATCTCTATGAACTTGAAGGCGGAGTTACACGGCATCGGTTCGACGAGCCCGAATCCGTGAGCGATAAAGGCCAGAGACCTCTCGGCGACGACTTTCGGGTCGAGTTGCTTGAGCGTGCCGGCGGCGCCGTTGCGGGGGTTGGCGAAGGTATCAAGCCCTTCGGCTGCCCGTTTGGCGTTGTAGGCGTTGAAGGCGTCTTTAGGCCAGTAAATCTCGCCTCGAACTTCGAGAAGGCTGGGAATTTTTCCCGTTTGGCCGTCCTTGCCCTCCGACAGGCGTAACGGGATTGATTTGATTGCCCTGGCGTTAGTGGTGATGTCGTCGCCGGTCCGCCCGTCGCCGCGGGTCGCCGCCAGCGCCAGTGCGCCGTCCTCGTATCGCAGCGATGCGGCTACGCCGTCAATCTTGGGTTCAGCGATGTAGCGATATGGCTCATCGCCGAGGGCCTTTGCTACGCGGGCGTCGAACTCGCGCAGTTCGTCAAGATTGTAGGTGTTGTCTATGCTGAGCATCGGCGGGTCGTGACGGACCCTTGCAAAGCCCTCGATCGGTTTTCCGCCGACACGCTGCGTAGGTGAATCGGGCGTTATGAGTTCGGGGTGCCCGGACTCCAGTTTTCTCAATTCGTCGAAAAGGGCGTCGTACCGGCGGTCGGAAATTTCCGGCGAAGCCTCGACGTAATAGAGCCAGTCGTGTCTCCGGATTTGGTCACGCAGTTGCTCGATACGTTCAGCGTCGCAAGACATGGATTTACTTTACCCGGAAATCTGCGGCACGAGACAAAGGAATTTTAGGTTTTCTCCGCCGGTGTTTCGGAACTGATGTTCCTCGTCGTTATCCACAAAGACGCAGTCGCCGGCTGATATGGGGCGCTCCTGTCCATCAGCCAGAACAGTCCCCTCCCCCGCCAGGATGTACGCCTCATGTTCCCAACTGTGTGTATGAAGCGGCGTATAACCGCCGGGAGCGACCTCGAAAAGCCGCATGTTAAACGTCGGCGCACCGTCTTCAGGTCCGATAAGCATCCGCATCGTTACGCCCTCTGCCTGGTCCATTTCAACCTGCTTCGCTTCGACGGCATCGGCTTTGCCTATCTTCATATTATTTCTCCACAAGTGATTTACCTCCAAAAAGATTAGCAGAAATTGATGGGTTAGACGAGATCTTTTCTTTCCCGTGGGGAGATATTTAGGGAAAATACGCCATGCCGACAACTTATATAATGAAACGGGACAGGAGCGGCATTATGGGCATCGATTTCGACAAGGAGCGTTGGGAGCGTACCAGTGAGAATTACCGTCGCTGGTGGACGGGTGAACTGGATCGGCCGCTGATTAAGGTTTCCGTATCAGGCCGGGATCCGGGTCGAACCAAACCGAAGTTGCCTGATTATCGTTTCATACCTTTTTACGATTCCTCCATAGCCGCCGAAGCAATTATCGACCGGCGGGATTACAACCTCTCCTGCTGTAGTTTTCCCGGCGACGCCTTTCCGTCAACGTGGCTCAATTTCGGCGCCGGCGTCGTGGCTGCTTTCATGGGCGCAAATCTGGAGTGCGGTAACGACACTGCCTGGTTTCATCCTCCCTGGGAGCAGGAGATCGCGAACATTCATTTCCGGTATGATCCGGACAATTATTGGTTGAAACGGGTCAAGGACCTCGCCCGCGCCGCAATAGAGCGATGGGACGGATTGGTGCAGACAGGAATGACGGATTTGGGCGGCAACCTTGATGTCCTCTCAACATTCAGGCCGAGCGAGAGGCTGCTGCTGGACCTGTACGACCATCCCGAAGATGTTAATCGGCTTGCATGGGAATCGCATGAACTGTGGTTCCGATACTATACGGAGATTAACGAAGTCCTCCAGCCGGTAAATCCCGGCTACTCGGACTGGGCGGACATTTATTCGCCTGAACCGTCCTACATGTTGCAATGTGATTTCTGTTACATGATCGGGCCCGAAATGTTCGATGAATTCGTCAAGCCTGAACTGTCGGCTGCGTGCAAGCGACTGAAAAATCCGTTCTATCACCTCGACGGACCGGGTCAGTTGGCGCATCTCGATTCGCTTCTGGAAATTCCCGAACTCAAGGGCGTCCAGTGGATTCCGGGCGACGGAAGTCCGGGCATGTCACAATGGCCTGAAGTTTATCGGAAAATCCGCGCCGCCGGGAAACTCATCCAACTTTACTTATCAGACAGCGGGCTTGATGTTCTGAATATCGTATCCGAGCAGGTAGGCAGCGCCGAAGGTATCATCCTGTGCGGCGATGTTCCCGCTTCTGATGAAACACTGCTGTTGGAATTCCTTGAACGTTACGACGCAATATAGAGGCTTGAGAGATTCTGTGACGGACTGTTATGCCGGGAATTTACCGAGTAATTTCTTTAATTGGGCGTTGGCTTTTTTTCGCAGGTTTGAGTTTTTACCCCTGCCGTATTTTCGGCTCAACATATTCAGAAGTCTTTCCATCTCGGCTGCGCTAACCGGAAGGTCAACTGGTTTGCCCTTGTAACCGGAGATATATATCGCGTTGGACAGTTCCAGTTCGTTCAGGCCGTCTTTTCCCTCCGCCGTCATCGGCCTGCCTCGGAGGATGTGAGCGGCGAAGGCGCGTATAACGCCGATATGTCTGCCGTCCGGTTGTGTAACGGGCACTTCCGTCCACGTGCATTTCGGCTCGCCTGAGGCGTTTTTCGCTTTTATATCTCTGGTCAGCGGGACGGCGAGTTTCCCGAATTGCAGTTTATCGTTCTGGGCCACGAGTGTGCCCTTGTCGCCGCAGACCATCAGTTGCTCCATGCCGGGCGCCTCGGCTGTTGTGGCATAGACATAACCGGTCTTTCCGCCGCCGTATTCGAGGATAGCGTTGACGGTGTTTTCCACTTCAATCTTATGCAGGCGCGTACCAACGGTGGCGACAACCCGCTTAGGCACGCCTGCAATCCACAGCAGCAGATCGAGCGAGTGCGGCGCCTGGTTGAGCATGATGCCGCCGCCTTCACCTTCCCATGTACCGCGCCATGCAGCCGAGTCGAAGTAACTCTGCCGACGATACCAGTTCGAACAGATCATCTGGACACGGAAGATTTCGCCGATACGCCCGGATTCGACCATCTGCTTCATCTTTCGCATGAGCGACCGGTTACGTTGATGAAACATCACGCCCATCGCTACGCCGCTCTTGGCGCATTGCCTGACCATCTCCCTCGCCGGTCCGACTGTAACGGCGACGGGCTTTTCAGTCAGAACATGCAGGCCGCGACGGGCGGCGTAAATCGCCAAAGGTGGATGTTCGTAATGCTGCGTCGCGATGATAACGGCATCGACCAGACCCGAATCAATTAATCGGTACCCGTCGCCGAACCATTTTGTACCCGACTCTCGTCCGAGCGCTTCGGCCGCCTCTGCATACACGTCCGCCACCGCCGTCAGGCAAAAATCCCCGGCCTTGGTCTCAATTATCTGACGAGCATGGTGCCGACCGATGCCGCCGCAACCAATGATTCCGAAACGTATCTTTTTCATAACGGGGAAAAAGATTAGCAAAGATGCTTGGGATACACGAGAGGTTTTTTAATGAATTCTATACCAGGATTACAATAATCCGTACTTCTTCATTTTCTTATACAGCGTGCATCGGTTGATGCCGAGTGCGTGAGCTGTGGTCTGCCTGTGTCCGCCGTGAGCGACAAGTGCGGCGCGAATGATTTGTTTTTCCGGTTCAGCGAGCGCTTCGGCAAGTGTCCAGTCAACGGTTGAGCCCGGCGACATTACCTGAACCGCAACGGTTTGGCCCGTTGCCACCGCGAGTGTGGACTGGAGCACCGCGGCAACGGCTGGGGGCAGGTCGCCCACGCCGATACGATTGTCCCTGCACAGAACGACGGCCCGCTCGATACAATTGGCCAACTCACGAACGTTGCCCGGCCAGGTATAAGAATTTATCGCAGCCAGACACTCGTCGGTAAATCCGAGGATATTTTTCGAGTTTTCCTTCTCGTAGCGTTGAAGGAAATGTTTAGCCAGCAGAACGATGTCCTCGCCCCGTTCCCGCAGCGGAGGCAGTTCCACGTTGACCACGTTGACACGATAGTACAAATCCTGCCGAAACCGCTCCGACTCGACGTCCCGCCACAGGTCGCGGTTTGACGCCACGATTACGCGGACATCGACGCAGCGCGTACGGTTTGAGCCGACCGGTTCGAATGTCCGTTCCTGGAGAATACGCAGGAGTTTGAATTGCAGGTTCTGCGTGGCGGTGGAAATCTCGTCGAGGAAAATCGTCCCGCCGTCGGCGGCTGCGAATTTTCCCTCGCGGTCGCCGAAGGCGTCGGTAAAGGCGCCTCGAACGTGCCCGAACAGTTCACTCTCAAGCAGCATCTCCGGCAGTGCGCCGCAGGAAACTTCCACGAACGGTTTATCCCGTCGGTCGCTCCGATCGTGAATGGCGCGGGCAACCATGCTCTTTCCCGTTCCGGACTCGCCGGTAATAAGGACGGTGGCCTTGCAGTCGGCGACGGCGTCGATAAGGTCGAAAACCTTCAACATCCGATAATCCTGTCCGATAATCTTCTCGAAATGCTCCATTGCCGATACCTCCCGATATTGCAAATTTTTCAATAATCCGTGGCGGAACCTCGCTGCTGTTGCAGTATCGGCGCGTATCGTCGGAGATGTTGCTAAAAAGCAACGAATGTTATCAAAAAAATACGAAAACGAATTATTTTTTCGTGCGTGCTGTTATTTGAGATTTGTATTTTGTTATTTGTTTAAGGTATGTTATTACCGAAACGAGTAAATGAAGCAGGAACAACCCGGAGAGGTGGCTGAGTGGCTGAAAGCGACGGTTTGCTAAACCGTTGTACGGGGTCATACCTGTACCGCGGGTTCGAATCCCGCCCTCTCCGTTCCATTCTTTACTGGTGACGTAAAAATATTTTCTTACGTACCTCTCGGCAATACCCTCCTCATGTGTGCGTTTTATCTATTAGACGCACCGGGCAAAAGGGCGAACCGTTGCGGCCTAGACAAAACCAATCGTGGAATTGGAATCAGTGAGGCGACGCCCTGAACATTGAAAGGGAACGAAAATGAAAATTGTGAGATTAGTTCTGGCGGCAATGGTTGGTGTTTCGTTGCTTGGGGCTTCCGCCATGGCGGCGGAAGGCGCCGGGAGTGAACAAAGACGCCGGAACAGGCAGCACCGCATGGAGCGGCGGAAGGACCTCTTCGAGAGGTTGGTGAAGGAACTTGACCTGTCGGCTGATCAGCAAGCGCAGGTGAAGCAGATTATTGAGACCCACAACCAGGCAGTCGAGAACTGGCGAAAAGAAAAAAGCGAGGACCTTGAGACCCTGCGTGAGCAAATGGAAAAGGCTCGCAAGGCCGAAGACGCCGAGGCACTCAAGACACTGCGTGAAAAGGTGACCGGGATATTCAAAGGCCGACGCGAACTACAGGAGGCGATGCACAAGCAGATTAAGGAAGTGCTGACGAAAGAGCAAAACGCCAAGGCCGAAAAGATGTTTCAACGGGGCCTCCGAGCCGTGATGGGCGCCGGTATGATCCACAGGGCATTGGGGCAGTTGGACCTTTCCGACGAGCAGAAAGAAAAGATCAGGAAAATTCATGAGAATTATCGCGACAAGATGAAAAATGCCAAGCCGGAAGAACGCCGCGAATTGATGGAGAAGATGCGCGAGGAGATGAATTCTGTTTTGACCGATGAGCAGAAGGCCAAGGCCGGGGATCTTCGCAATCGGATGTTCCAAAGACCCGAAGACTGGGCCGGTCTGAATCTGACAGATGAACAAAAGGCCCGGATTAAGGAAATCCGCGAGAATTGTCGCAAGCAGATCGATTCGGTTTTGACCGACGAGCAGAAGGCCAAGATCAAAGAGCGCCGTGAAGAGCGGATGAAGCAATGGCGAAATCGCCAAGGCCGACGTGGTCGGGGCGGCGGAGGCGGTCTTTCGACTGATGAGGATTAGGCCCGAAACGGCAAGAGGTTAATCGAAGGGGCGCTGCCTTGTGTGGACGGCGCCCCTTTTTATGAGAAAAAAGAGAATAATGAATATTGAACGAAGAATTATGAATTACGAAGTTTAAAAAAACATCCCTCGAAAGCGGCTTTTATCTTTTACTTCGAAATTCGACATTCTCTGTTCAATATTCAATATTCCCTACTGCCGAAGGAGGGACTCGAACCCTCACGTCCTGAACGGACACAGGATTTTGAATCCTGCGCGTCTGCCAATTCCGCCACTTCGGCTTTCAATGTCATTAATGTACGGTGGATGCCGGATTTCATCAAGCCCCTGTCCGCGGGTGCATAAAGGTTTTGGTGGAGAGTATTCCGAAGGTGGTGTGTTTGGTAGCACGGGCGTCTCGCCCGTGCAGGCTAAAAAGGGCACGACCGAGACGGTCGTGCTACCAAGTTCCACCAAAACCTTTATGCACCCCCTGCCCGCTCGGACCTTGACAAAAAGCCCGCCCATACTCTAGATTGCAGGCTAGCAAAAGACATATTTTCTAAAAGGGTACGATACGATGAATCTCATAACCGGAGCAACCGGTCTGCTGGGCAGCCACATCGCCGATAAACTTCGTTCCGCCGGTCAGGACGTTCGAGCGTTGGTCCGACCTGAATCCGACACGGGCTTTCTCGATACAATCGGCGTCGAAAAGGCCATCGGCGATATTACCGACCGCGATTCGATTGTCGAGGCAATGGATGGCGTTCAGGTCGTCTATCACGTTGCCGCACGTGTCGGCGACTGGGGTCCCTGGCGGGATTTCGTAGCCGTTACTATCAATGGTACGCGAAACGTCATCGAGGCTGCTGCTCGCGCCGGCGTGAAACGGTTCCTGCACATCTCATCCATCAGCGCCTATGGTCATCCTGACGGAGCCGGTCTTGTCTTGGACGAATCCGCCCCGCTGGGCAGCAACCTGCACAAGTGGAGTTATTACAGTCGGGCCAAAGTCGAGGCCGAAAAAATAGTCTGGGCCGCCCACGAAAAAGGCGACCTGCCCGTTACCGTTATCCGCCCGAGTTGGTTGTACGGTCAGCGCGACCGGGCGTCGATGCCCCGTCTGATCCGCGCCATCAAGGCAGGAAAGGCCAAACTCGTCGGGGACGGGACCAACCGCCTCAATCTCACCTATGCCGGAAATGAGGCAGACGGGTGTATCCTGGCGGCGGAATCTCCCAAAGCCGCCGGGCAGGCGTACAATCTCTGTAACGACGGCGCCATTACACAGGCGGAGTATCTCAACAAGATCGCTTCAAAGATCGGCGCCAAACCGGTAACAAAAAAAGTGCCCTATAAAGTGGCCTATGGAGCGGCTTTTATGATGGAACTATTCGGGCACATGTTCGGCAGGAAAAGGCCTCCGCTTGTAACGCGATATTCCGTCTGGCTGATTGGGCGACGGGTATTCTTCAGTTCGGAAAAGATTGAGCGTGAACTGGGATACTCCCCTGCCGTCGGATACGACGAAGGTATCACCCGTTCCGTTGATTGGGCATTGAAGCATTTATGATGCCTTTGTAAGGACGTTTGCGGATCGACCGGAAGAAAAAAATCTCGAAAAACAGTCTGGACAATAGTTGAGTAAAACACTAATATCCCTGCTTGTCGTCCGACGGAAGTCGTTGGCAGACAGGTGGGTTCGGGTTAGTACCTCGCAATCCCCCTCCACCGGGGCACTTTTGATTTTTCGTAAATAAGCCGCATCTGAAATCGTTTATGTGGTAAAAGCGATATAATTACGGTCGGGACGGTTGGCACCGCCCCGACCGAGTTAGGCAGGCGTGTAACGAATCCCGCCAACGGGATCCATGCATACGCGTTAGGACTCAGGGTCGGGGGTCTTAATTAGCGTCATGCAATGCACGCCTGCTTTTTTTTATTCATTCACGCATCAACCTCTGACGTAGAATAGCCAGAGTTACAATTCTCTTCATCAGTGAATTACCGACAATTCATTTTACTGCCAATTCGACTTGTTCAACGAGTTTAGCCAAATCCAGCGGCTTGGGCATACACATTTTTGCGCCACAGTCCAGTATTCGACGATTATTTTCTTCAGACGGATAGGCTGTAATCGCAATCACACTGGCGTGCCTGGTTGCTTCATTGGATTTAATCATCCGACAAACCTCAAATCCGTCCATGCCCGGCATTCGCAGATCCAGGATAACAACGTCGGGCTTAAGTGTCGCCACGAGAGTCCCCGCTCGAAAACCATCGTGTACCTCTACCAATTCGTAATCAGGATGCGAATGCTCTATCGCCCTTGCGATTATCCGCGTTGTGTCCGGTTCATCATCGACTATCAGCACATGCACCGGCGTTTGCTTCAATTGTTCGGGAACCGGCATCTTATGTTCACGGAGGAACCGTACAAGGTCATCGACGGCTACGCGTCTGTGTCCCCCGGGAGTTCGATGCGCCTTCAAGGCGCCGCTGTCAATCCAGTTTGCAACCGAACCGGGGTCAACTTCGATCATCTCGGCTATATCAAACGTTGACAGGTTTCTCCTGCTTGTTTGGTCGCCGCGCGTCGATCCCCTGTTTCGCTTGCCCATTTCTTTTTTCCCCTTCATCATCCGACCTGCATTATAATCGGCAAAAACATTATGTATCTATAGGGATATTTCTATATTTCCTGAATTTCAGATTTAGTGAACTTATGCCTATTACTGGGTCTGAGCCTACTAAACAGAACTTGCTATAATTTCACTCCCAATCAATAAATGCGCTCGGAGGCATTTCATCTCTCCGGGCTGTTTGAACCCGCGTGGGAAAAGACACACACTTCGTTTGTACATTATATATTATTTCTTTTCCATTTTCAGCCTGTTCGGAAACCATGATAGCGTCAAGTATTTTGTGTAAGTTCCGAAAGCGGACAAACGCAGGTTTTCGCAAAATCGGTCGAAGAGCGGACATTACAGCCCAGCCATGGCAATGGTTGGGCTGGGTCTGACGTTATAACTTGTTCGTCATTTCTGATGCAGCCGCAAACTTACACAAAATATCTTACGCTATCAAACCATTAGGAGCATAAAGGTTTTGGTGGAACCTTGTAGCACAGCCGTCTCGGCCACGGGGTGCATCCCATTTCAGTAGGTACTTTTTATGGGATGTGTCCAGTTTCATCAGGTAGATTAGGCCCAAAGCCGACGGATAGCCATCCGTCGGTCTCGCACCAAACAGGCGTCTTTCACCCCTTTCGACGATTTACCTACTCAAACGGGATGCACCCTCGGCCACGCCCCCCGAATACGCACTATTGCCTAATGGTGCGAAACGTCGATATAATCATGGCGAAGCATAGAATTTCATTTTCTGTTTCTCAATGAAAGGGTTCATCATGGCCGAACAGGTGCAAAACGAAGAAGTCCCGGCCAGTATAGAATGTCCCGCGACAAGGGAGCCGGCGGTTCGCCTGTTCATAGTGGCGGGGATATTTATTGGTTTTGGGATATGGTGCTTTGTTGATGCCCACATAAAGAAAAAGTACCCTCCAGAGATGAAGGAAGGCAACACCAGTGATGTTTTCACTTATTATTTCAATCATGGCGGCGCTGTTGTCTTTCCGTTACTAGGTCTGATACCGCTGGGTTTGGCGGTAGCGTCTTTGCGACGCAAGTTGTTGGCCGATGACAAAGGCATCGGTTACGCCGGAAAGAGACAAATTACCTGGAGTGCGGTAAAGTCGCTGGACTCCTCCCAACTTGCCGATAAGGGAATCCTTCGGCTTGAGTATGAGACCGGTGGTGGGCAAAAGACGTTGAAGTTGTGCAGTTGGAAATTACAGAACTTCCGTTCCCTTGTAATGCTCCTGGAAAATAAAGTTCCCTCCGGTTCCTGATTGCAGACTTGTCACGCCGTATTCCTGGCGAAGGCGGATTGCGGATTATTTTATAATTCGCGAAATATTTTCTTCTTTTTCTTTTTTTACTTTCGTTTAATTCGTTTAATTCGTGTAATTCGTGGATTATTCTTTCCTTTTTTTCGTGTAATTTATGGATTTCAAGCGCCGCTAGCTCAGTTGGCAGAGCAGCTGACTCTTAATCAGCGGGTCCCAGGTTCGAGTCCTGGGCGGCGCATTAGAAGACATGACATATTTCATGTTTCACTCCCGATTTTTACTTGCGATCATTTCAGAAAGAGATATTGTCAAAAGCTGTGGATGACGGATTTGCCATCACGCGGCCCTTTCCTCGATGCCATCGATGAATCGCACACCGCGAATCACCTCCGGCAGTAACGCACTGCCGTTCAATCGTCGCCATCTCTTCTCGGCCGCCAGGGCCAGTTTGAACACCATCGTCAGGCAGGCGGTCC
>JAXHSV010000319.1:0-2608 GCA_034190305.1 Planctomycetota bacterium | reverse complement strand
CAGGCCCGCCCGCCGATGCTACTTTTTCCGCAGGAACTCGTCAATTCCCGCAGCGGCGCGTTTTCCATCGCCCATTGCGAGGATGACGGTGGCGGAACCGCGAACGATGTCCCCGCCGGCGAATACGCCCGGAATCGACGTCTGTCCGGACTCGTCCGTCTCGATGTATCCCCAGCGGTTGGTCTTCAGTTTCGGCTCGGAAGCGGTCAGCAGCGGATTGGCGTTTATACCGACGGCTACGATGACGGCGTCGCATTCGACTTCATGTTCGCTGCCGGGAATAGGCACGGGTCGCCGCCGGCCCGAATCGTCCGGCTCGCCCAGTTCCATTTTCTGCATCCGAATCGCGCGGACCCAGCCTTCGGAACCGAGGATTTCCGTCGGCGCTTCGAGTAGGTGGAACTCGACGCCTTCTTCCTTGGCGTGTTTGATTTCCTCCGCACGGGCGGGCATCTCGGCTTCGGTGCGACGGTAGAAAATCATGGCCTTTTCGGCGCCGAGGCGTTTGGACGTTCGCACGGCGTCCATAGCGGTGTTCCCGCCGCCAATAATCACTACCCGCCGGCCTCGGATTATCGGCGTCCGCTCCGTGCCGCCCTTGTAAGCGGTCATAAGGTTGACGCGGACGAGGAATTCGTTGGCGGAATACACCGCGTTGAGGTTCTCGCCGGGGACGTTCAGGAACACCGGCAGACCGGCTCCGTTGGCGATGAAGGCAGCATCGAATTCACGCCGGATCTCATCCAGCGTAATCGTCTTTCCGACGATGACGTTGCACTCGATCCGCACGCCGAGTTTTTCTATACGGGCGATTTCGGCGTCGATGATGCTTTCGGGCAGGCGGAATTCGGGAATACCGTATCGCAGCACCCCGCCGGGTGCGTGCAGGGCCTCGAAGATGGTTACATCGTGTCCCATGCGGGCCAGTTCGCCCGCTGCCGTCAGACCGGCAGGGCCCGCTCCGACAACGGCGACTTTGAATCCGCCGGCGTCAGCGGTTCTCGTCTCACCGATTTGGGCGTGCTCTCTGGCCCAGTCGGCGACGAATCGCTCAAGGTGTCCGACAGCGACGGGTTCGCCTTTGTTTCCGCGGACGCACTGAGCCTCGCACTGAATCTCCTGCGGGCAGACCCGCCCGCAGATGGCCGGCAGCGCGTTGGTCCGAAGAAGTATCTCTGCCCCTGCGGCGAAGTCGCCCCGAGCGACCTTTTCGATGAACTCCGGGATGTCCACCTCGACCGGGCAGCCGCGGACGCACCGGCGATTTTTGCACTGGAGGCATCGCTGGGCCTCGCGGACTGCCGCGGCTTCGTCCAGACCAAGATTCACCTCAAGGAAGTTGCCCGCCCGTTCGGCGGGGTCCTGCTCGGGCATTTTGACTCGTTCGATGGCCATCCGCTCTTTGGCGGTCAGTTCGTTCTTCGACGCCGAAACCGTCATTTACTCGCTCCCTTTGTTACCTTGGAGGTACTGGGGAACCCCAAATCGCGATATGTTGCGATTTGGGGTCCCCTCGTCCAATTTGCATTTTTCGTCGGCGTCGGCCTCTTGCCTGCGATACATTCCGAGTCGGTTTCGCAGCCCGGCGAAATCGACCTTGTGGGCGTCGAACTCCGGGCCATCGACGCAGGTGAATTTTGTCTCTCCGCCGACTGTAACCCTGCATCCGCCGCACATACCTGTCCCGTCGATCATTATCGCGTTGAGGCTGACGATTGTGGGAATCTCGGCGGGGCGCGTCATCTCGGCGATCGCCTCCATCATCGCAACGGGTCCGACGGCGAAGACAGCGTCAGGCCGGGGAAGTTTTCCCGCCAGCATGTCCTCCAGCACCACGGTAACCAGTCCCTTCCGGCCTGTGCTGCCGTCCTCGGTAACGACGAATAATTCCTCGGAAAACTCTGCCAGTTCGTCCGCCAGGATTACCTGCTCGGCGCCGCGAGCGCCGATAACGGTATAGACCTTGTTGCCTTCCTCTGCCAGGGCCTTTGCGAGCGGGTACAGCACCGCCGTTCCCACCCCTCCGCCTATGCAGACGACGTTGCCCCATTTCTGAAGGTGCGTCGGCATGCCCAGCGGACCGGCTACGTCGCGGAGCGATTCGCCGGCGGGCGTGGCGACTATTCGCTTCGTGCTCGCTCCGACGGCCTGGATGAACAGCGTTATCGTCCCCGCCCGGGCGTCGGCGTCGGCAATCGTCAGCGGGATTCGCTCGGCGCCCTCCGCCTTGCGAACTATAACGAACTGCCCGGGCTTGCGGGCCTTGGCCACTCGCGGCGCAGAAACCACCAGGCGATGGACATTCGGGCCAACTTCATCGTTGCTGATTATCTTGAACACTTCATCACCTTACTATTATTACGCCTGAACCTTTTCATCTAATGAAACAAGTTTTGCCAATTTACACTCTCGCGCTTTTGGGAACAATGACAAATCCTGACGGAGTAATGACTCTGTAGGACCGATGCCGGGAGCACAAACCATCGGACTGCGAACATCTCGGACGAAAATCCGCAAAGTCGCGTCAGACCTTCTCTTCGGTGTGTACGTCTCTGAATCGCCGGACTTTTTTTTCGACTCCGACGATCAGGCTGAAGGCTGTTTGCAG
>JAXHSV010000318.1:0-2609 GCA_034190305.1 Planctomycetota bacterium | reverse complement strand
CTACCTTGCCGGGCACATCGACAAGGGCACGTTTCAGGACCGAACTGCCGAGATCAAAGGGAGATTGCGCGAGTTGGACATAGCGTTCGATGGTGTGAATGGTGATGCGGATTTGGCCTCAGAGGATTACGGCGCAGAAGAAAATCCAGCCATGCAGGGACTTTGCGGGGACACGATGCAGGGACATTTGGAGGGCTCGCGGGGTCATGATCATGGCCCCGCAACGGGTGATATTCGATGCAGGGACATCGGCCCGGCTTGCAGGGACATGGCGGTGGGTGTGTTCGACTTCGCCCAACGGGCGGGCGAGATTTGGCGCGGTTCAAAGATTGGCCGAAAACAACGTATCTTGCGAGCGGCATCTTTGAACCGAGTTCTCGGCGACGTAAGTGTAGAGATAACAAAGAGAAAGCCGCTGGATTTGTTGCCAAATCCAACGGCTGTCTTGCCAAGTCGGGGCGACTGGATTTGAACCAGCGACATCCTGCTCCCAAAGCAGGCACTCTACCAAGCTGAGCTACGCCCCGCGCGAGATTGCCAAAGGAACCTGTCCATTATATCGTACTTCTACGCCTTTGGCAGCATCAGCCAGAGGAACACAAATCCCAACAGTCCCACGGTTTCGGCTATGCCCATTGCGAATATGATAAAGGCCATGCCTTTTCCTTCGGCTTCGGAGAGGCACCGGCAACCGGCTGCGCCGATAAGACCTTGCATCCAGGCGCTGAACAGTTCCGCCAACCCGCAGGCCAGACCGATGCCAAAATATGCTCCTGCATTGGCGGCAAGCATTTGTGCATCGTACACGCCTTTTGACAATCCGATATACAACAGCAGGAAAGCGTAGGCGGTCTGCGTCAGCGGCATGCCGACAAAGATGACGTATTTGAAGTTGAGAGGCTTGCCTGCCTTTCCTTCCTTGGCCCACGCTCCTGCAGCGGCCCTGCCGGCTGCTCCGATACCCAATGCGCTTCCCAAAGCGCCCATACCCAAAGCCAGTCCAATACCCAATTGTCCCAGAAATGCTTCAGTCATCTATCCGTTCTCCTTTACTCGGATGTTTGCAAACGGTTCATATGAATATCCTGCCCATTCAATACCGGCATTACCGGCGAACTCAAGCATATTCAGTCGCACGCCATGCGCCAGAAGAGCGATCAGGCAAAGGGCTACGTTCAGTGCGTGTCCGATAAGGACGATCGGAGCACCGGCGAACCACGTTGCCGCGTCTGCACATTGAGCGCCCAGACTGTTGAATGTCTGAGCGATCACCACGCTGGCCAGACCCACCGCCATCAGACGGATGTAACTGATCGTATCGGAAAACGTGCTCAGCGCCGCAAGCGGAAACGACGCCAGGCCGAAGCCGATCATCCTGACGGGGTTCCTGCCGGGATGTGTAAAGAAAATCGCCAACGTCCCGCCGACAAGAAGCAACCAGGGTGCCGCCGGATGGAGCGGTGCCGGCGGGGTCTGCTGGCTGCCGAAGAACAAATACCAAATGACGCCCAGCATGCCCCAGAGAAACGCAGCCCACCCGACGCGGGCGAGGAATTGCAGATTCGGCATCAACCGCAGCGAACTGCGAAGTTGGGCCAGACTGAGATGAATCGTGCCGACTATGAAACTCAATTTCATGATGATTATGGTCTGCTCCGACAGGTCGCCTCGGATTATCCGGACTTTGTCAAGCCAGTCGCCCGGGAACGCCCAAATCCCGCCGGACCGGATCAGCATGTCCGGTGAAATACCGAAGATATTTCCCGTCAACAACCCCCATATCATCGTTGCTGCCCCGACGACCATAATCAGATGCACCTTGGCCGGACCGGCCGCCGCTGCTGCCTTGCGGTAAATCAGCATCGGCAACAGTAGAAACATCAGCCCATATCCCGCATCTCCAATAAGCATCGCTGCGAATATCGGCAGGGCGATCATGAAAAAGCCCGACACGTCGAATTCCCTGTAACCCGGCGACGTACCGAGGATGTCGAACAGTCCCTTTATCGGCCTGGCCCAGTGGGGATATTGTATGAGTGTGGGGGGCGCTTCATCATCTGCCGGGTCGCGGGAATCGACGGCGGCTGTTATACTTTGCTCGGCAAGATCGGTCGGCAGCGTATCGGTTCGTTCGGCGGGAACCCATCCCTGGACGGCGAAGAGGTTTTCCCCTGCCATTGCGCCGGCGAGGGCGCGGGCGTATTCGACCTCTCCTGCGAGTTCCTCACCTCGGCGGGTCAGCACGTCGGTCAGGTTCGCCAGTTGCGCCAGGCGCTTTGCATCGTCGGCCATTGCCTTATCGGCCCGGGCGGCTTCGGCGCGGATGGTCGGCGCATCGCTATCCGGCGGTTCGATTTCGGTGGCGTCTTCGGGCAGGGTCGGCTCGCCGTCGCGCTGAACGACGCCCACCAGCAGTCGTTTTCCGGGCAGTTGGCCCAGCGCTGCGACGCACTCGGCTGTGATTTCGCCCAGTTGTTTTTGCGGAACAGAGTAAAACTAGCAGCTCGACCAGCGACATTCCCCGCTGTCGAGATGGCGGTGGCTTCGTGCTCACTCCTGCGGCCTCCCCTTGTAGCCTTCGGTGCTCACCACCTCCTCGCCGTCGAACG
>JAXHSV010000317.1:0-2611 GCA_034190305.1 Planctomycetota bacterium | reverse complement strand
TGAAACTGCTGCAATTTGCCGAGACGGTCGAAGCCGTCGCTGCCGAATCGCTGCCGCACCTGCTTTGCGGGTATCTTTACGACCTGGCCGGAGTGTTCACGGCCTTTTACGAGTCCTGCCCGGTTTTGAAATCCGATGAACCTGTTCGTTCAAGCCGCCTGGATCTATGCAGAGCCACCGCCAGGATAATCCACAAGGGACTGGATTTGCTCGGTATCGAAACCGTCGAGCAGATGTAGAGGTCTGACATGAGCAGATTAATGGTTGGCGTCAGCGGAGTGCGCGGTATTGTCGGCGAGGCATTGACGGCCGAGGTGGCAGAGCAGTTCGGGCGGGCGTTTGCGACAATGCTGCCGGTCGGAGCGACAATTGCCCTTGGACGAGACACTCGCCCGTCAGGGGCGATGATCCGTGACGCCGTTGTCGCAGGACTTAGCGCCGGCGGAATCAACGTAATCGACCTGGGCGTCGTCAGCACTCCCGGCGTGGCGCTGATGATAAAACACCTTTCCGCCGAAGGCGGGATTGTCATCACCGCCAGCCACAACCCCGCGCCATACAACGGTATAAAGTTCATGACGCCCTCCGGTCAAAACCTGCCTGACGACCAGGCCCGGAGGCTCAAAGACATCCAGCGAAGCGGGAAATTCTCATCGGCCCAAACGCCTGGAACGACTACGCAAAATGACCGGACCCATGACATCCACGTCCGTTCAGTATGCGATATTGTAGATGTCGAAACCGTCTCCTCGCGGAAATTCAAGGTCGTCCTCGACAGCATTAACGGCGCCGGTTGCGTGGGAACCGGCCTTTTGCTGAAAAAACTTGGCTGCGAATTGGTTCACTTTAACGGCGAGCCGACGGGGCAGTTCGCCCACGAACCCGAACCGGTCGCCGCCAACCTCGACGGCCTGTGCGAAGCGGTCCGGCGGCATCACGCCGACATCGGTTTCGCCCAGGACCCAGACGCCGACCGGCTGGTCGTCGTTGACGAAAACGGCAGGTTCATCGGCGAGGAATACACGCTGGCGCTGTCGTCGGCGTTTGTGCTGCGGCGGCGGAAAGGACCCCTGGCGACTAACCTCTCGACCTCCAGAATGATGGACGACCTGGCGGCGTCGGCCGGCGTGCAACTCTACCGCACTCCCGTCGGGGAGGCCAACGTCGCAGATGTGATGGTGCGGGAAGGCTGCATCTTTGGCGGAGAAGGCAACGGCGGAGTGATGGATCCGAGAGTGGTATTGGTGCGCGACAGTTTCGTTGGCATCGCACTGGTGCTGAACTACCTGGCCGAGACGGGAAAAAAAGTGACTGAACTGATCGCCGAACTTCCGCGTTATCATATGCTGAAAGACAAATTCCCCTGTCCGCAGGCCGATGCGGTGAAGATTCTCTCGGCAGTGCGCGAGGCGCTCGCTTCAAGACCCGGAGCAACTGTCAACGACGAAGATGGCCTGCGAGTGGATTTACCGGACGGATGGGTGCATGTGCGCGCTTCAAATACCGAGCCGATAATGCGCATCATCGCCGAGGCCGGCGACGCCGAAGCCGCCGGTAAAATCGTCGAAAATGTGCGTAAAATCGCCGAAAAGGCGCTATAGTATTTCCATTAGACACGGTAACTTGCGACGTACCTTATGACGGCAACGGCGCCGGACGGGGTCGTACTTACTGAGAATATCGTCAAAGACGCTTCTCATCGGCAAATCGCATTTAATCCGGACGGAAATGGTGAAGTCGCTATCTCCGAAGTTGAGCACATTGGAGTCATTCACGCGGATAAGGCTGTCGAGACCGTTAAAGGCAGCGGCCCCGTTACTCGCTCCGCCCGGACCTTCAGTGTATTGAATGTTTTGTGCCAGGCCATGATTCTGTCCGGCTGCATCGTCTGCATTTCCGTTAAGCGACCAGTGTGCAGTGAGTTCAGGCGCGGGCATAAATTATCTCCTTCTTGCGATGTTCCCGATGCGATATGTCTTCGAGGCTCAGCCACTTAAGCGATTAACCGCCTTTTGAACATTCTGTACCAGTGTATTGGCGAGATCCTCATAATAAGCAGGCTTATTCTCGCTTCGGCGGTAACGTCTGCGGTCCCAGTCTTTCAATATCCTTTGAAGAAGATTTTTCCCCTCGGTGTGAAGTTTTCGCTTTTTCGGGCCGGACAAACCCCGGAGACATGCGATATACAGCCGGCACGCCCATCCGATTATATCGCAGGCCAGCAGAAAATTGTCGAACTTCTTCCGGTTTTTTCGCACACGTGATGAAGTTTGCTTGAAGAATCGCCCGAGTTTTGCGGTTTTACCGGCCAGGTCATCGGCTTGGATCGTTTCGAATTCCGTCGGATGCCAGTTCTTTCCGCAGCGGGCAGGGAGTGTTCCCAGCATCCGCAGGAATACATCCCGACCAGGTGGGACGGTTGCACACAATTTGAGGATTTTGGATGCCACTCGACCGGCTCTGCTTATGCCAAACTCCATCTTTACGAACGACTCCACGGTGGCGGCAGTGTCGGCTTCCGGGTTGTTGAACCATGCGCCGCCCAACACCAGCGCGAAATCTTCGATATCACAAAGCAGACGCTGCGTTGTCCAAAGAGTGTTCATCAACC
>JAXHSV010000316.1:0-2625 GCA_034190305.1 Planctomycetota bacterium | reverse complement strand
CTGATTTCACGCCTGGCCAAATCCTCATTGATGGGATAGACAAGGGTCTTGGGATAGTGCGGCTGCATCAGGATGCCTTTTAAGATAATCTTTCGCCCGTTCAGATAGCAGTTCCTGCCGGTGACGTCGAATTCTCTAAACCCAAAGGTGGTCTCAAACGCATCGACCAGCCTGCCTTGGCTGTGCAGCTCTATGATGAGCGAATAGAGATTGGGCGATTCGGGAGACCATAACCGCGCACCGGAAACATTACAGCTCGTTTTGAGCCTGTTTACCCCCTTGTCCAGGCGGATATTAATCTTGCTCACTAAGGCTGGAGCTGAAGAACGGCCTTTCGGGCGGATGAAGAATCTCGCCTCCGCTTGATGGCTGGCAGATGCTGCAACAATGGTTAGTTCCGCCTCCAGCCTCCCCTTAAGGCCACCGATAACAAAGCAATCCTGGATATATTCCTTCTCCGTAATAATCAATTCGACTGATTGCCATATCCCGCCGAAATCATAGTAACCCCACCATTCCTTGGAGCATGGAATTTCGCTGTTGTTTTCCCGTCCGTTCTTCTTGATAAAACCATCGACTTTCTTGTCCTTCGGCGGATCGACAACCCTGACCACCAGCCTGTTCGCGCCGCCGAAAACGAGATACCTGGAGATATCGAAAGTAAAAGGTGTATATCCGCCCTCATGGCATCCGACACGCCGGCCGTTCAGCCAGATTTCCGAATAGTAATTAGCGGCTCCGATTTTCAGCCTGACTGCCCTGTTGCGCCATTCGGTACGTGCACGAAAGTCCTTGAAATACCAGGCTACGCCGGTATAGCCGGGCCTGGCCAGGTTCCAGACCGAAGGAACATTTATTGCGGCCGCCTTCACAGCAGCGCGCTTGCCGAACCATTTCTTGGCCTTGCCTTCATTGTCAGGGTCGAAGGCGATTTTCCATTTACCGTCGAGTGGAACCAGTTGCCTTTTCTTTACCATGTCGAATATATCTCTCCATTCCAGCTTTGTGTATCCAGCACAAGGATTAATTTGCACTCCTGCGCCGCGTGTGAAGCCTCTGAACCTTTACGCAAAAGCCAGCCCCACGCGGCCTTCGATAAGGCAATTTGGCTACCTTGACATATTGGGGACAACAAGTCCACTTCTGATGCGTAAAATACGTTCATCAGATTGTTGGGGGAAGGGGAGGCATCTCCCATTTTCCTGCATCCGGATGCCTCCCGGAGGTAAACCACTTGACGCCGATGCCCTAAGTGCCATCAATGGCTAAAGATACGTTCTTTAAGCACGACGCGTTCATTTGATTTCTTCAGCATGACACCAATCGACTACGAAGATATTTGATGACCTATTGCTGTAAAATTCGATAGTTTTTATCGTCATCTTTTTACTTGTCGGAAGTTTCTTAACGTGCTTGCCGTCCACCGTGACGTCGATTTGGCCCTCAGCCACGGAAATCGTGTACTTATGGTAATCGTCGCCCAGACCGGCGGCAACTCCGTGAACTTTGCGTTTACCTCCTTCTTTATACTCAGCATAAAACGCACCGGCCTGGTAATACATGGACAAAAAAGCATCCTCAGCAAAAACAATCTTGAAAGTCTGCCAGTCATCGGAGCTGGAACTGTGATGTCTGGCGTAATAGCTGATGGCTACGTTCGTTTTCCCGGCGAGAGCATTACTGACCAGCCGTTTTCCAACCAGAGCGAGGCCCTTCCGGTTCGACGCCCTTTTAACTTTGTCTATTGGTTCACCGCCCCGGTCGGCACGCTTTCCGAGGCAAACACTGCTGGGCGTGCATTCGAAGTTGCAGACCCATCCAAATCTCTACGGCTGGACATCATCATCTCGCCGAAGGCGGGGGGATTCTGGGGACACAATACTATTATTTTAACTTTCTTGGTCGGCCTGGTTTTCCGGGGAGGAGTTTTCGGCCTATTCGGCGTTCCAGGCGCTTGAGGAACTCCTCGCTCCCCAGTGGCCGCCCCGTATTCTCGTGGCGTCGCATCGAAGAGGCGAATTCCGCCTCGTCGGGCTCCTGAAGGTACTCGCCCCACGTGCACACCCAGCCGGACGTCCTCTCGGCCAACCATGCGCTTTCAGCCACCGCGTCGTTGTGCCCCGCAACGTGCCCGGCGGCACTTGACCAAGGCCAGTCCACAGCCGACGCCACCAGAGACGCCTCCACCGGATTCCGCTCCACGTACCGCGCCGTCGAGATCAAGTGCGGCTCGTCCATCACGAACGACGCGAACCGTCCCTGCCACAGGTAGCCACGCCAGCCCTCGCGGAAATTCACCCGACGCGTGTACCGGCGGTTAACCTCGCCGACAGCCCGGCAAAGCCCGTCCTCACTGGATGGAACTAAAATCAGGTGAACGTGGTTCGGCATCAGGCAGTACGACCATATTGCCACGCTATATCGCCGGCACCATTCCGATAGCAGCGACAGATAAGTGCGGCAGTCGTCCTCTGTGAAGAACGTTTGCATCCGACGATTGCCGCGTTGCGTAACGTGGTGCGGCATCCCCGGAACCACAACTCGAGCCAGCCTCGCCATAATGGAATACTACCAACTTGTGCACATCAACGTCAATAAAAATCAGTATTGTGTCCCTGGAATTCC
>JAXHSV010000315.1:0-2688 GCA_034190305.1 Planctomycetota bacterium | reverse complement strand
TATATGCCGCTTTGCGGCTCTTGTAATCGAGCAAAATCATGGTCCTGCGAGCACTGCGCCAACTGGATGAAATCGAAAAATCCGGAAATCTGTATCAATTGCTACTGGGCCAATCCAACCGCCTATACGCACATCGCAATGCGCCAAATGCGTCGTCTTGATATCGTTTGGGACAAGCAGGAAGTTGGCGATTATGACGCACTGGCCACATCCGCCCGGGAATACAGCGAACCAATGCCGGATTATGTCAAAAATGTTCTACGAAAACACCTCAAGCAAAAGAAAACGAAGAAAGATACATTGTAGTTCATAGAGAGAACCCTGGAGGAAAACGTTGGCAGAGGAGATAGCGTGTTGCCTTGGCCAAAGTTGTGGTGTAGTCTGACTGGACGTGAGTTCTCCGCCGAAGAATAAATCCAATTCTCACGTCGCGCCGGTCGAGATGAAGGACCTGCCCGCCGACGCTGTCTCGGCCAGTCTGGCGATACTTTCGACGCTCTACCACTATAATTTGTGGATTTTTGATACGGTCAGGGAATACCTGGGCCAGACAGTGGTTGAAGTCGGCGCCGGCGTCGGCAACATCACACAGTTTCTTCTAAACACCGAGAGGGTCGTTTGCCTCGAACCGTTCGAGCCTTATCGCGAATACCTCGCCATGCGATTCGCCAAACATCTGAACGTTGAAATAAGTCCCCGCCGGATCGAGGAATGTCCCAGCCAGAAGGTGGAGCGGGGCGATTTTGATTCCGTCCTCTGTCTGAACGTCCTGGAGCACATCGACGACGACGTCGGGGCGCTTCGGCGGATGGGGCAATTGCTCCGTCCCGGCGGGCGGGTGATTGTACTGGCCCCGGCATTGCCTGTTTTGTTCGGGCAAATGGACCGGGCAATGGGACATCTCAGGCGGTACACATTGCGGTCTCTAAAGCGGGCGTTTAGCGCCGCCGGGCTGAAACCCGTCCATGGACGTTACATGAACCTGGCGGGGGCGTTTGGATGGTGGTGGCAGGGACGGGTGATGAAAAAACCGCAAATCAGCGCATCAAAGGCCAGAATGTTCAATCGCCTTGTGCCGACATTATCAGCCATCGAAAGGCTTATACCCGTGCCGATCGGTCAATCGGTCGTCGTTGTCGGCGAATGCGACCGATAATCCAGACCATTCCGGCACCGGCGGCAACGTTCAACAGCGGCGTAATCGGTACGCGAAATCGCGGATGCCCGAATACCCCCGGCAGCAGTGCGAAGAGCAAAACCGTAATAACCACCAGCCAGCCGGCCGGTCCCATTCGAAGGCGGGCGTGTCGAATTACGCCAATGGCTGCCAGTCCGTATCGCAACAGCAGGACCAAAATAAACGGCGTCAGCGCCCACAGAATCCACATCTGTCCGCCCAGGTAATGCCGCACCGCAGCCGGCAGGCCTTTGCTGGCGAGAACCTCGGCTGTGCCGCGCCCGCCGGTCTCAATGCCCAGCAGCGACGGAAGTTCCACCTCGCCGGGCGCCCAGACCGTCAGGCTTCCCCGCGCTTGCATCGACAGAAACGCCCACGGATGCCGAAGCAGGACGCGTAAACCAAGCGAAGCCCGCCTGGACTCCAACTGCCCCGGAGTGGGATTCTCCGCCGACTTGTATTCGTCCAGTTCAGCCTCAAGCCGGCGGCGGGCGGACTCGACGGAAATGCCCTCGACTCTCGACATCACATAAGGCCCCTGAAACTTGAACGCAGCCTCGGCGGGGACAGTGGAAAAACCGCGATAATCGGCAGCGTAATGATTCCGCACTATCCACGGAACAACGCACAACGCCAGCACCGCTGCAAACGCTCCCGCCGACCGAACGGACCGGCATCGCAGCAGCAGAACCCCAATCACCATTACCCCAAAAAATAAACCGACGGGACGGACGTAACAGGCTGACCCGACGACGATCCCGCTGAGAAGCAAAGACCGGTAGCACGGGCGTCCCGCCCGTGATTCTTGGGTACAGGAACATGGGCGGGATGGCCATGCCGCGTTTTTGAAATAATGCACAAGCAGCAGGATCGCGGCGGTCAGCAGGAAGGCGAACAGGCTGTCGGAAAGGATTTGCACGGACGAGGCAATTGCCACTGTGCTGACGGCCTGGAGTCCCGCCGCCCATAACCCGACGCGGCGATCGAAAAGCCTTGCCCCCAGCAGATACACCAGACCACACAGCCCGACGTCCAGGAGTATCTGGACGGCCAGGGCTGCATGGACGGAGTTTCCGCTGAGAGAATAGACGTAGGCAAGGAAGATCGGATATCCGGGCGTGCGGAACAGTTCCGCCGGCCCGTCCGGTGTGCGCGAAAACTCGCCGCGTTCTGCCAGCGAACGGGCCAGGGCGTCGTAACCGGCCGAATCGGGTCTGAAAAACCGCCCGGTCTGTCGCCAACCGCCAGCCAACAGACCCGCTCGTAAAACCAATGCGACACAGAGGATAATCCATAGTGGCCGTTTCAACATGTCGGCCTTCACAATACACACGCATCGCCGCCGCGGCAAGATGGTTGTAGTCGTTGGGCAATCGGACGATAATATAAACGGGTGTTTAAGCGCATCCTTTCTTCGGAACCTGTCGCCCGGATAGCCGGAATGGTCCGGGTCGGGGGGGTGGTGAAACTGACCGGTGTGTGGGGGTCTTCTGCGCCCTTATTGGCTGCGG
>JAXHSV010000314.1:0-2700 GCA_034190305.1 Planctomycetota bacterium | reverse complement strand
AAGGAACTCAATCAGCCGGAGCGAACGGAACAGGCACGGTTGGCCCGGCAGCAGCAGGAAGCATTGTTCTATGAAATCCGCAAGCGTCCCGGGTTGGATAAGAGCGACTTGGTGCACGCCGGAATGATGATGGCGATTCTTGCCCCGGGGATTTCCGGCTACAAGCCCGATTTCGAGCCGATGCGGACAGCCGAGCAATTCGTCGCCGCCGAGATGGGGCTTTTACTGTCGCTTTGCATATTTATCCTCCTGGCCCTGTTTTTGGGCGGGCTTGCGCTGGTGAGCCTGATAATCCAAAGGCCCGGAAACAAACCCATACTCCTGTTCGTTGGCTGGGGTCGAATCGGAAAGATTTGCCTGCTGGCGATTGTTGTGCCGGTGGCAGTTTATGCCCTTTATGCCTATGTCCTGACTGCATCCGACAGGGTGTATGGCCTAAACTATACTGCCGGCAAGACGCTCCTTGAATTTGTGGTTACATTGGGCGCGATATGTGTATTGCTTCTGGGGTTTGGTTATTCGGCGATCCGCCGGCGGGCAGGCGAAATTGGTTTGGACGTTCCACCACGATTGCGCCTTCGTGACCGGCGATGGATCGCAGGTCTTGGTGCTCTCATCACCTTGGTCGTCGTGGTTTATCTGGTTGGTTGGCGGGCCGGACCGTTCAAACCGGCTGGTCTGCGGCTCATGCGGCTCGAAATGTTTGTGTCGGCGCATGGTGCGTTGCTGTCTGCTGCAGTGGTTGCGTTTCTGCTGTTTTGGGGCGTGAGGGAATTTGTCGGCTTGTATTGGCGGAAGCAGTATGCCCATTTCCGCCGGACGCTGTATCGCAGCCTGGTGCCGATTATCGCGTCGGCCGTGATTGTCGTCGGCATCTTCTGCGGCTGGGCGCTGGCACGGGGCGAAAGTTCGGCAGCGAGGCGCATCACCGGCTCGGCTACGCTTACTTTGCGCAACGAACTGGAACGATCCAACTACCGCATTCTCCGAGAAAACTTTATCGAGCAGCATACGGAAATGATGAAAAACAGGGATTGATAAAGTAGGGGGGTAAGTCGTCTTACGAGCCGCGACCGCCAGTGAGCGGTCGGCAAGAACATCAACGGCGGTTGGACCGCTTCCTGGCGGCTACGGCTTGCATGGAGAGTATATATCGCAACATCTCTTTAAATCCTTATAATACTCCCCATGAACGAATCTGCGTTACGCGAGTTGCTGGAATCCGTCCGGGCCGGTGAAACTAACCTTGACGAAGCCGTCGAAAAACTTCGCCGCCTGCCGTTCGAGGACATCGGCTTTGCGAAAGTCGATCATCACCGGGCAATACGCTGCGGATTTCCTGAGGTTATTTACTGTCCGGGCAAGACGCCCGAACAGGTAGTTGAGATATTTTCACGTCTTGCCGCCGGTGGCGAGAATGTCCTTGCCAGCCGGGCGTCGCGCGAAGTGTACGAGGCGGTGGCCGAAAAGTTCCCGGCGGCTGAATATAACACCGCTGCCCGTGTAATCACGCTCCGTCAGAGCGAGCGAAAGGAACCCGTCGGGCATATTGCTATTGTCGCAGCCGGGACTTCCGACCTTCCGGTGGCTGAAGAGGCACGAGCCACAGCGGAAATATCGGACGCCCGCGTTACGACGCACTTCGACGTCGGCGTAGCCGGTCTGCACCGCCTGCTGGCGTCGGCGGAGGATTTACAGCGGGCGAATGTCATCGTCGTCGTCGCCGGTATGGAAGGTGCCTTACCGAGCGTCGTCGGCGGACTGGTTGCCGTTCCGGTAATAGCCGTGCCGACGTCGGTCGGGTACGGCGCGAGTTTCGGCGGCGTCGCCGCCCTGCTGGCAATGCTCAACTCCTGCGCATCCAACGTCAGCGTAGTCAATATCGACAACGGCTTTGCAGCCGGTTATATCGCAGCAATGATTAACAGACAAACAAAAGGGAGTTGGGATTAGGGACTTGGGTTCTGCTCTGAAATGATTGTCCTGTTTGGATTTGTTTGAAGCCTCGTAGAGGCGTCTTTCTTAGCCCCAGGCGGGAGCCTGGGGTTCGAGGATGTATGTTTTTTCAAGCCCCGGCAGGGCGCCTTGGGCTTTGCTGGTGAAAAAGGTTGTTGTTGAATAAGACGCCCCATACGGGGCTTGCATTGGATACATGTTATTATTCCACGGGCTACCGCCCGTGGCTAATAAAGACGCCGCTATCGCGGCTAAAAGAAGGCAACTACCTTACAGATTTAGTTTGAAAGTCAGGGTCTTGGGAAAAAGAGGTGCGGAATGTAGCAATGCAGGCTCGCAAGCCGTGTCATTTTTGCTTATGAAGATACCGGAGACTCAAGAGAATGGAAACAACAATGACTGAAAAGCGGAAACTTAAAGGTGATATTGCCGGAACCAGATGGTGTATTGAGTTATGTGCAAAGAAATTTCACATTTATTTCTTCGTTCTGATGACTGTGTTAGGCGCGTGTTTATTCATAGTCGGTCTTTTGCCGGGGGGAGCGTCCTCTATTGATCGGATGACTGATTCGACGGTAACGCTCATCGTGGGATTGTTTACCTTCGCACTTTTCTTTCCCTTGTATCTTTCTCTCTATTTTACCCAGCACCTTCTGCTTTCCGTCAAACGGCTTGAGGATATTATTCTTGATAAGCAAGAGGTGAATGAATGAGCAGCAAGACTCAACAAATTCAATCGATTCC
>JAXHSV010000313.1:0-2703 GCA_034190305.1 Planctomycetota bacterium | reverse complement strand
CATTGATGAAGCGTTCGCCTTGCCGAAGCCACAAGTTGAGCAGATTGGCGACGATGTCCTCCTGCGATATGTCCTGTCCAAATGACCGGAATACCAAGTCCCTAATCCCTGGTCCCTAGTCCCTCTCTTTTACGGTATTGGTCAGTTCGCCTATTCCGTCGATGGTGCAGGCAATCGTATCGCCGGGACGGAGATAGACCTGTGGTGAACGGGCTTCTCCCACGCCGCCCGGCGTGCCGGTCAGTATGACCGTTCCGGCAAGCAGTGTCAGGTCGGATGAGATGAATTCGACCAGTTGCGGCACGGAGAAGATCAACTCATCCGTGGTCGCATCCTGCATGACATTTCCGTTGAGGGTGGTTCTCAGATGGAGGTCTGACGGATCGACATCGGTTGCGATGCATGGACCAAGCGGGCAGAAGGTGTCGAAACTCTTGGCGCGGACCCATTGATGTATCTGCTTCTGCCAGTCGCGGGCGGAGACGTCATTGGCGACGGTATAGCCGAGGATGAATTCACCGGCATCAGCGGCGGGGACATCCCGGCATGTTTGACCGATAATAACGGCAAGTTCCACCTCGTAGTCCACGTGGTCGGGCCCACAGGCCGGTAGAATAATCTCATTGTCCGGGCCGATGACCGAAGTAATCGCCTTGGCGAAGACCACAGGTGTTTCCGGTATGGAGGCGCCGACTTCCTCTATGTGGGAGCGATAGTTTCCGCCGACGGCGAAGATGGCCGGTGGCGTCAGGGGCGCCAGGATAGTCTCCGCTCGAACGGGCCGATCTGTTACGGAATATTCGCCGAAGATGTCGCCCTCGACGCGGCGGAGAGTTTCGTCGCCGGCGTCGGCTGCATATATAATCTGCGAATTCTCGTCCAAAACCCGATATAATTTCATCACATGGCTCCTCATCGACCGGTTAGGATGTCTGAAGCATCAGGTTCTGGTGTATTTTCACGCGGGTTTGTATTATTGCAATGAGAATTTGTCGTGGAGGCATAGTTTATGAAGCGTGTTTGCAGTCCGGCATACAGCATTACGGTCCGGCTTCGTATTCCAAAACGTGTGGGGATGCTTTCGGAGGTGGCGTTGGCCATCGGACGGGCCGGTGGAGATGTAGGCGTCATCAAGATTGCTGATGAAACAAGGGAATATGTTGTCCGCGACTTTAACATCAGCGCATGGGACGTTAATCACCAGCGGGAAATTGTTTCTGCGCTCCAAGCCGTCGAAAACGTCGATGTCATCAGCGCTGAAGACGTAACCTTCGCCTGCCACGAGGGCGGCAAGATGGAGATTGCGGGCCGGTATCCGCTGTGCGATTCGGATGACCTGTCCCGTCTTTACACTCCGGGTGTCGCACGGGTCTGCCGAGCCGTTCACGAAGACCCACGGCGTGGATACCGGTTGACGACAAGGTGCAACACCGTGGCTGTGGTTACCGACGGAAGCGCCATTCTCGGCCTGGGCAACCTGGGTCCGTTGGCGGCGCTGCCGGTTATGGAAGGCAAGGCGCTGCTGTTCAAACAGTTTGGCGGCGTGGACGCCATACCGATATGCCTGGACACCCAGGAACCGGATGAAATCGTAGCGATTGTCAAAGCCATTGCGCCGACCTTCGGCGGGATTAATCTGGAGGATATCTCGGCTCCACGATGCTTCGAGATTGAGCGGCGTTTGCGGGATGAACTTGACATCCCGGTATTCCACGACGACCAGCACGGCACGGCAATTGTTGTCCTGGCGGCGCTGACCAACGCTCTTAAAATCGTGGAAAAGGATATTACGTCGCTGAAGATTGTTTTTGGCGGGGCGGGCGCAGCCGGCGTGGCGTGTACTCGCCTGCTAATGGCTGCCGGTGTGAAAAACGTCATCGGTTGCGACCGCGCCGGGGCGATTTACAAGGGCAGGGGCGAGAACATGAATCCCGCCAAGCTGAAGTATGCCGAATACACCAACCCGGAAGGTCTTAAAGGCTCGTTGTCCGATGTAATCGCCGGTGCGGATGTTTTTATCGGCGTATCGGGGCCCGGTACGCTTAGCGCCGATAACGTCAAGAGTATGTCCGATAACCCAATCGTTTTTGCCATGTCGAATCCGGATCCGGAAATCCAGCCGGCCGACGCCCTTCCTTACGTAGCCGTAATGGCGACCGGACGGAGCGATTATCCCAACCAGATTAACAACGTTCTTGCCTTCCCCGGCGTCTTTCGCGGCGCGCTGGACTGCCGGGCGTCAAGCATAACTGAGGGAATGAAGATAGCGGCGGCCAACGCCATAGCGGCGGTGATTGGCGATGATGAACTGCGAAGCGATTACATCATTCCGTCCGCGTTCGACTCGCGTGTCGCTCCTGCTGTCGCCGGCGCTGTAGCGGACGCTGCCGAAAAAGACGGCGTTATAAAAGCGTCGGCAGGCCCGATTCCGGACGTTGACGACCTGAAAAAATAAGTCCACGGATTTCACGGAAACAAAAAAACAGAGAGTCCACGAATTACACAAATTTCACAAATTATAAAAAACGGAATTTTCTTTATCGCGAATCATCAGACGATCCCATCCGTCAAGAATACCGATGACATCCTTGTCCTACTTTTGTATAAATCCATCCATGGCGTTCTCCTGAGGCTGAAGATTTTGGCTATCAATTCCTTTCTTGCCTCTGGAGTAACGCCGTTTTTACAATAAGGTTACTGACT
>JAXHSV010000312.1:0-2718 GCA_034190305.1 Planctomycetota bacterium | reverse complement strand
CGACGATGCCCATATCGACAATCGTCCCGATTGCGATGGCGATCCCCGACAAGGCCACGATATTCGCGTCCACGCCGAACGTCTTCATGGCGATGAAGCAAAGCAGCACCGCAAGCGGAAGCATCCCGCCGATAAGCACGCTGCTGCGCAGGTGCATCACCATGATGATTACAACGATGAAGGTGATCAGGATTTCCTGCGCCAGGGCGTCGTTCAGCGTGCCGAGTGTTTCGTAGATAAGGGAGGCGCGGTCATAGAACGGCACTATGGTAACCTTGGAAACAGTACCGTCCGGTAGCGTTTTGCCGGGCAGGCCCGGTGAAATCTCGGCAATCTTTTCCTTGACTTTATTTATAACGGCAAGGGGATTGTCGCCGTATCTGGCGACCACGACGCCGCCGACGGCCTCGGCGCCGTCCTTATCCAGCGCCCCCCGCCGCAGTGCCGGACCCAGCGTTACCGCAGCCACATGCTTGATGCTGATTGGAACGTTCTCGTTGACCTTGATAACACTATCTTCGATATCCTCAACCTTCTTGATGAAGCCGACTCCGCGAATGAAATACTCCACGCGGTTTAACTCGATGGTCTTGGCGCCCACGTCGATGTTCGAGGCCTTGACGGCTGCGTACACCTCCGGGAGCGTAATGTCGTAAGCCCGCATGGCGTCGGGATCGACGTCCACCTGGTACTCGCGCACGAAGCCGCCTATCGAGGCGACCTCCGCAACCCCATCGGCCGACAACAGGTGATAACGGACCGTCCAGTCCTGGATGGTTCGTAGTTCCTCCAGGTCCCATCCGCCGGCGGGTCGGCCTTCGGCGTCGCGCCCTTCAAGCGTGTACCAGAAAACCTGTCCAAGGGCGGTGGCGTCAGGCCCGATCATAGGCTGGACGCCGTCGGGAAGCGTCCCTGCGGGGAGGCTGTTGAGTTTTTCAAGCACGCGGCTGCGAGACCAGTAGAACTCCACGTCTTCCTTGAAGATGATGTAGATGGAAGAGAATCCGAACATCGAGGAACTGCGGATGGTTCTGACTCCGGGAACGCCCAAGAGGGAAACCGTCAGCGGATACGTAATCTGGTCTTCAATGTCCTGGGGCGATCGCCCCGGCCATTCGGTGAAGACAATCTGCTGATTTTCGCCGATGTCAGGGATTGCATCGGTCGGCACGGGATTGCGAGGAAGACCTGCGAGTTTCCAATCGAAGGGCGCAACCATGATACCCCAGGCGATTACGCCCAGCACCAGCAACCCTATAACCAGTTTATTAATCAGGCATAGTCGCAACAGCCTGCCTATCGGTGAATTCTGTTCTTCCGACGGTTGTTTGTAGTCATCATCCACGCCGGTATCCTCAATGGTGGTGATGTTCCGGGCCGGCCGGTCCGCCCTCGGGGCTCATCATGCTCGGTTTGGCCTGGATTTGCATGGCGCTGTCGATCTTGAAGTTTCCCCGTGTTACGACGCGCTGGCCTTCTTTCAGTCCGCTGCGGACGATATAGTAATCACCGGCCCGCGGCCCGAGGAGAACCTCGCGTCCTTCGAATGTGGGCTTGTCGGTTCCGGGCACTTCGACGTAAACGACCGCGCGATTACCGGTTACAAGCGCGGCTGAAGCGGGAATAACCAGCGGCTTATCGGCCTTAGACGAATCGACGCTGACATAACCGAGTGATTCGGTACGCACTAAGTCCATCCCGCATATATCACACTTGCCCGCCAAGGTCTTTATGACAGAAGGATGCATCGGACAGATCCATTTACCCGCCAGCTCCGGCTCCATTACCTTTCCCCCGGCTGCAACCTGGGCGCGGACCACTGCCTTGACGAACATTTCAGGTTTGAGTTTCCCTGCCTTGTTAGGCGCGCTGACTCGAATCTTAACGGTTCTGGTCTTAACATTCAGAACAGGATCGATAAAGGAGATAGCTCCAGTGAATGTCTCACCTGGATAAGCGATGGAGGTAAATTCCGCCTTCTGTCCATAACGAATCCATATGAGGTCGGACTCATATGCGTCCAGTTTCACCCAAACCTGCGAAAGGTCTGCGATGGTGTAGATTCGTGTGCCGGTGTTCACGTACATGCCCTGGCGGACGTGCTTGTGAACGACTATGCCCCCGGATGGGGCATTGATGGTTATGCGGTCCGAGGCTTTACCACGTTTTTCGATCTCGGCGACCTGCTCGGGACTCAACCCCCATAGTCGAAGTTTTTCCCTGGCGGCAATGACGGTCGCCTCGGTTGTTTCCCGCACAATGCTGACATCGCTTTTGTCCAGGTTCCTGACCGCCTCGATCGCCTGGAGCAACTCGGCCTGGGCGCTTAGCAGTTCCGGGCTGTAGAGTTCGACCATGTGGTCGCCCTTTCTGACCGGAATGCCGGTGTAGTCCACGAATAGTCTGTCCAATCGACCCGGAACCCAGGCGGTAATGTACGACAGGAGCGTCTCGTCATAGTCGATTTTGCCCACCATGCGAATTTCTGCTGTAACGAACTTCCGCTCGACGGCGGCGGTCTCTATGTCCATCAGCGCCTTGGCCGATTCGCTGGTCGTGAAGCGGCGAGGCGAAACCCGTTCACCGCCGGAGTCCTCTGCTTTAATAAGGTCCATCCCGCAAATCGGGCACTTTCCCGGTTGAAACCTGCGAACATTAGGGTGCATCGAACATGTCCAAACTATGGCCGGTTCGCCGTCGTGATCCTTGTGGACCGAA
>JAXHSV010000311.1:0-2758 GCA_034190305.1 Planctomycetota bacterium | reverse complement strand
CCGAAGCTTCGCTACGATCTGTTCGGGACTATGCTTCGCCTTCATCAGAGAATCCTTTCCGGCCTCAAGGCCGTCCGGATTCTCTCACAAGACCTGGACTAATTCACGGGGAGGGGGTCAGGTCAGCAGTGGGCTTCGGCCGATGACAGAGAAGCACGCTGCCCGATATACCATTGCCGTCAGGAAAATTGCCATCGCCCACTTCCAGCCGACCCTCCCTTCGGTTGGCCGTGGTGTATTACCGGGCGTTTTCGGGTCGCGACGGGCCATTGACTCAGGCTAGGTTTCCATTACTTCGGCGTCGTCCTGTCCGGACAAATTCCGCGACTCAGGTACGTATTGTCCCTCGTCGGCGCTGCCTTCAGGCGTGGTTTGCGGCTCTGGGGCGGATTCGTCGGCCGAAGCCTGCTTTTCGGGGTCGTCCTGGTCCGCCGGAGAGTCGGGGTTCAGGTGGATGTCTATCTCGCCGAAGTTGCCCTGCTGGGTGACGAGGATTCTTTTCCGGCGGATCAGCTCCAGCAGCGCCAGGAACAGACCGAGTATCTCGCTGCGGGCGGAGCGACCTTCAAAGATGCGGCTGAAGGTCATCGCCCCCTCGCGTTCGAGCCGATCGAGTATGTCGGTCGCGTGCAGCTCCACCGGTGTGTCGTCGTAGATAATCTCCTGGTGGGTAATCCGGTGGCCGATCGACTCCATCAGGCCGCTGAAGGCGTTGAACAGGTCCCATATCTGCACATCTTCCAGGTCCAGCTCGTCGTCTTTAGCGTGCACATCCTTTACCGGCTGACGGGTGAACTTGAGCGCCTGTTGGCCGGCAGCCTCGGCCAGGTCGCCGGCGGCGTCCTTGAACGCCTTATACTCCAAGAGCTGGCGGACCAGATCTGCCCGCGGATCGATCTGGAGGTCTTCGCCGCCCTCTTCCGCCGGCGCCACCGGCAGGAGCATCCGCGTCTTGATTTCTATCATCGTCGCAGCCAGGACCAGGAACTCGCCAGCCAGGTTCGGGTCGAGCTGCTTCAGCAACTCCACGTATTTGAGGTACTGCTCGGTGATCCGGACGATGGGAATGTCGTAAATATCGACCTCCTCCCGCCGGATGAGGTACAGCAGCAGGTCGAGTGGCCCGTTGTAGATATCCAGGTTGACGCGGTATTCGGACATTTACCTACCGGTTGGTGACGATTCCGCAGGCCTCGCAGACGCGGTTCATGGTGGCCTCGGCGATTTCGCGCGCCTTTTTGCCGCCTTCAACCAGCACATCACGGACGTAATCGGTGCGGCTTTCCAGTTCGGCGTAGCGGTCGCGGGCGGCAGCGAACTGCTCGTTAATCAACTCGGCCAGACGCTTTTTGGCCTGGCCGTAGCCATAACCGCCGGCGCGGTATTTATCGGCAATTTGCCCGATTTCGGCCTCGTCGGCGAACAGCTTCAGCAGGGCGTAGACGTTGCACCGCTCGGGATCCTTGGGCGATTCCAAATCCGTCGAGTCGGTAACAATCCGGGCACATTGCTTTTGTGTAGCCTTGGGCGTCTGAAAAATCTCGATGGTGTTGTTGTAGCTCTTGGACATCTTCTGCCCGTCGATGCCCGGCACCACAGCCACGTCGGGCACGATGTGCGGCTCGGGCAGTACGAGCGCGTCCTTCTGAAAGGTCCGGTTGAACTTGCCGGCCAGGTCGCGGGCCATCTCGATGTGCTGCTTCTGGTCTGCGCCGACGGGCACGAGGTCGGCGTCGTAAATAACGATGTCCGCCGCCTGAAGAACCGGATAGTCCAGCAGCCCCATGCTGGCGGGCAAGCCCTTGGCGAGCTTGTCTTTATAGCTGGTGCATTTCTCCATCAGGCCGACCGGACAAACACAATTTAGTATCCAGCACAGCTCGGCGACCTGGGGCACGTCCGACTGGCAGAAGAAGACGCTTTTTTCCGGCTCAACGCCCAGTGCCAGGTACGCCGTCGCCACGTGCAGCGTGATTGCTTCCAGTTCGGCCTTGTCCTGTATGCTCGTCAGCGCGTGATAGTTGGCTATGAAGTAGAAGCATTCGTTGCCTTCAGCCTGGAGCTTCAGAAACTGCCGGACCGCACCAAAATAGTTGCCGACGTGAAGCCGGCCGGAAGGTTGTATGCCGGAAAGCACTCTCATAATGCGCCCGAATGTAGACCGGCCGATGATGACTGTCAAGTGTGCAGGTTTTGCCGCCGGTTGTGCCAAAGACGGTTGACTTTTTGGACCGATATGGTAAAGGTATAAAACTGCCGCCGGCGAGCCGGCCGGCAGGCGTATTCCCCGATAGCTCAATTGGTAGAGCGAGTCCCGGCGCGCCGGGATTAACCGCTGGGTTCGAGTCCTAGTCGAGGAATTTGGAGTACGGTTCTGGACCATTTTGGACTTACGTGCTGGAGAATCCGTCAGGTTTGTTCTATATCGGTTTCACGAATAATTTGTCTCGCCGTTTGAATGAACACAATTCATCGGATGAGGAGCACTCTAAATTCACCCGCAAGAATGGCCCCTGGGAATTGGTCTGGGCTGAGAGCCACCCGACGCGAAGCGATGCAATGAATCGAGAAAAACAGATCAAGAGGATGAAATCGGCTCGATGGATTAGAGAAATCCTGCTCAATCGGTAAGCGAGTTCCGATGATGTTTATCAGCGCCGGCTGGCAAGGCTTCTGATATAATGCGGCAAAAGTAAATATTCCCCGATAGCTCAATTGGTAGAGCGAGCGGCTGTTAACCGCTAGGTTCTTGGTTCGA
>JAXHSV010000310.1:0-2802 GCA_034190305.1 Planctomycetota bacterium | reverse complement strand
CGTCGAAGACGACAGGTCGGGCTGTGTAACGATTGGATTCGTCATGGTCGGTAATTCGCACCAGTTGAGCGGCCTTGCTGGCCGATACCTCCACCCATCGCCCCAGCGCGTCGTAATAATCGTTCTGTCCGGACATTATTATCCACTCACTTTCAGATGCGTTGTCCATTCCTCGTCGCAACGGTGCTCGACGGCGCGGATGTGCGGCGTCGAGTCGGGAAAGACATTCAGCTCAAGTCGTCTGCCTTCGACCTGCTCGATGATGTCTCCTACGTCGCAGGCCACATCGACCCAGCCAAGCGACATATCCGCTTCAACCGCCGATGACTGTGTTTCGCGGAGGCTTATTGCGATTTGATTCAGTCGGCCCGTGTCGTCGCGTTCATCCGGAGCCGGAAGGTCCTCGCATTGGTAAAATATGCTGTCATTGTGGACTTTTTCCCATTGTGCGGAGGAAACTCGGACTATTTTCGCCGGGCACGAGGCGTCGCCGGGTATCTCGGCGTTTATTCGCCGGTCCGACGTAACGGTAGCAGTTACGCGGACCTTTGCGGTTCCATCAATGGCGACGGCCTGGAAATAATCCGCCGGCAAGGCGTCATCGGCCAGATATATCGCACACTCGTCGTCGGCTACACGAACCGCCCCACCGTAACGCCGCCAGGTCGATCCGTCGTCGCAACTTACTTCAACGACGATTCCCAGGCTCCCGCCGGTTGAAGAAACCGACAGGCATGGATTGAACAGGCGGGCGTCGGTCAGGATAAAATCCTCGCTGCTGACGTCCGTAAAGTCGAACGTTTCGAGGTTATAAGGTTCGTCGCAGTACCGCCCTGATTCGTTCAGGACCCACTTGCGGAATACGTCGGCTTTCATCGGCCAATCGTCTGCATCGCCTCGAACGAAGTCGCGGTATTGATAGGACTCCATATCGACATCCCAGCCTTTTTGGAGCATGAAGGTCGATTCGTATCTCTTCAGGCCACCGATAACCGAGACCGTAGGCCGAGAAGGCCTGCGATTGAAAGTTATCCCGCCTTTCCAAAGGTTGCTCCGCCCGGCGTCGAATGTTTCGCCTGCGCGCTGGAGACGAATTGCTCTTCGCCTGCCTGTCCGACCGGGACGATAGAAGACCAGGGATGTCCTACCGTTCCCGCTGACCGAACCGCTCCGAACCGCAAGTCCGGCAATGGCCGCTGTACGGGTAATCGCCTCGCGCACCGGCAACCCCGTCAGAGAAAACCGAGGCGGATAAATCGTACCGGCCTGATCCGCCAGACCTTCCAGACCCAATGCGTCTATGTCAGCAGGGACTGTAGTGGCGAGGATATAATTCAGGATGTCGGCGACAGACCAGAGTTGCCCGCCCGCATCGCTGCAGAAGACCCGGCAGGAACGGGAATGGACCTCGTGTGTGTTTTCACTTGCCAATCCGTCCGGTTCGACGTTGAAGACACACTCGCCGACGGGTACGAAGACAACCAAGTCGGCGCTTTCCTGCCATCGTCCCGCAATGAGCCGGTTGAGGCGCGCCGACAGGACCTCTTCTGCTTCAATGGCGAGATATTCCTCGTCGGGTCCGACACCGGCCAGATGCCGACTTACGTAACCGTCGAACACCACTCGCCGGTCCGGGCCAAACAAGCGGATTTGCAAACCGGAGCCCACCACAGGCAGTGTTCCAATATCCTCGATTCGGGGAGCGGAGCAGTTCGGACCGGTCATGGAAAGTGATATCCTCGCTCCGGCGAAATCTGGGCCGGGAAGAATACTCCACCTTTCTACGTGCATATCTCTCCTCCGCAAACCATTGACGTAAACGAGCAGAGGCAGGGGGTTCATTACACTTCTCGGCGCTGAAGCAGGATGAATAGTCAAATCGCTCACTATATTTTCCTTACAGGATTTGAATCGGTGCCGGTGCGCCCGAAAGAGGGATAAACAGTATTTCACTTATAGGCCCGGTGCGCTGACCTTCGCGTGCGCGGACGGCCATAAGCACCGGCATTTCAGGCCTGGTAATTGAAACCTCAAAGTCGAACCGCTCATACAGCGAACGCTCGACCGTCGCAACGGGGTTATCGAGGTCCAACTGGCCGGTACCGTTATCACTGAGAATGTCGAAACCATCAGTCTGGGCAAACCCCGGCGGTGTGTAATAGGAAAACCCGACCAACAGGTTGCTCTGCTGCACATTGACAACAAGGTCGGTCGGACGCCCGAGAGGGGCGGACAGGAGATTACCCTGCTCGTCCGTCCGAACGTATGTAATGACATGCGTGTTGCGCTCCTGGACCCCCGCCGATGAGACAGCGCGGACGGCATAGATGTAATGCAGGCCCGGCAGCAGGTCCTGAACAAATGTGATATTATCCTCACCGTCCCGGAGGTAAGCGACGGGGCTGTCCCAGTCGATGTCTTCAATGCCGCCTACGCCGCGATAGATGTTGTATCCGCCCAAGGCGAAGGCGACCGTCATAAGCGGGCTTCCGGCGGCGACTGTGGTGTAATCTATCTTCGAGACCGCCACGGCGATCGCTTCGGCCAGCGTCCCGCCGATGCGGAGCATCTCAAAGAAACTCTCGGCGTCAAGTGTGTCGGAGGTCTCCGAATTGCCGAGTCCGGCGGCGTAGCCGTTGGTTACAATCGCGTTGTAAAGAGTCGATAACGAACGCAAAGTGTCGGCTGAATAATCTTCATCGTTCACGAACGCAGCCCGCGAACCGGCGGCGCCGTAAGAATGCGGCGCTATCCCAAAAACGAAGGCGTCGTTACTGATGGTTTCGCCGGTCGCTTCGGCGA
>JAXHSV010000031.1:0-18058 GCA_034190305.1 Planctomycetota bacterium | reverse complement strand
GCATCGGCTTCGGCATCTCCAATGCCGAAGCCGATGCAGACGGGCGTGTCGGTGTGGGTGCGGAGTTCAGCGACAGCGCGAATGGATTCCTCCGGCAGACGGTCGCGCTCGCCCGTGATGCCGGCGACCGAGATAAAATAGATAAATCCGCGCGAGTGGCGGGCGATTTCGATCCGCCGGTCCGGCGGGGTCGTCGGGGCGATCAGCATAACGTTGGCGAGGCCCGCCGCCCCAGCCAGCGGCTCCAGTTCCGCTGCCTCCTCAAGCGGCAGGTCGGGGATGATGATCCCGTCAAAACCGGCATCGGCTGCGGCGCCCAGATATGATTTGTCGCCATGCTTGAAGACGATAGAGTAACTGACCATAGCCACGAGAGCCAGACCGTTACCCGCTCCCTTCCGGTCGCGGCTAGCGGAAGATTTTCGGTATGACCGGACCATATCGAAGATTTTTCCGCTGCTTACGCCGCCGGAAAGGGCATCGGTGTAAGAGGCCTGGATCGTAGGCCCGTCGGCGATCGGGTCGGAAAACGGGATTCCCAATTCAACGATCCTCACGCCGCGCGCCTCGAAATCCTTCAGCAGCGCCTCGGTCGTCTCAAGGTTCGGATAACCGGCCGTCAGAAACGGCATAAGAGTCTTTTTGTTGGACGAACGTAACTCCGCGAAAATCCGTATAAGCCGATTGTTAGATAAGTTGCTCATTTCTGTCTTTAATAAATTTGTGCAATTCGTGTAATCCGTGGACTTATTCTTTTCGACGTTTGAGTATATCCGCTATCTCGTTGCAGTCCTTATCGCCCCTGCCTGAGAGGTTGATAAGGATAATCTGTTCCGGTTTCATTTTTCCGGCGATTTTCATGGCTTCGGACACTGCGTGGGCGGACTCCAGTGCAGGGATAATCCCTTCTGCCTGCGAAAGCGCGACGACGGCGTCGAGCGCCTCTTCATCGCTGCATGTCGTGTATTTAACCCTGCCGGTGTCTTTCCATTGTGCGTGTTCGGGCCCGACGCCGGGGTAATCCAGCCCGGCTGAGACGCTGTGGACTTCTGCGGTCTGCCCGTCGGAATCCTGGAGGACGTAACTTTTCGCGCCGTGCAGCACGCCGGGCGTCCCTGCGACCAGAGAGGCGGCATGGTCTCCCAGGCCCATGCTTCGCCCGCCGGCCTCGACGCCGACCATCTCGACGTCCTTATCGTCGATCATCGGTGCGAAGATACCGGCTGCGTTCGAGCCCCCGCCGACACACGCGACGATAACGTCCGGCAGGCGCCCCTCGGCTGCGAGTATCTGCTCGCGCGATTCGCGCCCGATGCAGCATTGAAACTCGCGGACCATCTCGGGAAACGGCGCAGGACCGACGACCGAACCGAGGATATAATGCGTATGCGAAACCGAGCCCATCCAGTCTCGCATCGCCTCGTTGCAGGCGTCCTTGAGCGTCCGCTGACCGGTGGTAACCGGAACGACGCGAGCGCCCAGAAGTTCCATGCGGAAGACGTTCAGCGCCTGACGGCGGATGTCTTCGGTTCCCATATAGACTTCGCAGTCCAGTCCGAACACTGCCGCTGCCGTAGCGGTCGCCACGCCGTGCTGTCCTGCGCCGGTCTCGGCGATGACCCGCTTTTTGCCCATCCGCAGCGTCAGAAGCGCCTGCCCGAGAGTATTGTTAATCTTATGCGCGCCGGTATGATTCATGTCCTCGCGCTTCAGGTAAATCTTCGCCCCGCCGATCTTTTCGGTCAGGCGCTGCGCAAGGTACATTTCGCTCGGCCGGCCCGCAATTTCACGCAGGCAGCGATCAAACTCCGACAGGAACGATTCATCGACAATAGCGGCGTGGTACTCGCGATCCAACTGCGCCAATGCCGACATCAGCGTCTCCGGTACGAATTGCCCGCCGTAGGGGCCGAAATATCCGTGTTTTTCATTTTCAGGCATAATTCAAATCACCACTACTATGTTGAGATTGAATCAGTGAGCATCGAAATTTCGACACAGAGACACAGAGGTACAGAGACATAAAAAAACATATTGGTCTTTTTCTATTCTCTGAATCTCTGCGCCTCTGTGTCGCATAATCATGCTAAAAAATTTGAAAAGTTGACGAAGTACTACACAGGATACACCTATTTCACTCCCATATCGCGGAGGTTGTCCAGCGAGATTTTCAGTGCCTCGAACGGGTCGCGTTCGTAGCAATCATCCTCCTCGACGCAGTACCATTCGACTCCGGCGTCCTTTGAGGCAGAGAGGATAGCAGGCCAGTTGAGGTTGCCCTCGCCGATCTCGGCGAAGCGCTGTTTCCCGTCAGGGCCTATGATCATGTCCTTGGCGTGCAGGACGGGCATCCTTCCGGCGTATTTGCGGATCCACTCGGCGGGGTCGCCTCCGCCGGCCTGAACCCAGTATGTATCAATCTCGACCTTGAGGTTCTCCGGGGCGGTGTTTTCGTAAATAATCTCCAGCCAGGTCTTGCCGCCGGATTTGACGAACTCGAAATTATGGTTGTGATATGCGAGTGTTATTCCTGCTTCGGCGAGTGTGCTCCCGATTTCGTCGGCCTTTGAGGCAAAAGCCTTAACGCCGTCGGGATTGTGATACTTTTTTGGCATCGAGGCTATCGCCGTGTGCTTACATCCCCAGAGGTGGTGTTCTTCGATAAATTCATCCGGTTCTTCGATAAGTCTTTCCAGCGAAGTATGCGTGGATACGCAGGCAAGTCCTTCGCCTTCAAGCATTTTTGCGACTTCGGCGGGGTCGTAAGGTCCGAAGCCCGAAATCTGGATGGCTTCGTAACCGATTGCCTTGACCTTCGCCAGCGTCCTTGCGATGTCGCCGGGGGTCTTGAGAAACTCCCGAAGCGTGTACATCTGTGCGGCAATACGTGAATCGCTCAATTCATTTCTCCTGGGTTTGATTTCCTGGAACGAGGGTTAGCAACGTTCGCTGTTTTTCAAGGCTTTTTATTATTTACCTCTTTTTCGTTTTCGTGCATTCGGCTGCTGATCCAGAAACCGGCCACCGCCCCGCCTGCCCCCAGGGCCATCCAGTCAACAGGCAGAGCGGCCCGGAGCGGCAGGTTCCTGGCCGATATCAGCGCCGATTGCCAGGCTGGTCCCACACCGCCGGCGTTAGATCCTGCCCATCCAAGGGCGAAAACAAGCACCGCCATGAGTATCGGTCCGAACCACAACGGTACGACAGTGCGGATCGGGAATATCTGATGAGCCGCCAGGGCCGAGACGAAAAAACTCGCAGCCAGGGCGAAAGCGACCTGCCCGCGATCGGTTGATCGAAAGGTTATCACCAGCAGCAGCATCGCAATTGCCAGTTCCATAATCACAGCCCCGGCTGCGTGCATCACCCGTGTTTTTCCTGTCCGTTCACCGGCGGACTTTGCAGTCGGAGCCGGATATTTCCGGGTAAGTTTAGGCACTAATCGGCACATGCCCGCGCGAACCATGGCGATGACGACCATCGCTCCGATCGCCACTACCGCCAGGATCAGGACCTCCGCCGACAGCAGGGCGAACAGGCGGGGAAGGTTACCATCCCATCGCCACAGCAGCGTTCGCGCCGAACCGCTCCTGAAACTAAACCCAGCCACGGCGACAAGCGTCGCCAACAGCGCCCCCTCGGGTCTTGCCGAAAGCGTCAGCACCGCACAACCCGCCGCCAATGCCCAGACCGCTACGGCAAAAATTACAAGTCCCTTGTAATCGCCCATCGGTACAAAGGCCGTCGCTCCGCCCGACTCCCAGGGGCTCAAGGCCGGTGCGATCAGGAAATACACCACTGCCAGTGCAGCAACAGCCGCAATCTGAACCTGCACCTTTTCCAGTAAATGCCGCTTCTGATGGCTCACGCTTTGCGTTCCTTTCGCCCGTCTCGCAATTCCCGCTCTCGTTTGAAGAACTCGTCGGACAGTTCGCCGGCGACGGTATCGTTTTTGACGGTGCGGATGAAACGGGTCAGTCCGTCGATCATGGCCTCGGCGAAGACTTTACCCTTCTCGGACGATGCTTTCCGTGCGTCGCCGGCGTAGTGTTCGGGGTAGTTGGCGTACCAGCCCAGCGCCGAATAGCCCGGTTTGACGTGATCGAGTCGCCCCAGGGCTTCGCCGATCTGTCCGGCCAGGGCTTCGGTTTTCACCAGGTCAGGACGATGGGCCATAATCAAAGATGTTTCGCTCTCACCGGCGTGGTGGTCTTCGGTGGTCCAGACTTCTCTGGCAAGGCGATCTCGGTCCTCCTCACTCAGGCCGGCATCGTAGTACAGCGAATATACCTGGTAGGGTTTTTCTTCAGCCAACTGGCATTGGCAAAGGAATTTCACCAGGGAGTCGTTCCCGCCGTGTCCGTTGTAGAGGATGATCCTGGTGAATCCGTTACGGCCGATCTCGTCGATGACCGACAGCATCACTTCAAGCAGCAACTTCGGGGGGATGGCTATTGTTCCGGGGAAGCATTTGCCCTCGTATATCTGTCCGAGGAACCACTGCGGAAAGACGACGGCCGGTTCGCGCCGGGCTGCCTGGTCGGCAACGTAGTGTGCGTCAAGCATATCGGTGCCCAGCGGCAGGTGAGGCCCGTGGCGCTCCAGTACGCCCATCGGAAGCACACACGTTCGTTTGCAATCGACGACGGCCTTTGCGAATCCGTCGGCGGTCAGTTCTTCCCAAAGCATTTCCATCTCCCGTTATATAATTCCAGAGAAGGTATTTTGACCGATCAGAGGGTTTTGTCAAAAGCAAATCATTCGCGAGAGATGTTCTTTGCGGCCGATTTTGCCGAAGTGCGCCTTGTTTCTGAAGTAACCAGTGTAACAAAATCAACCTGTTTGTCTGTTTCGTCGCATGAGCAGAAGCACCCAGCCGCCGAAAGCAAGCAGCACGACAGTAGCAGGTTCCGGAACATACGCCTCCAGTTCAACGATACTGGTGAACTGTCCCGTGCCGCCGGCGTCGCCGCGAATCCGGATGGCATCGCCGACGACTTGATCGAATGTCAATTCGATAATCTGGAAATATTCGAATTTATCGAGCGCCTCGCTCATATGAAGATCGGACACTTCGATAAAGGCGCCGTCGTCGCCGACCTCGACGATAAGGTTCAGGAAATATCCGCCTCTCGGTTCGCTGTCCATGGGGTCGGAGTTGATGCCGTTCCATTTAATATCGCCTTCGTAGAATACAACGGCTCCAAATGTTACATCGCGGTCGAAATTCAGTTGGTAGTAATCCCCTCCGACCGGCTGGGAGTTTTCGCCGTCGTCGGTCATGTAAGGCAGATGCCCGTTGTAACTGACGTCGGTAATCCCGTCGATAATCGCATCGAGGTTTTGTCTGTCGTTGTCTGGATTATGATATTCAATACTGGATGAGACCGTAACGGTTCCGCCGGCGGCCAGGACCTGCCCGACCAGGCCCTTCGGTCCGACGGGGTCGGGCTTTTCCGTCAATGGGCCGATATTGTCGGCATCGGGCAGGTGATATGTCCTGCCAGCGCCTGAACCGCTGATCGACCCGCCGGCCGCCAAAATCTGCGCCTCAGCAACCGTCTGCCAATCAGCAGCCACCTGCGAGATAGTCGTGTCCTTCAGGATATTCACCAACGTATCAACATGATAGTTGTCCGAAGCGGCGCCGGTCAGGTTCGTCGGAAGTCCGGAGTAACCATTGATAAGTCCTATCAGCCCGCCGGCAGTAGCGGGGTTGCAGTCGCAGTCGAACCCGCCAAGGACGCCGATTTCCACGGTTTCCTTAAAATCACCCTGGCCGTAGAGGACAGCCATTGTCGTCAATCCGGTATTGACCGTCGATTCAATCCAGTAACGGTATCTTCCCTTGCTGTCGGTCCCGACGTACTTGTCGTAAATCTTCTCCTGCGTTGCACGCCAGTCCAGCGAACCGTCGGACTTGTCGGCGGAATACCACCCCACGACGTCCTGAATAATCTGATGCGTTCTGGAAGTTACCGGAACCACTTCCAGCCCCTTGGCGACGAGGGTTTCAGTGTCGGACTCGAATGCCGCAGCGGCGTACATGGCCGAGTAGAACTGGGCGGCGTGTACGGCATAACCGTCATTGGTAACCGACCCGAACTGACCGGCCAGATCGGATGAACGCTGCCTAAGGCCTGGCGCCGCCACCCCCATGGCCTCGGTGGTAATCTGCGAGTCAATCGCGTACCAGTGCATGTTCTTGTTGATGCTGCCGGTCTGCGGAGGCGCCAGTCCGTCGGCCATCAGCCAACGGGCCTGCTTGTTGGCGATATAAAAGGACGGTAAAGGAACGTGCGTCTCCCAAGCCGCTTTTATGTCCGCATTGCTGGGAGTGGCGTTACTTTTCAGGACGTTCATGTATGCGTATTCAAAGCAGGTGTCGTCGTCGCCATGCCAGGGGTCTGTGTTTATGAAAGAGTTCCAATCGACAGTAACAACCAACCCGCCCCTGGCGCAATTTCCCTCATAAGGTCTGCCGGCATAGTTGCCGAGAATTTCTCCCAGCCACATGCCGTGAAGTTTGTCCAGGTACGTATCGGCCAGTATGTCCCGATCAGCCAGGGTCGAATTACAGAAAACCAGAACGGTAACAATCACGATGAATAAATTCGCACGCACAAGAAACCCTCCTGCTTATCCGAAAACGTTCCAATCACCCCCTACGTTATCTTCATCCGCAGATATACAAACTCCTTTGATAACGTATATCATTTTATTCTAAACAGGCGAATTTGTCCAGTAAAAACCGGTGTATAATCAGTTGAGGTCAAGTGATGTAGCGTGTTCGATACATGTTATCCTTCTAGTGAGGGTAGGTTGAGCGTTTCGACAAGAAGCCTTTGCGAATTCGCCAGTGGTCAACTTCTCCTAGCCGGATCTTGCGACTTCTTGCAAATCGTTCCAAAGAATGTGTTTTGACCGAAGAGATACTCTCGTCAAAGGCAAATCACCTGCGGGTTGAATCACCGACTTTGTTCGTTGCGGACGAATCAGGACGAGTGATATCGGACGTGCGGTCCGATTTAAGCCGCCCGATGCGTTTTTTTCATCGGTCTTATTTCTGCCCGCTTCGCAATTCTCCCTCGCGCCGAAAAAAACTCCCAAGCCAGTTTCGGTGTGACGGTATCGTTCTTTACCGCGCGGATGAACGCCGCCAGCGAATCGACCAGCAAGTCGGTGAGAACTTTTCCCTTCTCGGCCGATGCCGTCCGGGCGTCACCGGCGTAGTGTTCCGGATAGTCTGCGTACCACCACAATGCCGTATATCCGGGCTTGACGTGGTCGAGCCGACCAAGGGGTTCAGCAACCTGACCGTCCAGGGCCTCCATCTTCACCAGGTCAGGACGATGTGCCATCATTATCGACGTCTCCGATTCGCCGGCGTGCTGTCCCCCGTCGGTCTCCATGACGGCGTTCCACTTTGCCCGCTGCGCCTCTGTCAGGCCCTGATCCCAGAACAGCGAGTACACCTGGTAGGATTTCTGCCTGAAAAGTTGGCACTGCGCCAGAAACGGAGCCAGGTAAACATTCCCGCCATGAGACAGAAAAGTGATAATTTTGGTGAAGCCGTTCCGCCCTATCTCATCGAATATCGCCAACATCAATTCCACCATTGACTTCGGGGGCAGAGTGACGGTGCCGGGAAAACACACCGCCTCGTACACTTCTCCCAGGTACCACGGCGGAAAGACCACCACCGGTTCGCGCCGGGCAGCCAGTTCCGCCACATGCTGGCCCAGCATAAGATCGGTCCCAGGGGGCAAGTGGTGAAGATGACGTTCCAGCACGCCCAACGTGATAATGCAGACCCCCTCGCAATCGTCCACTGCACCTGCGAATTCGTCAGCGGTCAGTTCTTCCCAAAGCATTTCAAGCTCCCTGAAAAGGTTTCAGGAAAGGCATTTTGACCAATAATAGGGATTAGTCAAAAGCAAAAGCCGTGCGATCTATGGTTTTCCTGCCGCATGGGCGCGAAGTGAAACTTTGAACGTGTATTGCTTAAGCAGAAAAAAAGTTACCCAGAACAGAACCGTCTGCGAGACAGCCTTGGACAGAACTGCGTTAAGCCCGGCCAGGCCTATCAGCAGGTGCAGAAACGCAAATGAAGCCGCCAGATTCATCCCGGCCACCACTGCGTAGCGAAACATTTCATCTCGGTGAATCTTCTTTCGCACTCGAAACGCAAAGAACCGCGAAACAAGATAGTGATTAACCAGTGCGACTGCGCGTGAAATCAGCAAGGCAGGGATGTAATGGAAGCCAAACAACCCCACTACTGCCGAGAACAGCGCGAACTCCAGTATGGCCGATGAAATCCCCGCCGCTGCGTAGCGCAGGACGACAAAAAATATTCGGATCGAATCCGGAAGATTGCGGAAAGAGGTGAGTTTATTGTCTCCGATATATACAGTGGAGATCGGTGCGGTTGTCATCTTTAATCCGAGGTGGTCGGCGTTGAAGAGCATTGCCATTTCCGTCTCGTATCGTCCCCACCTCAGGTCCGGCATCATTTTTCGCAGCGCCGAGGGTGTGAAGAGACGATATCCCGTTTGCGTATCGCGGAGTTTTTTACCGGTCTGAAGGCGGAAGGTCCACCTCGTCAGCAGGTTTCCCACCTGCCGTTGCGGAGGCATTTCCGAAACTCTGCGCGAACCGACGACCACATCGCTTCCGGTCTCGACCGCAACCGAGACAAGGTTGGGTATCTCTTCGGGCAGGTGCTGACCGTCGCTGTCGAGCGTAACGACGTAATCGCAGTCATCCGCGATTGCCGCTTCGAATCCGTGCCGCAGCGCAACACCCTTTCCCTGGTTTTCCGGCAGGGCGATGACCTCGCATCCGGTGGTCTTCATCCATTTCAGCGTATCGTCGGTTGACCCGTCATCGATGGCGATAACGCGGTCGGCGCGGGCCTGGGCGCGGGTAATGACATCCACGCAGGCTTGCGAAACGTTGTAGCAGGGAATGACAACGGTAACTTTCGGTTTGCCCATACGAGAAGAGATTGTCAAGGGCAACAATGGCCAAGTCAAGCAAGGATGCACGAGATACGGGGGACAAAATATTTTTCTTCTCTGTTTTTTTTTTACAACAAATTACTATCCCCCGCATCCCTGCTATACTTTGCCTGGTCTGCATTTGTCGTTTCCTTTTGGCGTTTCCGGGTATTAGAATCTCCGTAGTAAAAAACGCTTCATTGAGGGCGGATAAAATTGGCGAGACTTAAACGTAAATTCGGGTTCTGGGGTGTATTCTGCATCGCAGCCGGCGCGATGATCAGTTCGGGTCTGTTCGTTCTGCCGGGACTTGCGTTCGCCAATGCCGGTCCCGCGATGGTGTTGGCCTATGCTCTGGCCGGCGTGATGGTAATCCCGGCGATGTTCTCCCAGGCGGAACTTGCCACCGCGATGCCCAAAAGCGGGGGAAGTTACTTCTTCATCGAGCGGAGCATGGGTCCGCTTCCGGGAACTCTGGCGGGTCTGGCCAACTGGTTCAGCATTGCCCTGAAGGCGGCGTTCGCCCTTATCGGAATCGGGGCATTCGCAAGGCTTATCCGGCCTGATGGACAGATAAGCGAGTGGACGATTAAGGGCATCGCCATAGGATGCTGCGTATTTTTTATGGCCTTGAACACCCTGAGCGTCAAAGGGGTTGGCCGGCTTCAAATCATCCTTGTAGCCGTGTTGCTGGCGATAATCAGCGTGTTCGTCATCGCGGGCGTGCCGGCTACCAAACACCCCCACTTCGCCGACTTCATGAAAAAGGGGTGGGGCGAGGTCTTCGCCACAGCCGGGCTGGTGTTCATCTCCTTCGGCGGTTTGACCAAGGTTGCCAGTGTCGCCGAAGAGGTCCATCATCCCGGGCGTAACATCCCCGCCGGGATGTTCCTTGCCGCACTTGTCGTTACAGGGTTCTATATCGCTGCTGTTTTCGTAGTCGTGGGCGTGATGGAGGCCGGGGAACTCACCAACAACCTCACCCCGCTGAGCCTGGCAGCCGAAAAATTTATGGGTCCCGGCGGGATGATACTCCTGTCGGTCGCGGCAATGCTGGCGTTTATCACCACCGCCAACAGCGGCATCCTGTCAGCCTCCCGCAGCCCGATGGCAATGAGCCGTGACGGGCTGCTGCCGGGATTTCTCCAGAAGGTCTCACCCCGCTTCGGCACGCCTCACGTCAGCATCCTCATCACCAGCGTATTTATGATCACCATTATCGCGCTGCTGAGCATTGAGAACCTAGTCAAGGTCGCCAGCACTATGATGATTATGCTGTTTTTGCTGGTCAATGTAGCCGTGCTTATCATGCGGGCAAGCAATCTCCAGAACTACCGCCCCCTGTTCCGCGCGCCGCTGTACCCGTGGATACAGATTAGCGGAATTGTGCTGTGCGCGTTCCTCATCGTTGAGATGGGAGCAATTCCTCTGATAACAACGGGCGCATTCGCCCTTGCCGGGGTTATCTGGTATTTCGTCTATGTCCGCCGAAGCATCAGCAGGGAAAGCGCACTGGTGTATATGGTTCGCAGCGTGGTATCGAAAGAAATCTACCGCAGCGAACTGGAAGAGGAACTCAAGCAGATTGCTCTGGAGCGCGACGACGTCATCCGCGACAGGTTCGACGATCTTGTCCGCCACTGCGACATTCTCGACCTGGACGGGTCTGTCCCAGCCGATGAGATGTTCGACCGAGCGGCCGATTCACTGGCGGGGCGAATGGATATCGACAAGCAGCACCTGCTCACACTTTTCCGCCAGCGAGAGGCCTCCTCCAGCACCGTCATCGAACCGGGTCTGGCAATACCGCATATCATCGTCGATGGCGAAAACATCTTTGAAATGCTGTTGATTCGCTGCAAGGAGGGGGTGCGTTTCAGCGGTCAGAACGAGCCTGTGCGGGCTGCGTTTGTTCTGGTCGGGTCGCGCGACGAGAGAAATTACCACCTCCGCGCCCTTATGGCTATCGCACACATAGTCCAGGAACATAATTTCCACCAGCGATGGCTCGATGCCTCCAACATCGAGCATTTGCGCGACATCCTGCTTCTTTCAGGCCGGAAACGCGACGTGCCGAAGGACAAAGAAGATGAAAGTCCCTCGTGAGACTCCCCGCTTCTTCGTCGATTCGCCGGACGGCGAAACAGTCGAATTGTCCGCCGGCGAGACCCATCACGCACTGAATGTCCTGCGTCTGACCGATGGTGCGGAGGTGGAGGTTTTCGACGGCGCCGGCGGCAGCGCCGACGGGATACTTCACATCCGCAGCCGAAAGAAGGTCGACGTCCACATTCTCCGGCGCCGGCGGGCGACGGATCGCCCTGAACCGCTCGTTGAACTGGCGTTCGCCGTCCCGAAAGGCAAGCGGCTGGACTGGTTGCTGGAGAAAACGACCGAACTGAGCGCCGCCCGTCTCCAGCCTGTCATATTCGAACGCAGCGTCGCCAAAACCGCTCCGTCCAACCGATGGCGAAGAACCTGCATCGCCGCCGCCAAGCAATGTGGAAATAATTTCCTCCCGGAAATCGCCGAGGCGAAAACGCTGAAAAACTTCCTTGCCTCCACCGACGCCGACATTAAGATTCTAGGACACGCCGGAGGAAAAATGGGCATCCCGACTGTGATGAAGGAATGGTCGTCGGGAAAACGCATCGTTATCCTTATCGGCCCGGAAGGCGGGCTTTCCGGCGACGAGACCACCGCAGCAGGCGAGGGCGGTTTTGCGAACATTAGTTTGGGAAATTTGACTCTTCGAATCGAAACCGCCGCGATAACCCTGCTTGCGGCGGTGAACGCATGTTGTCAGGAATGAAAGGAAATATTGTGATGAGCGAAAACCCGTCAGGCGAAATCATGACCAGTTCCGTCCCTGTCCCTTTGTGGTGGCGGCCCGGCGTGGAGGACGTTAGTGAATTTCTCAAGAAGGAAGTTCACGCCGGAAAGGTCGAGCAGTTGAGCAAATCGCCCGGTGGCAGAATTGTCTGATCGGTAACCTACGGCGACGCCGAGCCGGAACTCCGCGGGACGGCAAACTGGAACTCCGCCCTCGGCGCCGGAAAACCGGAAACTTATTACCGCCGCAGCGAGCGAAAAAGGCCCGTGCTGATGATCCAGGCTGGGGCGCACGGCGCAGAACCGGAAGGGACAATCGGCGCCATCTCGGCAATAAGCATCCTGGAGACCGGAAAGGACATCGCCGGACAACCCCAGCCGGTACTGCGCGAAAAACTCCGGCGTTTGCGGCTGATTATTATCCCCATCGCCAATCCCGATGGGCGGGCGCGCTGCCCGTACGACGGTTTTGTAGGCCTGCCGGAAGAGGATATGCACCGTGTCGGGCAGGGCACGCGAAAAGACGGCAGCCTCTACGGCTGGCCCGGATGCAAAGAGGTTCACCCGATGAAAGGCAACGTTGGATTCCTAGGCTGCTACTTCGACGATGAAGGCGTGAACCTCGCCCAAGACAACTGGATCGCCCCGATGAGCCGGACAACGACCGCCATAATGAAACTTGTCTGCAATGAAGGCCCCGACATGCTGCTGAATCTTCACGGATACCATGCCCCGCCCGGCATTCTGCAGACGAACTACGCGCCGGTGGCAGTGAAGGAAGATGTCGTCGCCTTCGCCCAGAAGTACTCTACGGCGCTCGAGGCGCGGGGGATTCAGCCGGTCCAGCCGGACTGGTGGCCGCGGGTCCGGGAAGACGGCCCTCGCGGCGAGTGCCCCCCGGCGCTCAGCCAGACGGGAATGTTCTATCACGCCGGCGCCGCAATGCCGATGACTCACGAATCGCCACAGGGTTTCTGCGACGCCAAGGTCGCGTTTGATTACGAATCGCTCCTCACACTGCATCACGTTCTGTTTGAAACGGCTGCCGATTGGCTTTGCGATGCGGAAGCAGACAGATAACAGAATGGAAAAAAGAAAATGAAGACCGAACTGGTGGCGATTGTGTGCTACTTGCCGGATTTGCGGGGGCATCTTATGCAAACGTATCGGGAAAATGCGGATGGAAATTTACAAATAAGGTCCGGGGGCAGGCTGGACTAATCGCTCTGCCGCCGAAAAAATAGGGGCTTTCAAACAAACAATCGGTTAGGATTTACCTCGAAGATATTCCGGTTCGATGCGGGAAAGATAAATATGACCGAAATTGAGCACCACGACATAACATCTGTTACATTCAGTTTCGTCGTTCCGGTGTACAACGAGGCAGAAAGCCTCCCCGCTTTCTGCGCGAAATTACGGTCCGAAGCCGACAAACTGGGTCAACCTTACGAGATAATCTTCGTTGATGACGGTTCTACGGACGAATCGCCGGAAATTATCCGCAGTTTCCACGAAGACGATGATCGCGTCCGATATGTTTCATTCTCACGCAACTTCGGTCCCCAGGAGGCAATAACAGCCGGTTACGACTATGCGACCGGTTCGGCGGTAATCAGTCTCGACGCCGACGGCCAGCATCCGCCGGAGGTAATCGCCGAACTGGCAGCCAAGTGGCGACAGGGCTACGAGGTCGTCTGCACGGTCAAGGCGCACACCAAAGACGTCTCGCTTCCTCGCCGCCTGGCGGTCAAGTGTGTCTATCGCCTGATCCGCCTGCTGACAGGTATGGACGTAACCGACCAGACGGACTTCCGCCTTCTGGACCGTAAGGCCGTCGATGCAGTCCGGCGAGTGCGAGAGAGGTCTCGTTTCCTGCGCGGTTTGGTCCGCTGGGTGGGCTTTCGCCAAACGCAAGTCCGATACGAGGTGGCCGACCGACTGGGCGGGACGCCCGGATACACACTGACAAAACTTGCGAGGATGGGTTCGGCTGGGCTTTTCAATTTCTCTGCGGCGCCGCTTCGATTAATCGGACTGGTGGGCGTGGCGATGGCGGCCTTGGCGTTCGTGTACGCCGTTGTGGCGCTGATCCTCTGGCCGGTTTTCGGCGGGGCGATTATCGCCAATCTGGTGATGCTGGCAATCGGGCTTACGGGGATGCAACTGGCGGCAGTCGGCATCTGCGGCGAGTACGTCGGGAGGATTTACGACGAGGCCAAGGGCAGACCGATTTACGTCGTCCGCGAAGCCGTCGGCTTCGAACAGGCCGAAGAGAAAACTCATACCCAACTTCAACCATCCCGCATCGCCACACCGACCGAACCGAGCAAGATACGCCTTTTCACGTAAAGTGTTCCACCAATCTCAGTAATTCCGGGCCTGAACGTATGACTCTTTGCGGTTTGCCGCCTTGTGGTGTGGGCTTGTCGGCATGGACCTGTCCGACCCTTCGCCACTGAATCGTCAACCAGCCAAGACCGTTGGGGGCAAGGAAATCCTTGGCGGGGTTGTCGGCTACATAAACACATCCGGCGTGAGGTGCAGACAATGCCCGACGGATTGACTCAAAGCCACGGGGCGAGGGTTTCCACGCATCCCGACCCATCTGCTCAGTGAAAATCACCTTATGGAAGTATTTTTCCAACCCGATCGCCTCCAATTTCAACCGCTGGGCGGGGAGGAAACCGTCTGAAAGCAGTCCCAGTTTCAGCCGGCGCCTCCGAAGTCTCGACAGCACCGCCTCGACGCCGCGACACGGGCGGATGTCAGGCCTGTGACGGCGATAAACGTCAACGAGTCGGAGAATTTCACTGCTTGTCAGTCCCAAGCCGAAATGCTTACCAAGCGCATCGAACATCCCATCCCGCCGGCCTGATATGAACCGACGCCACATCCACCGCTCAAACATCGCCCGCCGGCGGGTCTGATCGCGAAGGTATTCGCCTACGGCGGCGAAGCCGCTGCGAACATAATTGCGCTCGAGGAAAAGCGTATCGTCGAGGTCAAAAACTATGGCCCGGATATGTCGCGACCTGGCGAGCATGACGATAAATCATCTTTTCTGCGGGGTATCGAACCCCGGTAATTCTGAAGGGTTATCCGCGTGTACGAATACTGCTTCGTCGTAGCGCAGCATCAGCCGGTCCGGTTCAAACTCGCCAAGCCTGGCTGATACCGGCAGGCCCAGCGTCTCTTCAAGGACATATTTCGGCAGGTCGGCGCCGGCGTCAATTGCCAGCAACACGCCCCCTCCAAAACGGGGATTGATCTCGAAAAAGTGCGCCTTTTTGCCCGCCGGTCTTCGGCACTGGGCATTGACGACGCCCCAGAGCCCGTCGAGGTTCTCACCAAGCCGAACGCCCGCTTCGATTAGTTCATCATCTTTAACCGTCAGCCCCTTTTCCACCTCGCCGGCGCGAATAGCCAGACGCTGACGTGGAACCACGCTGAGAACCTTCCCACTTTTGCTGCGGAAGATGTCGAGGGTGTATTCCGCACCGGGAACATAATCCTGAAGGAGCATCAGGTTGCCGTAAGTAGCCAGGTGCGCGTTGAGTTCTGCTTCGGAGTGAATCTCGCCGGTCCCGATGCTTGCCGAACCGCGAATCGGTTTGACGAAGCAGGGAAAGAAAGGTCTGGCATTGAACTGCTCAATCGTGAAGGTGCGTATGGTCTGAAGTCCGATCCGGCGAAGGAATCTGCTTGTGAGGGTCTTGTCCCGGCACAGCAGGATGGTTTCAGGCGGACCTATCATTATTTCACAGCCGACGGAGGCAAACTTCTCGCGATGACGCGACAGGCTGCGAAGGTCCAGGTCCGTCAGCGGAATAATCAACCCGATCTTCTCGTCATTACAGATTTTCAGCAGGGAAGGGATGTATTCGACCGTCCCGGTCATGGGAACCACTGTGGCTTTATCGGCCCTGTGATACGCCGCCGATGCTTCGGTTATATCGGTAACCACAAGCCTGCCGGTTACGCCCAGTTCTTTCATTGCCCGACGGAAAGCATCAAGCAGAACAACCCGCCGTCCACCACAGGTAAACAGAATGTTCAATTTGCGTGATGCGATACCTGTAACTCCGATGTATTTATCGTCCAAACCGACTGTCCGGTCCACTATGTGCTTTGCAACAATCCCTAAGGGTGTTACACGACTTTCACAGATTTGAAGTGTACCAGTTGATCGCTTTACGGAGTCCGTCGGCAAAGAATACCTTGGGTTGATATCCTATCGTCTTCTTCGCTAAAGAGACGTCCGCCAGGCTGTGCTTCACGTCGCCGGGGCGCGGGTCGGTGTATTCAGCCTCAATGTCCGAATTCATCATTTCTTTCAGCAAAACGAGGATTTCATTCAGCGTGGTATGTGCATGGCAGGCAATGTTGAGCACCGTTCCGTCGCAGACCCTCGCCGGCGCGTTCGCAGCCAGCCAGTTCGCCTCGCAGACATTATCGATGTAGCAGAAATCCCGACTTTGCTCACCGTCGCCGAAGACAACGGGTTTTTGCTTCCGCAGGATGTGCGATACGAACGCGGGTATCACCGCCGCATAGGCCCCCTCGGGGTCCTGGTATGGTCCGAAAACGTTGAAATAACGCAGCGACAGTGTCTCCATACCGTAACAGGCTGCATAGGCGCGCATGTAAGACTCGCAGGCAACCTTACTGGCGGCGTAGGGGCTTACCGGCAGCGGCGCCATCGCTTCGTGCTTGGGTGATTCCTCGCGGTCGCCGTAAGCAGAGGAACTGGCTGCGAAGATAACCCGCCTTACACCTGCGGCGCGAGCCGCCTCCAGCACCGTCAGCGTTCCGTTGACATTGGCGTCGTGACTGGTAAGCGGTTCCTCGACACTCCGCGGGACCGAACCCAGCGCCGCCTCGTGGAATATAGCATCCACGCCGGCGACTGCCCGGTCCATCGTGGAGCGGTCCCGAATATCACCCTCGATAAACTCGATCTTATCAAGAAAATCAGCGATGTTCCTACGCTTGCCGGTTGCGAAATTATCGACTACGACAACATCGTGCCCCTTATCCAGGACGTATCTGACGAGATTGGAGCCGATAAATCCCGCCCCGCCCGTAACCAGGTATTTTGCCATTCTTTCCTTTCTTTTTTCACACACAGCAGACTTCTGCACTTGCCGTGGACGAGGTTTGTTACTGCCCAGCCGCCTTACCATCCCGAACCCATTACCCACGGCGCGACGTACCTTGCGACGAACCTCGGACTGGTGGAGTCCATGTGCCCGCCGTGGTTGCCGCTTGCGGCCATACCGCTGTGCCAGGGAACCTCGCGCAAACCCGGCGGGCTTTTATCAAATCCTTCCAGCCCGGCGGAACGCGCCCGACCACCGTCAACGTTTCCGACGAATATGGTAGCGCCAAGGATTTCATCCCGCTGGGAAGAAAAATTCACAATACCGTGCCGGCAGCGACTCAGAGCCTTGGTAAGATCGTAGTTGCCCGATATGCTGGCTGACAATAGGACAAGCCCGCCGATTTTCCTGCCTTCTTTAAGTTCTTCAGCGGCAAAGACGGCGACACCCCCCCCGCCGCTGTGCCCGACCAGCCAGACCGGCCTGTCAGGATGGGAATCCTGAAAATTCTCAATGAATCGGGCGATCCTTCCACCGGCAAGACGGTTTCCGATAAAATCTGTCTGGTTCAAAAGCACCCCCGCCAGCGGGACGGGTCGGCCCCATCGGTAAATGGGCAAGGCGGACCTGACGCCGGCCGACAGAAGCCCCCTGCGAATATTGTAACTGTTAGGCCCTTCACCCTCTATGCCCGGAAGGATAACAACCAGCCCATCTTCCAGCCTGGAATCGGTAACATACTCTTCATTGGTCGGCGTGCAACCGGCTGCCGACAAAACCCCCACCGCTAAAATCAAAATCGAATTTTTCATAATCGGATTCCTTATAACGCCATCGTAATCATCGCCACGTCAATCTAACAAAACACCTCGTAAAAACCAAGCCATCTGATGTTTCGCGCTAATATATACTACCGGCAGGCGCCGATGAAACCTAAACCTGTATTTTTCGTCGCACGAGGCGATTTTTGCTCTTGAAATGTTTTTCTGATAATCGAAAAATAGACTCGTATCATCGAGTTTGTTGGACGAATATAATTACATAGTTCACACTGAAATGGCGATGTTATGTCAAAGGAAAAACAAAACGGCGCAGAATTAGATGATCTTGGCGGATATGTACCCG
>JAXHSV010000309.1:0-2813 GCA_034190305.1 Planctomycetota bacterium | reverse complement strand
CCGGCTGATTAGCTCAGGGCACAACGCTTCCACTGCCTGGACTCTCCGATCACCCCGTTATACGCGCCGGTCCATACGTGATCCTAATCGATGAACGGATCGACCAACTGCTTGAAATGATGGGCCTGGAGGCAAGTGAGTTTCGAGATCGTTTCCCCTCCCAACTCAGCGGCGGACAGAAACAACGCGTCGGCGTCGCCCGCGCCTTGGCGGCTGATCCGCCTATCGTCCTGATGGACGAGCCGTTCGGGGCCCTGGACCCGATCACTCGGGAGCAGTTGCAAAACGAGTTCCTGGAATTGGAATCGGAAATACAGAAGACCATCATCTTTGTGACGCACGACGTGTTCGAGGCGGCGAAGATGGGCGACCGGGTAGCGCTGCTTGATGCCGGCAGGCTTCAGCAACTTGCAACGCCGCAGGAACTAGTCGAAAGCCCGGCGAACGAATTCGTTGATCAGTTCCTTGGCCAGCACCGATTCCAGCTCTCGCTGCTGACCCAAACGATAAGATCAATAGGCACCGCAGCAGTACAACCAGGCCAGAAGCCAGTCTCTCGGCCTGCCGAGTCCGTTTCCTTACGGTGCTCGCTGGTCGAAGCGCTGGACATGTTCAAGAGAACCAGCAAGGCCACGCTGCCAATCTACGAGCGGAAAACGTACATCGGTGATCTTGTCAAAAAAAGCCTCCTTGGCATTATCACAAAGTTGCTGGGTGAAACCGAAGTCCCGCCAAGTGAAACCGGAGGTGAGGTATGATCGGCATGGGCGGGTTTTTCGCTGAGTATGGGCAGGAAATGCTCCAGAGTACACGGGAGCACCTGGTCCTGACGCTGATCGCCATGTTCATCGCCTGCGCTATCGCCATACCGTTGGGGATACTGCTGGCCCGATGTCGCTTGAAACTTCTGGTCAACGTCGTTATGGGTCTGGTCAATATCATCCAGCCCATCCCGTCACTGGCCTTGGTCGCGCTGACGGTGGTGTTGTTCTACTTGATCAACGAATTTCTGGGTGTCCGCGTTTTGGCCACGCTTGGCACCGCCCCAGCGCTCGTCGCCCTGATAGCCTATGCCCTGCTGCCGATCCTGCGGAACACCTACACTGGGATTCGCCAGGTAGACCCGACGGTGGTGGAAGTTGCCACAGGAATGGGCATGACCCGCAGGCAGATACTCTTCCAGGTCCAGTTACCTTTGGCCCTGCCGTTCATCATGGCTGGGGTTCGCATATCGACCGTCTGGACGATCGGCGTGGCCACACTCGTTTCGTTGGTCGGGGCTGGCGGGTTGGGTGATTTGATCTTTCGTGGTCTCAGCAATTACCGGATCAATTTAATCTTGGCTGGCGCTGCACCCGCAGCTGCGCTTGCCTTGATATTCGACTGGCTTCTTGGACGCTTGGAGAAATGGCTCACACCGGCTGGTTTGCAGGCCACTCAGGCGGCGTGAGGTAATAATCGGAGATACCTATGTCATTGAAAACAAAACTCACCATTGTTGTGGCGTTACTGGTCGGTACCGTGGTTATTCTTGTGGTGACGAGTTCTCTTACGGGGCCGCAAGCCGGGCGTGTGACTGCCGGGTTCACAGCCGAGTTCATTGAAAGACCTGATGGATACAGAGGACTCATGGAGGCCTATGACTTCCAATTTGCCGCGGATCCCATGCAAATGGACCCGGGGTTGATGTACAAGGCCTGTGCCGATGGGGCCGTGGATGTCATTTGTGCCTTTGCCACAGATGGCCGCATTGCCGCTTATGACCTGTTCACGCTGGAAGATGATAAGAAGTATTTCCCTCCCTACTACGCCGCCCCTGTTGTTCGAAGCGAAACGTTGGCGAGGTACCCGAAGTTGGAAGAAATACTGAACCGCCTGACCGGAAAGCTCGACGATGCAACGATGCGAGAACTGAACCTGCAAGTTGATAGAGAGAAGAACCCTCGAAAGGCCACTGCCGTAGCACGGGAATTTCTCGTATCAAGCGGTCTGATTCCTACCGACGCCAAGCCGGGTGACGGTTCGGAGGGGACTATCCGGATCGGCGGCAAGGATTTCACCGAGCAGAGCATCTTGGGCGAGATCATGGCCATTCTTATCGAATGCAGTTCCAACATCAAAGTAGAGCGAAAGCTGTATCTCGGCGGGACCATGATCTGCTTCAACGCACTAAAGTCCGGCGACCTGGATGTCTATGCGGAGTACACCGGGACCGGCTTGGTCAGTATTCTCCAACGCGATGCGATTCCCGACCCTGACAAGGCTTATTTGGGCGTGAAGGAAGATTTTAAGGATAAATGGAATCTCGTTTGGCTCGATCCCTTTGGATTCAATAATACCTACACGTTGACGATGCGACACAAACAGGCCCAAAAGCTGGACATCAGAACATTCTCAGATCTCGCTCAATACGTACGTAGCGAGGAATAGTACAAGTTATGCCGAATATCTGGCCATCTCTCATCCCGTTCGTAGCGATCCTGAACCCACTGGCGCTGTGTCTCTACCTTGTGGGGGTCATGGAAGATCTGGACCGAAAGAATTTCACTCGGGTTCTCTTCTGGGCCTGTGCCATTTCTCTCGCGGCGTTCTGGGGCTTCGCGCTGGCGGGGAATCAGATACTCGATCTGCTCGGTATTCGACCAGGGGCGCTGCGGGCGTTCGGGGGCATCATCTTTCTTGTTGTCGGATACAACTATGTTGCCAAGGGATACAAGACCGCAGAGGCATTGCGAGGATCTCTGGACGAGTTGCCCTCGGCTATTTCCCTGCCTTTCATGATCGGCGGAGGAACCATTACACAGTCAATCCTT
>JAXHSV010000308.1:0-2828 GCA_034190305.1 Planctomycetota bacterium | reverse complement strand
GGTGTAGCGAAGGAAATTCGCCACCGTCCCTGGGGCCTTGTCCGCCCAAAGTTCTGCCTTGATTGCGCCCATGGATGTCTCGATTACGACGACGGGATTCTTCGCAGTTTCCTTATTTGTTTGCTTCACAGTTTTCTCCGTTGTTTTGGGTTCGTTTTTGGTTTCAGCGGGTGTTTGGGGCGTTTCCTTGCGGGACGAACAGCCCGTATTCGTCACAACCCCAGCCGCCATCGTCAACATAACACTAAATTGCAGTATCCGATTCATGTTCATATCTCCCGTTCGGTAATTAGCGAAAGTAAAAATTATGCCCCGCCGAGACCTGTAATGCAAATGCCGATAGGAAGGATAAGGTTCAAAACGAGGATAAGGACCCGGATAACGGCATTGAAGAGATCGAAGACCTGCCCGGGCCGGAAATCCGCAAAACGAGAAAGTGGTGATTTTACTTTTATTTCCGCTTGTCCTGGATTAGCATGGTTTTTCATCACGTTTGAGAAAACAGGTTGGGGTTTGCACGTATCCCGGTGCGGTTGTTGACAAGTCAAGGAGAACGATCAGTGAATACAAAGATTATAAAAACCGTTGCGACGTTATTTATTTTTACGATTTTGACGAGCGCCTCTCCGGCGGCAGCGCCTCTGGCGGATAAAGTCCCCGAAAATGCGATTGCCTACGTCGGATGGAGCGGGCGGAGCCTGACGTTCAACGGTTCGATGTTCGGTCAACTCCTGTCCGAGCAGGGCGTCGAGGACCTTTTCGGGGCAATCAGGACCGCCGCCGGCAAGGGTCTTGAGGCGACCGGCGAAGCGGACGCCCCGGCGATGTTCGAGAGCGTCTGGGCTATGGCGGCAATTGCCTGGCAGAAGCCCGCCTCGGCGGTGCTGCTGGATATTAAAATTCCGCGCCGACCGAATGAAGGCGGCGCAGCCGACGGGCCGGATGAACCCCAGCCGGTCGGCGCAATACTGATCGACCTCGGCAAGGACAAGGCCGCCTTCGATGCGCACCTCCAGAAACTTCTAACCATTATCGGAAAAGAAAACAAACTCTCCCAGGCATCCCTTGGAAACCTGTCTTATCAGGGTTTTACCACGCCGGCGGGGAAATGCTCGATGGGATACGTCGGAGACATCTTCTTCATCTGCCTTGGCGACGGCGTTCCGATGAAGGTCGCCTCCGTCGCCAACGGTAAATCCAGGTCGCTCGCCGGCGCCTTGGGATTCAAAACCGCCATGAAGGAATTGGCCGATGAGCAGGTGCAGATAGCCTACTACGTTGACGTCCCGCGCCTGCTGACAATCGCCGAGAAGATAACACCGATGCCGCCGACTACGGCGCCTGCCGATCAGAGCCAGTTCCGCAGGATCGTCAATGCAATGGGAATCGACGGCGCTACGGCGATTGCCGGCGCGAGCAACATTGTAGATCGAGGATTCCACGAGAAGTGCCGCATCTTCAGCCCCGCCCCGCATCGCGGGGTGCTGATGCCGGCGGCGGGCAAGCCGCTGGGAGCCGCAGCGCTGAGCGATGTACCCGCAGATGCAGACTCTGTTGCGGCTATAAACATCGACCCCGCCGCCGTTCTTGCCGAGATCAAGCGAGTCGCCGTTGCTATCGAACCGGAAGCCGGAAAACAATTTGAGGAGATGTTGTCAGCCGCCGGAGAACAAATCGGTCTGGACATCGAAAAGGACCTGCTGGCGCACATGGGCGACCAGTGGACGCTCATCAGCGCGCCTTCGCTGGGCGGGACTTTTACCGGAACGGCTGTTACTGTCCAGTTGAAGGACGCCGCGAAATTTTCGGCTGCATTGACCAAACTTGAAGCGCAAATCGACAAGATGATGGGCGGCGGGCTGGGCGAAACGATGCCGGCTGGGCCCGAAGGGTCCGGCGGCGATCCGAAGGCGGGTATACGCAAATATAAATCCGGAGATGTCGAGGTGCATTACGTTGCGATGCAGGGCGACACACCGATACCGGTCGCACCGGCATGGGCGGTGCATAAGGACAAGTTCTACCTGGCGGCGTTCCCGCAAGTGGTGGCGGCGACAGCCTGCGGAACGCCCGAAAAACCACTGGCGCAGTCGGCCAATTTCGCCGCCTTCCGCAAACGCCTCAGCCCCAACGCCTCTGCCCTGTCCTACACCAACACGCCATCGCTTATCAGGCGGTTCTACGGCGTAGTGCTACTTGGCGGTACGGCTGCGACGAACGCCCTGAGTCAATTCGCCCCTTCCATCAAACCGGAGATGCTCCCGCCGCTGCCTAAGGTTGAAAAATACGTCTGGCCGGAAATTGCCGCCATTTCATCCGACGCAAATGGCATTACCATCGAATCCTACGGCTCGATGCCGTCGTTTATCACCTCTAATCTTCCCGGGGCGGGAACATCGCTGGCTACCTCCATACTCCTGCCGGCGCTTGCCCGGGCCAAAGGCAAGGCTAAACAGGCCGTCTCCGCCACCAACCTGAACATCATCGGAAAGGGCGTAATCATCTATGCCGCCGAGAACGACGATCAGTTTCCGTCGAACTTAATTAAATTGGTCGAGGCTGGTTTCCTTCCGGTGGAACTGCTGATGAGTCCTTCCAGCGGGCGAAAGGCCCGCAAAGATTCCAAAGGTAAGCCCGTAGGTCCGTTCGATTACGTCTATCTCGGCGGACAACTAACTTCCAGCGCTCCCGGCAGTCTTATCATGGCATACGAGCGGCCTGAGATAAATAAATTCCAAGGCACCAACGTCCTGTACGTGGACTGCCATGTCGCGTGGGTTACGATGGAGCAGTTCCAACGCGACCTCGCAAAGACGCAGGAGTGGATC
>JAXHSV010000307.1:0-2888 GCA_034190305.1 Planctomycetota bacterium | reverse complement strand
CGAGACTCTCCTCGCCCCGCTGATCCAGAACCATATCCTTCAGGCAAGGTAATTGGTAATGGTTGACGCAATTCATTGCGAGATCGCCGTCAGCAGGCCTGCGTATCTGGGCGAGTGGACATGCCAGTTCGGCCGAAAACATACTCCCTGCCCTATCGACCGTAACCTGCGTGAACCCCTTTCCCCGCAAGGCAGTGGAAGTTACGTTACGGGCCAGGTCTTCGGCGGACTTGTACTGGAACATGCCCGAATATAACCATTGCAGCAGCGGCGCATTAGAGAGACTTTGCTGTAATTTCGTACCCACCGAAGAGTGACCGACGGCAACGCCTTCGGCGTTCATCATGTCGCCGCCTGAGAGCCACCCGCAAAATGTAAGGCAGATCGCCGGTATTCCGTCGTCGGGATATATCTTCATTACCGACACCGGTCGCCGACCTTTATCGTCGATAACATCTCCGGTGTTCGGGGGAAAACCGCCTTCATTATTCTTACCCCACAGCGGGCCATCGGGTCCGTCGGTGAACACAACGTTGGAACATCCCTGCTCCAGGTCAGACTCGACAATACCGACGGGAAGATTCAGTTCGAGTATCCTGCGCTCGGATACGCCTGACGCCTCGGCCATACCCCCGAACTGCTCCATTACATGGGGCAGAAATCTGATTAATGATTCCTTGAATTTTTCGATTTTCTTATCCGGAGTTTTATTTTCCGGCGGCAGGAAACCGTCGATGTGCGCTCGAATCTCCTCGCGTAAAGCCTCCCCTATCGTCCGTCCAATATCACGATGTGAACCCCGGCACTCGAAAACTTTCATGTTTTTCAACCTTTATGCCGCAGGACTTTTCCAGCCAATTCCCCGGTGTAATCGCCGTTCTCAACCACGACCCTTCCGTTAACCAGCACGTAGGGGATCCCGTCGGGATACTGATGTGGATTCTCATAAGTGGCGCGGTCGGCGACGGTTTCGGGATTAAAAACGGCTATGTCTGCAAACGCCCCTTCTTCCAGCACACCCCTACCGGTCAGTCCAATCTTCTGCGCCGACATCGAGGTCATTTTCCTAACGGCCTGCTCCAGCGGGAAAAGCCCCTCTTCGCGGGAGTACTTGCCCAGAACGCGGGGGAACGTCCCGTAGCACCGAGGGTGAGGCCTGCCCTGGGCAAGGGGGCCTTGATCGGCCAGGGCGTAACTGTCCGAACCGATCACTACAAGCGGATGCTTGAGGATTTTGCGGACGTCGTCCTCATCGAGAGCAAAGTAATTTGCCCGAAGGGTTGGTTCCTCTACAAGCAGGTCGAAGGCCGTCTCGCACGGATCCTTTCCCCGTTTCTCGGCTATCTCTGAAATGTTTTTACCGGTAAGGGAATCGTCCAGGCTGCTGCGAACGAGCCTCACGCCGTCCCACCCGACGCCTTTGAAATAAATCACATTTCCGTCGGATATATCCTGCCTGGCCTTATTGCGAAGGTCGTGATCGACAAGTCGCTCGATCATCTTTTCATTCCCGCCTTCCTGCACCCAACCCGGCAGGATTGCCCGCAGCATCGTATGTGTAGCGATGTATGGGTAAGCGTCGGCATTTATATCCACTCCCTCTGTCCGGGCATCGTCCAGCATCTTGAGGAACTCATAGGCCCGGCCCCAAAGACCCTTACCGTAGGCCTTGAAATGGGAAATCTCGACGGGAATCTTCGCCTGTCGTCCGATTTCTATTGCTTCGGCGATGGCGTCTTTGAGGATCGGGTCGTGTTCGCCCCTGATATGGCTGGTGTATATCCCGCCGTACTCGGCTGCAACTTTCGCCAGTTCTACAAGTTCGTCCGTTTTGGAATATAGTGCCGGAAGGTATATCAGCCCCGAAGACAAACCCCACGCTCCTTCTTCCATCGCCTCCGAAACGATCTGCTTCATCTGTTTCATTTCATTATCGGATGGTGCGCGATTGTCGAAACCCATCACCGATGCGCGAGCCGTTCCGTGACCGACGAGCATTGCGTAATTCGCAACAAGACCATTCTCGTCGAGGTAGTCCAGGTGTTCAGCCATTGACGACCAGGGGATATGGACCTTTCCGGCGGCCTCGCCGAAGGTCTGGAGCATGGACCTGACGGCAGGGATGCCCTTTCCCACCGCCGGCGCCAGTGACATGCCGCAGTTGCCCTGCACCTCGGTCGTAACGCCTTGGCGGAGTTTGCTGTCGGCGTGGGGGTCGGCAAGAATCGAATACTCGTGTGCGTGCATGTCGATGAAGCCCGGCGCGACGATAAGACCGTCGGCGTCTATGACTCGTGAAGCGTCTTGACCGGACAGGTCGCCGACTTTGACCACCTTGTCGCCGACAATACCAACGTCCGCACTGAAACGCTCTTTGCCGGTACCGTCTATCACCTGTCCGTTCCTGATAATCACGTCAAACATCGAAAAACTCCTTCTTTGGGTAGAATTTCCAGAGAATAAGTAACAACTCACCTTGACAGGATCAAATCCTGCCAACTATGCTTAAGTCAAAGGTCGGCATTATACCATCGTCGGGTGCAAAATCACGTATTTTCATAAGGATTTGCCGCGAGGGAGGCTTTCGCCGCCGCAAGGTACGGTGCAACTGGAGAGAAACCGGATGCCTTTGAAGCGGATTACAGACATTCACGCAAGACTTGCAATAAAGCGGGCGATGGAGGTCTCACGCGAGGAGTATCTCGACTACATGACCTTCAGGTCGAACGAGCGTCCGCTCTTTATTGAGATCTTCGGGCCGATGCCTGGTCTGAAAGAAGAATGGGCCGAACAGGGCGCTTCGCCCGGCGAGTTGGATTTCTCAGCATTTCGGTATCGTCGCGCTATGGAAGGGTACGTCCCTGTCAACACCGGATGGATGGGCGGCT
>JAXHSV010000306.1:0-2905 GCA_034190305.1 Planctomycetota bacterium | reverse complement strand
GGGTATGCTTGGGGATACCGCATCCGCCGCAGAGAATGAAATGGCTACCGGAGGCTTTCCCTGCCTCCACGCACTCGGCGGTAATCCGATAGGCCTCGCTGGCCTCGGCGTTTGCAAGCTATATCGGATCGACGTTACCTCGAATGGTTACGCCGTGGGCTTTGCCCATCGACACCGCCTCGGCGATATCGACTACCGAGTCAACCTCCATGGCGTCGGCCCCGGACGAAATGAGCAGGTCCAGCAAGTGACTTGCTGCGCCGCAGACGTGAAGGAACGTTACTACGCCGTTTTCCTTCAATCGCTTGAGCACGTACTGATCCCATGGGAAAATATATTGCTCCTACATCTGTGGGTTGACAAGGGATGCAACGGACTCGCCGAACTGGACGGAGTCAACTCCGGTCCTTCCAATGGCGATGCCGTAAGCGATTGTAACCTCTGCACAGAACTCCAGCAGACGTTCTGCATCGGGCGCCCTGTCGATCAGGTCCATCATCATCGGCTGAGTCCCACGAATAATGCAGGCCAGAGCGAATGGTCCTGAATCAATGTTTGCATCGAGATAAAACTCGCCTTCCAGCGTTTCCACCAGTCTCCGCGAGGCCTCAGCCATCATCGGCATTCGCCCGTCGCGCTGTGGGTCAGGCAGCCGAAGCCGAGCCAGGTCGCAATAGTCTCGCACCAGCGTGCCGAACTGCATCATCGGTTCGTCGTCGTCCGGGAAGAGTACCTCTGCGCCGAGGGCCTCGGCCATAATGCAGTTGTCCGAGGAGATGTAGATGCCATCAAAGCCGAAAAATTCCCGATTCCGTGCGAGGGTGTCGGCCAGAACCGTCGCATTCGTAGTCCAGTCGCGGAAATTGACTCCCATCGCGCGCGAAGCGGCGATAAGCATAGAGGGAAAGAACGGAACGCGGCAGACCGGCTTTCCACACATAGTATCAAGGACAATCTGTCTGGAACTGTTCATAGGATAATCTAATATCACGACCAATTGCGGCGCTCATGGACTGTCAGGCCTCGGGTAGTTTTACCGCGACGCCGTCCTTTGCGGAACGTTCGGCGGCTTTGACGAGTTCCAGTATCTCCCTTGCCTTCCGCCCGGTCAGCGTCGGTATCCCGATCGGGCGTTGCCGCCCGTCGGACTTCGGTATGTAGGCTCGCCTGACCGGCCTGGCGCGATACGCCCCACGTTGCAGACGTCCGGAAAGGTCCTGGAGGTTACTCTCCAGTTCCTCACCGTATTGCCGTCACGTCTGACCGTCAACGCCCGGAGCCGCCTGCTTCATGAGATCGAAGTATTCGGCCCGAAGGCGATCAACGTTATAAACGTGGTGCCACAACGCCGTGAACCGCTGCTGCCTGTCCTTACATGCAACCTGCCGTATCCGCTCCAACGCATTTTGCCAACCAGGAGCGGCACTGTGTCCGACAGGCTGGTTTTGCCGAAGCGAGTTGCCCTTGGCCGGCCCCCTTCTCTCTGCCTGCTCCGCAGACGCACGCTCCGGGTGAGTTGCCTCAAGCCGCTGCGTGTCGCCTTTGTTCGCAGGCTTCTTCGGTACTATGGGGCTGTCCGACTTCCCACGCCCGTTCATCGCCGTCTTACTCCTGTCGGATTCACGGCGCGGACCTTCTCGCCAACACGAAGGCCGGACGTGGGACCTCCCAGTTCCTGCACGGAGAGTTTACATGCGTGCATGGGGTCTTCGACCGCGCGGGGTCCTGCCGCATCTCGCGCTAGCGATGCTGCCGGTGTTGCCTTCCGCTTCAGGGAACAACGTCGGCACCCCGGACTGAGGAGACTTTCACGGCTCAATACCCGGCCCGCACGCACCCCTGCTAACACTTGCGAAATATCCTTGCGGACACGCCGCCATAGCTCGGGGCCGGTTCGGGTCGCTACTGCCTTACCGTATGGCTCTCTCATCCACTACTCCCCATCAGTTACTGGCGCATCTCCCCGGAACTCCCGGAACTCCCAGAATTCCCCAGAACTCCTCCGTCCCCAGAACTATCTTCACCACTACAGTTGTTTCTGGTTTTTTCAAGGGGCGACGAGCTGCTCTGAGCTAATAATCTCGGAGGGGGCCAAGTGCCAGCTTATTCTTGCTGATTTGTCGTCTCTTACGTATATTGTAAAGGTACGGTCGTCGCCAAGTATGCCGTCGGGGGGTTTGGTCTCTTCAAAGTGAAAGGCCCATCTTTCGTATTCTCTCTCGACGCCAATTACCTCGTAGCTCACCGGGACGTTCTTGATCTCGGCTGCCCTATGAGCAATAAGAAAGGCTTCAGACAGAGGAAATTCGGGGATGAAGTTCCCCGTATCTGTAGGTTCCGCCAGCGAGCAACCTATGATCGTAACCCAGAGAAGGGATACCAATACGATTCCACATCGCATCGCTATAATACCTACGATTCGGTATCTTGCGAATACGCTTGTTTGCATCCAATGCCTCATGGGAGCTCTCCGATAATCACCTTGGTTCGTATGTTACCATACCAATCAAACGGGCATCTCTTCCTCTTCTGCTGCTTTTTGCAGTGTTTGTCTCGTTCTTTCTCGTGTTCATCGCAGAGTTTTTCCCAAGCGCTGCGTTCCTTCTTCTTGCACCAGGTCTTGCCCCAACAGAAGCAGCTTGCCGAGGCCTTGTAGGCACGACACTCACTCCAATGTTTCGTGGACGTCACCCAATCGTTCCACCTCTTGATACATTTGATCTTGCTTTCTTTGTCTTTATGCTTCTTGTAACACTTAGAAAGCCTCTTGCAACAACTGCTCCTATCTGATTTATGCTTGGCCTCGTGCTTTTTGTAACATTTTGCCGGGTGCCGTGGCCGCGGTTCTTTAAAAACCCCGATACCTACGTCGTCGTCCAAGGCGCAGGCGAGCCTGAGACGATGG
>JAXHSV010000305.1:0-2923 GCA_034190305.1 Planctomycetota bacterium | reverse complement strand
GGCTGAACGGATAAAAGAGAACCTCGGAGCCAGTGAAGAGGAATGGAAGGTCCTCCAGCCGAGGATCGAAAAGGTGCAGACGCTCTCCCGCCAGTTGCGTTTTGGCGCCATGCGCGGCAGGCTTGGCGGTCGCGGATCAGGCTGCTCTTGACGTTGGCGCTGCCACGGTCGCTGGTGGGCTTGTCAACGTCCCGCAGTATGCCTGCCCATGCAGCGAAGGCTTTCTGTCCCGTGAATCGCCGGCCTTTGTATTTCGCGTCAGCCGGTCCCGCATTGTCATGCGCCAGCGCGACAGCGTACCGCAAGGCCTGGATGTCTGCATAGGTGGTTGGCAAGGCCGAGATGCGTTCGCCGAGGATCAAAATCCCCTGGGGCCAATTGGGGCAACGGCCGAAATTTCCTTTCGTGTCCCGTGCGCAGAATCCGAAGATCGGGGGCGACGCATCGGCCAACGTGTCATACCCGGCGATGACGAACCCCCACGTTCCATCTTTGGGACAGAACGGCGCAAGGGCGAGTTTTCCCGCGTTGATTTGCGTTTCATGCGGTTGTTGAATCTCTTTGCGATACAGGCCCGGCAGGTCCTTGGTTTCGCCCCAGGCATCCGCGCGGAAGAAGTAACCATGTTCTTCGACCTCTCGGCCGACCGCATGAGCAAGGAACTCCTTCCGCAACCCCAACCCCCACGGATCCAGCGGCCACCATCCGGTATCGACCTGACCGTCTCGTATGTGGCCGGTGTCGGCCTGAAGGATAAAGGCTATGCCCGAGAGTCCCATCAACCGGTTGTAGGGAACGGGCGTTCCCTCGTGCTTGAGCAGAGTTTCCAACCCCTGCAGGTAGCCGTTGCCCTCCCCGCTGGCCGGGGGAACGTCGGTGACCCGCACCTGCGAGCCTTCCCGAAGGACGTTGGGCTGGGAAGCGCATCCCATCGCCAGCAAAAGGCTTAGCAGCACTATCGAGGAGAGAAGAGAGAGTAAAGACGTGGACATGAGAAACCTTCCTTTCGTTTGCGTCCGTGGCCTGCACGTCGGACCAAAAAGAAGACTAGAGTTATCAATCGTTATGGGAGGGTGGACTATGTCCTTTCCGCAGGCCCGGAGGCATCCCCCGATGCCGATTGCAATTCTACTCCGTGAGTAAAACAGGTCAAGCGGATTATGAGAAGGTTGTGAGTCATGGTGCTCGCCTCCATTCAAAACCCCCGATTTTACAGGGGTTTTTGAACATTCAGATTCCCCGAAACGAACTGAAAAGGACTGTTCTGGACACTGCCGGACGTACTTTTCGTCAATACTTTCACGACCGGGCATCAAGGTGGAAACTTCGACAGGTAAATCATCGGTTCCGGTCTTTCGCGCAGTAGATTTTTCCGCCGCCGGTTGCCCGTCCAGATCGGGCATCCGTTCTATTACCCTGGCCGTATCCAGAACACGCGGGTCGGCGTAAAGGTTCATCGTCAGCCGCATGTCGGTATGCCTCATCAGTTCCATAGCCACGCGCGGCGCGACGTCCGCCCTGGCAAGGATCGTCCCGCAGGTGTATCGCAAACTATGAAAATCAACAACGCGCCCGGATGCGTCAACGTGGGCAATTCCCGCACGCTCCAGGTCGCGCTTAAACGTCGCCATCTTCGGAACGGACGGGAAAATTCTGTCGGTCGGCTGGGCGTCCGCAGGCATAGCCTCCCGCAGCGCCTCTGCTGCATCATGTCGCAAAGGGATAGTATCGGCGCGCCTTGCCTTGGTCGTTGAAGCCCGCAAAGCGATAACGGGTTTTATTTCGTCCGGGCCTGTCCGCGCTACAAAATCGGTCAGAACAATTACTTCATAACACGTGCAACGAAAGCGTAACGCGCAAAAAAAGGCCCCGCGCGCGTGGGCGCTGGGCCTTTTTATATTGTAAACAGTGTAACCGTCTTGCCCCGGATACCCGCCGAGGCCAGGTAATAATATTTGACACAACGATATGAACCGGAATATAATAGACTCTCAAAAGGGGTATGAATCATGAACTCGAATATCCTCGCAGCGAAATGTTAGCTTATAGAAATAGGGGAGAGAGAAATGACGAGAACGACTTTGAAGATTTTAGCGGCCTTGGTGTTTGTTGGAGTGACGGTCTGTCCGGCGAACGCCGAGATTGTCGTGGATATGGTCAAGACGGCTGGCGCCGGTCCGGGCGGCGAGGATGTTTATGATTTCTTCCTCAATTACGGCGCAGCCGACGGCGAATTCACCAACGCCAGGCTGGTGGTCGATATGGAGACTGCCGGCATCCGGGACCCTGACCAGGGCAATACGACCGGCGGAATGGGCGGTTTGCCTATGGATACATGGGTCAGCACAGTTTTTGACCACGCGGGCGGATCGGGCAGTTCGATCATTTTCAACGACTATGATCCTGTATTCCCGCCGCGGGTCGATACGCCTCCCGTGGCGTTGCTGGACTGGAGTTTCTTTGACACGTACAGCGGCGACACTTCGGAATACGCGCCGGCTCAGATTGCCCGAGTCCTGATCGACCCGGATACTATTGGTCAGGCGGCTGTCTCGATATGGACCACGACGAGTTATCGGGCTATGCCCACCGTTTTCTATTTCGGCATCAACGGGCCTGTTGACTGGCTCGCTGACGACCCGGTCGATCCGCCTGACTTGACGGCTGATAATCCAACCGACCCGCCCGACCTGACGGCTGACGACCCGGTCGATCCGCCTGACTTGACTGCTGACAATCCAGCCGATCCGCCCGACCTGACGGCTGACGACCCGGTCGATCCGCCTGACCTGACGGCTGACAATCCGGTCGATCCGCCCGACTTGACTGCTGACAATCCAGCCGATCCGCCTGACCTGACGGCTGACGACCCGGTCGATCCGCCTGACCTGACGGCTGACAATCCGGTCGATCCGCCCGACTT
>JAXHSV010000304.1:0-2923 GCA_034190305.1 Planctomycetota bacterium | reverse complement strand
CGCATAGCAGGAAGTTGTAAGCCATGAGAGAATCCCTTCTTATCAATCAATCCATTGACCGCATTCTACCCGCCAGGCTATAATTATTCACTTTTCAAAAACAGAATTATGCAACAGGCTCTTAGCATTGAATATTTAGCATTTAGCATTTCTGTTAAATAAGGCTGCGAAATATGAGAAAATACTACAATGAAATAACCGCCATTGCAGGCAGTGTTGTCAAAGTAACGGCTACGGGTGTGGCTTACGACGAACTGGCTGCTATCACCACCCGCCGGGGAACGTCACTGGCGCAGGTTATCCGCCTGGAAGGAAACGAGGTATCCCTCCAGGTCTTCGCGGGCACTCAGGGCGTCTCGACGGGCGACCGTGTTCGCTTTTTCGGCCGGCCGATGGAAGTTCCGTTCTCGCCGAACCTTATGGGGCGGATATTCGACGGAGCTGCAAATCCCAGAGACAACAAACCCGAACTGTCCGACGAACCCATCGACATAGGCACGCCGGCGATCAACCCCGTAAAGCGGCGACTGCCGAGCAATATGGTCCACACCGGAATACCCATGATCGACGTCTTCAATTCGCTGGTCGAATCGCAGAAACTGCCGATTTTCTCCGTTCCCGGCGAGCCGTACAACGAACTGCTCGCCCGCGTGGGCCTCCAGGCAGACGCCGACGTGATTATCCTGGGCGGGATGGGCCTGCGACACGACGATTACCTTATCTTCCGCAACGCATTCGAAGCCGGCGGCGTAACCAGCCGAACAATCATGTTTATCCACACCGCCGCCGACCCGGTTGTCGAGTGCCTGATGGTGCCGAACCTGTGCACAGCCGTCGGCGAGAGTTTCGCGCTGCAAGGAAAAAAAGTCCTCGTCCTGCTGACCGACATGACCGCCTTTGCAGATGCGTTGAAGGAAGTCGCCATTATCATGGAGCAAATACCCTCCAACCGGGGATACCCCGGCGACCTTTACAGCCAATTGGCCGGTCGATACGAAAAGGCCGTCGATCTGGACGGGGCCGGTTCAATGACGATCCTGGCTGTTACCACCATGCCCGGCGACGACGTTACGCACCCCGTGCCCGACAACACCGGATATATCACCGAAGGCCAGTTCTACCTTCGCGGCGGACACATCGAACCTTTTGGAAGCCTGTCGCGGTTGAAACAACTTGTCAACGCCGAGACGCGAGACGACCACCGCGCAATTATGAACGCCTGCATCCAACTCTATGCCGGTGCGCGAGAAAGCAAGGAAAAGCAGGCAATGGGTTTCGAAAGTTACCGATGGGATGAGAAACTCCTCAAGTACAGCGACCTGTTCGAAAGCAAAATTATGGACCTGGCTGTCAACATACCACTGGCCGAAGCGCTGGACGAGTGCTGGGAAATGCTGGCAGAATGCTTCGAACCGGAAGAAACCGGGATACGGCGAAGCATCATTGAAAAACACTGGCCAAACTGATTTTCGATTTTCGATTTTTGATTTTCGATTTCTAAAAAAAAATTCGTGTAATTCGTAGTAATTCGTGTAATTCGTGGATAAATGGCGCGAAAAATAAGATTAACCCGGCCTGAACTGAAGCGCCAGCGCGATGCGCTGGAGCGGTTCGAGCGATACCTGCCCATGCTGCAACTCAAGCAGCAGCAGTTACAGTTGACGATTCTGGACCTTCGGCGTCGCCGGCGGGAAGCACACGCCGAGGCCGAAAAAGTTCGAAAACGCATAGACCGTTATCGACCACTGTTGCAGGACCCAGCCGGTATAAATGTTACAAAACTTGCTTCGCCGACCGAGGTTCACACAGGCGAAGAAAATGTCGCCGGCGTTCGGATACCGACCTTCGAGTCCGTCTCGTTCGGCGCGGCCGATTACAGCCTTTTCGCCACCCCGCCATGGGTGGACAAAGCCCTGGCAGATAACCGCGAACTCAATGAAAAACAGGAACGTGCAGAAATAATTGACCGTGGGTACGAACTTCTGAACAGGGCGCTGACGAAAGTCATCCAGCGAGTCAACCTGTTCGATAAGGTTCTGATACCCCGTTGTCGGGAAAATATACGCATAATCCGCATCCGCCTCGGCGAAGAACAGACCGCAGCCGTCGGACGGGCCAAACTCGCCAAGGGCAAACTGGAATCGCGACGACATGCCGCAGGGTCCGCATTCGCAACAGCGGTTCGACCAAACTCACCACAAGCAGTAATGGAATCGAAACCTTGATTGTTAAGATGAAAAAGGTTTTCGTCGTTACCCGCGCCGCCTTGCGCGAGCCGCTGCTGGAGGAATTGCGCGCTCTGGGCGTGATACACCTCGAACCGGTCGATCCGTCAGCCGCTGCACCCGAAGAACTTTCCGGAAAACTCGCCCGCATACGCCAGGCCGGTCAGATGATCGCATCATTAACCCCCGCCGGCAAAAAGCCCTCAATGGACGCCGACGCCGCTGCCGATGAAATACTGACGATATTCCATCGCATGCACGAAAATCGCACCCGACTTGCCGACCTGCACCGCCAGGCCGACCGGCTGGGAATATGGGGCGAACTCCGACGCGAACAACTCGACGCACTGACCGAAGCGGGCCTGTCGGTAAAGTTTTACTCTGTTCCGCAAAAACAACTGGGCGAAATCACCGCCGAGTGCGTCGCGACGCTGGGCCACCTGCCCGGAAAACGATTGCTGATGGGTGTCGTTCAGCGCGACGGCGAGCCGACCCTGCCCGAAGACGCCACCGAAATCGAACCGCCGGATAGCGATGCGCCGACCATCCGCGCCAAAGCCGCCCGGGCCGATAAGGCAATGGCCGACGATGCAAAGCGCCTGGCGCAACTGGCGAACCTGACCGACGTGCTGACCCGTCGAGGCGAGGAACTCTCCGAAGAGGTCGAATACGCCTGCGCCCTCGCCGGCGCAATGGCA
>JAXHSV010000303.1:0-2926 GCA_034190305.1 Planctomycetota bacterium | reverse complement strand
GGGCTGTCCTTGTACACGAAGCTAACGAGTTTGCCCTCGACGTGCGCGCCGGTGAGCGTCCAGTCAGCCGGCAGATCGGCCTCCGAGACGGCTGGGTTGGGAGTGGCCGTAACGGTAACGTCGCCTCCGCCTTCGACGAAAGGAACCACATACCATTTAGTGTCGGGATCGGCATCGCCGTCATCAACCTCGGTCCCTTGATCCGGCAACAAAGAAGCGACCTCGACGACAATCACGTTGGCGGTTACAGTATTTCCGCATTCGGCTGTAACCGTTTTATTACCAACCGCGTTGAAAGTGACGTCTTTCGTCTCACCTGTGCCCGAAGCCCCCGATGTTCCGCCCCATACCGGTTTTCCGCCGGGCCAGGAGGCTGCTGCGGGGTCGGGAATCGCCTTGAACGTGACTGTTGTTCCTATCGAGACATACAGCGTCTCGGACACATCAATCCAGTTCTCCCCGCTCTGATACTGTATCTTATCGACCTTGACGACCGTGACCGTGTCGCTGTCGGTGCCCGTGGTCTGGCCGTCAACCTTCAATGTGGCTGTGATTGTAACGTCCGCGACGGCGCTGCTTTCCGTCGTGCCTTGGACCCAAAGGCGAATCGGGCAGTCCGTAACATTCACCTGCGAGATAGTGGCGGTGCGGTCGGCGTTCCAAATGGCTACCCGCCCGGTACCGGTATAATCTTTGGTCAACTCCACGACCCCCTCGTCAGTGCCTGATACGGTGATGTCCATTGCCACCGCGTCGTCCGTGGCGCCTTTTGCAACAGAGCATCCCACTATGTTCACGGTAACGCTGCAAGCGGTCGCCCTGTTATAGACCGCCAAAACGACCAGAAGCGCCAGAGGAAGGAAGGTATGCTTTCGTGTATTCGGCATTTTTATTGCTCCTTTTCTTGTATAGACTCAAATTGGGGCAAACACGCCGCGCTCATTGCCCAATCTGCTCAAGCCGCAGGATCAGTTCGTTTTCTCTCTGCCGGTCGTACTCGGCCCACTTGAGATAAAACTCTCTGTCTTTGCCTTCCTGGGCTCCAGCGGCCAGGGCGTTCATCTTTTTCTCATAGATGCGAGAAAGGGCTATCTGCTCCTGGAGGTATTTGATCTCGCTGCGGACCAGTTCCGGACGCAGGGCCTTGATGGCGTCGGCGGTCCGCTCGTCGGGGAATCTCTTTGCTGTCGAATCGAGGAATTTATACCCTTCGTCGAACTTGCAGGCGGCGGCGTAGCCGAGGACGAGTTGTTCAATCGCTACGATTCGCAGAGCCGCAGATGTAGTCGTATCAAGCACCTCCTCCAGCCACTGCCTGCCGTACAGGGGATACGGCTCGTGGGTGAGAAACGCTTCCGCCCAGGCGCGGGCCAGCAGCCACAGCGCCCTGGTGTCGCCGACGACGCCAGGCTCGGCCATCTTCTTGTCCACGAAGGTCTTCCAGGCATCGATCTCGTCTGCCTCTCGATAGGCTATCGCCAAGATACTGGCGACGACCGTTCGGGGATTGCCGGCGGCGTCGGTCAGTTCAGCCTGGAGAGTCTGCCTCGCCTCGGGCGTGCAGAGCGGGGCTGCGTAGTACCTGTACCGCCACCACTTGTCGAAGGGGATTTTGTCCTCTCTGGCCAGGCGGGCGAGAACGTCGGCAAAGGCGGGATACGCCTTGCCTTTTACGGTCAAACCCGTATCCCATAGCCATCGGCCCAGGACTTTGAGCGTCCCGGCGTCGGCTGACGCCTTGGCCTGGTCGGCGCCCAACATGGTCTCGTAGGCCCTCAGCGTCCATTGCTGGGCCTTGGCCTTCTCGCCCATGCCGTGCCACGTTGCGATAATATAGTGGAACGTAACCAGGTCCAGCGGATTTTGACTGTGCCTGGCCAGCCAGATCGTCTCGAATTGGTTCATCACCGGCGCCATGACAACCCTGTCGGCCCAGCCCGCATTCGCTATCCTCGCCAGATCGTGCGCAGAGACCGAATCAAAGCCCTTTTCCTTGTTGGCGTTGAACCACGCCAACACCATTGGAGGCGATTCACTGGTGTCGAGCGTGGAGACGGCGTAGGCCATAAACCAGAACTGAATAGTTTTCAGTTTGACCAGGTCTTTCGGGCTGCCGGTAAAGGCTTCGCGGAGTCTTTGAGCCCACAATTTCCGATCTTCGCCGGAAAGGTCCTTGCCCAGGCAAAGCACGTACCATCGCCAGTACCAGCACCTCACGGAATGAACGGCGGCCTTGTCCTTGAGGTATGTAGCCTTGACGTGTTCGGCGATTTTCCGACGGGCGGAGATTCCCGCCTTTTCGGCGGGCGCCAAAGACCAGGCCAGGTAGTACGTATGGGTCGGGGAAGCAGCCTTGTACTTGTTCGACATGGACACCCAGGTTGTACACATAGACGAAGTGGTTTTGTCGCCCAGGACCTTGATCAGCGCCACCATATTCTCAATGCTAAGATTCCCGATTGCCTCATCGTTGGTGGTGAATTTCAGCTGCATGTCCTATGCCATGGCGGTCCTGGCCTCATCGGGCAGGTATTTCCACAGCGCCTCGGCCAGGCCAAGCCATTCATTCCAGTCCACCCGCCCGTACGGGCCGGCCCCGTCAGCCGAGGACGTCGCATACCGCTGGCCCACGTATGCAGCCAGGGCCTTGCAATCGTCAACACCGGCGTCCCCCTTCGCCGCGAACTGCCTTGCAAGGGCCGTCAGACCGGATACGTCCAGGGACTTCCATTCGTCGGGAACATCCGCCCCTGCCGCGCCAACCACTGTCCCGACGAGAATCATCAATACCAACATTCCTGCGATTTGTCTGTTCATGGCTTTTCCTTTCTTTAATCCTGATATCAGCCGCTTCTGGTAGTGGTAGAGTTTTTCCAAACCCCGGAGATCAATGCCCCGTACACTTTCCGCCCAACCTGCGTTTGAC
>JAXHSV010000302.1:0-2939 GCA_034190305.1 Planctomycetota bacterium | reverse complement strand
GTGAACGAAAATGTGTTCAAAGGGTTTGTGCCCTACGAGCCGCGACCGCAAGGGAGCGGACAGCAAGAGTTTCGCATTGGCATGACCGCTCCCTTGCGGTCGCGGCTCGTTGATAGATCGGACTGCTGTTTCTTCACTTCGATATTCGAGATCCCGAATTCCTCGCTGCGGGTCTGTTTCCGGAACCCCAGTTCCGAACGACGGGTTAAAACGGAGCCGAACGGCCAAGCCAATGCTCGAGGCGGGCTCTGCCGTTCGGCTCTGTTTTTTTAAATGCCACATGCTCCAAAACGGGTAAAAAAACCACTAATACCGTGCGCACAAAGTTAAGGCGCTAGGATGATTAACGGCTACACTGTTCATGGTAATGCGAACCGTTCTTTTGGTGCATTGTGTCCCTATTCGCAAGCGCAGAAACTTTGTGCGCCCAGTATAAGGAGATACAGAATTTTGTTTCTTTCCGATTCTTTCCGTTTTGTTCCGAATCGTTCCAAGCCGGCCCAAATGGTTTCCCATCGGCCCGAATTGGCAGCCGAATGAAATACTCGTACGTGCTAACTTCCTATTGTCCCGTTTTCATCACAGGTCGAAGGCGATGCTGTATGCTTCGCCGTCGAACTCAGTGTTCACCTTGAAACCGGAGTTGTGGAATATGGCGAGCATCGGTTTGTTTACGGGCAGGACCTTGGCATAGAAGCGTCGGACGCCTCTGCTGCGGGCAATCTGGGCGAGGTAGTCCATCAGGAACGTTCCCATTCCCTTTTGTTGCCATTCGTCCTGGACGATGAAAGCGACTTCGGCAGTCTGGGTTTTAGGGTCGAGGAAGTATTGTGCGATTGCAACGATGTCCTCCCCGGACGGACTCGGCACGACGCCGACGATGGCCAGGTCGTTGCGGTAGTCGATGTTGGTGAGTTTCTGCACGTCCTTGTGAGGAAATGTCATCGTGTAAGTGAAATACCGCGTATGGACGGACTGGTTGCTCAGCGAATAGAGCATCTCGCTCAGGGCCGGTTCGTCGGTCGGCTTGACGGGGCGGAAGAAAATCTGCGTTCCGTCTTTGAGCGTATCGTAGCGTTCGAGTTCTTCGGGATAGTCAACCTTGTCCCAGGCCAGTTCAATCTGGTCCTGCGGGATATAATTCTGCGTTTTGGCGGCATTGAGGAGTTGGTTCCTGAACTTCGGATGGGCGATATTAACCAGCGCCAGAACTCGCTCACGAATACTCCTGCCGTGCAGATATGCAATACCGAACTCGGTAACGACGTAGTGCACGTCGCCGCGTGTGGTAACGACGCCGGCGCCTTCTGTAAGGTGCGGAACAATGCGGGAGACGGATTCGTCTCTGGCGGTGGAAGGCATGGCGATAATGGCCTTTCCGCCCCGACTTCTGGCCGAGCCGCGGATAAAGTCCACCTGTCCACCGATACCGCTGTAAAACTTGTAGCCAAGCGAATCGGCGCAGACCTGACCGGTCAGGTCGATCTCCAGAGCGACATTGATGCCCACCATTTTATCGTGCCGGCTTATGACGAACGGATCGTTGACGTACTCTGTGGGCCTGAAATCGAAAAACGGATTACTGTCAACGTAATCATAGAGCCGCTGCGAACCCATGCAGAAACTGGCGACGATTTTTCCGCGGTTTATCGTTTTTTTGGTGCAGGTTATCGCGCCGCACTCGATAAGGTCGATAATCCAGTCGCCGAACATTTCGGTGTGTACGCCGAGTTCTTTCTTGTCCTTGAGGTACTCGGCCAGTGCCTGCGGTATGCGTCCTATGCCACATTCGATTGTGCTTCCGTCCTCGACCAGGCGGGCGATGTTCTGGCCGATACGACGGAGAGTTTCGCTCGGTTCGGGGACCGGAACGGTGATGACTGACTCATCATGGGGCACGAGCATATCAATGAAGTTGGCGTGGATAAAACTGTCTCCCATCGTTCGCGGCATTCGAGAGTTAACCTGGGCGATGATGTACTTGGCATTGGCTGTGGCGGACTTGACGATGTCCACGGAGACGCCGAAACTGCACAGGCCGCTCGCGTCGGGCGGCGAGACGGATATTAACGCTACATCAATGGGAATCCTGCCCGTTTCAAACTCTCGCGGTATCGCCGACAGGAAGATCGGTGTGTAATCGCCGATACCGGCTTCCAGGGCATGCCGGACGTTATCGGCGACGAAAAAACTGTTCATCTTGAATTTGTTGCGGAATTTCTCATCGGCATAGGGCGCCGACCCCATCGTCAGCAGGTGGATAATGCGGGCGTCGTAAATGCTCCGGGAATATTCCACAAGCGCATTGACAAGATGCTGCGGCTGGGCGCATCCGGTTCCTATAAAGATGCTGTTTCCCGACTTGACGAACTTCATGGCCTCGGCAGCGGTTCCGATCCGGTCGGCAAACTTCTTTTTCCAGTCAAATTCCTGCATAGTTTCTTCTCGGTCAGATTTCTTCGACGCTGATTCGTGCGTCAACAGCGATGGGCGTGGCGCCTTCGGCGCCGACGATGAAAGGGTTAATGTCCATTTCCTGAATTTGGGGGAACGCCGTAACCAGTTGGCTGAGCCTCTGAAGGCCTTCGGCGATTGCGTCGATATCGACGCCTTCCTTGCCTCGGAATCCCTTGAGGATCTGGTACGTTTTTGTGCGAACGAGCATTTCCTTGGCTTCGGAGGCCGTTATCGGAGCCAGATAGAACGCCACGTCCTTGAGCACCTCGACCGTAACGCCGCCCATACCGAACATCAGTAACGGGCCGAAATGCGGATCGCGATTCATTCCGAGTATTACCTCTCTGCCATTGGTGCACATCTCCTGAACAAGAACGCCGAGAATATCGGCGTCAGGATAGGTCTGAACAGCGACCAGCAGGTCATGGATGCCTTTGATCTGATGATGTACCGCATTCCCAGGAAGGTCCCTGACGCCGATA
>JAXHSV010000301.1:0-2945 GCA_034190305.1 Planctomycetota bacterium | reverse complement strand
ATGCGGTGGAACAAGGCGAACGTCAGCCCCATGGCAGCCCTTGTGAGTCTTTGGGCCAACGGAGAGTGGGACAGACACTGGCAGGCGGTTGCATGAGTGCCACGATCCGTACGTGCACCCAACCTCACACCAATTCGGACTATCTATTGCATTTTTCCCCAAAATGAGTAACCTGCTCAACTTGTGCCGCCGGGGCGGTTATTGATGCAATTGAGGAAAAGCGTATGGCCGGAACATTCGATGAAGCATTGAAACGCACGCATAACTGCGGGCAATTGGGTATCGACGATGTTGGCAGCCGGGTCCGCCTGTGCGGGTGGGTGCGCAGTTACCGCGACCACGGGGGGATCGTCTTCATCGACCTGCGCGACCGCGAAGGCATAACGCAGATCGTCTTCGACCCGTCCGACGACGCCGAACTGCACGCACTGGCCGGTTCACTGCGAAACGAATGGGTAATCTCCATCGCCGGGACTGTCCGTCCGCGAGGCGAAGACCGCATCAACCCCAAACTCCCGACAGGAAAAATCGAGGTCGTCGCCGATGACCTGACGGTGCTCAACAGGTCGCAAACCGTCCCGTTCGAGCCTGACGCGACCGAGAAGGTCTCCGAGGATATGCGCCTTCGCTATCGTTACGTAGATCTCCGCCGGGTTGATATGATCCGTGCGCTTCGCCTTCGGCATGGTATCTGCCGGGCAATGAGGTCCGTGCTGGACGCCCGCGGCTTCATCGAGATCGAAACGCCCTTCCTGACCAAGTCCACCCCCGAAGGCGCTCGCGACTTCCTGGTTCCTTCGCGCCTTCAGCAGGCGTGCTTCTACGCCCTTCCTCAAAGCCCGCAGCTGTTCAAACAGATCCTCATGGTCTCCGGGCTTGACAAGTATTATCAGATCGTCCGCTGCTTCCGCGACGAGGACCTCCGCGCCGACCGCCAGCCTGAGTTCACGCAACTGGACGTCGAAATGTCGTTCGTTACCGAGTCGGACGTGATGGAAGTTACCAACGAGGTGTTTCGCCGGGTATGCCAGGTTGCTGAAAAACCCTTCCCCGACGAGCCGACGGTGCTGACCTACGCCGAGGCGATTGATAAGTACGGTTCCGACCGACCCGACATGCGGTTCGAGTTGTTCCTTCGGGACGTATCGGGAATCGTCAAAGGCTGCTCCTTCAAGGTTTTTTCCGATTGCATCTCCGCAGGCGGGATGGTCAAGGGCGTCTGTGTTCCCGGCGGGGGGAAATTCACGCGTAAGGAGATCGACGGATACACAGCCTTCGTCGGCGACTACGGCGCCAAGGGGTTGGCGTGGTGCAAGGTCGAGAGCGGCGCATTTGCCGGCGGGGTGGCAAAGTTCCTCGATGAAGACGTCCAGGCTGAGATGCGAAGGGCGTTCGGTGCGAATGACGGCGACATCCTTTTCTTTCTCGCCGGCGCTCCGGCCACTGTCAACAAGGCGCTGGCAGCGCTGCGATGCAAACTCGGCGCAGAACTGAAACTCTTTGGCCCGGGCGATTTCGCCTGGTGCTGGGTGACGGATTTTCCGTTGGTGGAGTGGGACGAAGACCAGCAGCGATGGTTCAGCCTGCATCATCCGTTCACCTCGCCCAGGCCCGATCACCTGGAAATGCTGGAGGCGGACGCCGGTTCGGTCAGGAGCAGGGCGTATGACATCGTCCTGAACGGAGTGGAACTGGGCGGTGGGAGCATCCGTATCCATTCGACCGAACTCCAGCGGCGCATCTTTCGCCTGCTGGGGATTTCCGAGCAGGAAGCCCACGACAGGTTCGACTTCCTCCTGAAGGCGCTGCAGTTCGGCGCCCCTCCGCATGGCGGGATCGCGCTGGGGCTGGACCGCATAGTGATGATGCTTCTCGGCGCTTCGTCGCTGCGGGATGTAATCGCCTTCCCGAAGACCCAGAGGGGTGTTTGTCCGCTGACCGGAGCGCCGACGGAAGTCGAAGATAGACAACTGGCCGAACTGGACTTGAAGGTCATCGCACCGCCGCAGAATTTGTGATCCATGAGAATCGGCAAATTCATAACGTTTCCGTTTGTTTTAGTTCCGGGATTCCTGGCCTTGTCGCTGGCGGGCTGTCCGGTCTGGCAGGCGCAGGATACCCCGGTTGACGAATTCAAGGTTACCGAGCCGGACACCAAATCGCAGTTTTACCTGTACGTACCGAGCGAATACGACGCCGATCACAAATGGCCGCTGGTGGTAACGCTCCACGGAACGCCGGGATACGATAACGCCTACAGGCAGGTAAAGGAATGGAAAGCCCTGGCTGAGGAGCACGGCTTCATCGTTCTTGCCCCGGAACTGATCAGCGTACAGGGCGTCCTTCCGGTCGCACGGTCAACCCGGCTCAGGCAACTCGCCACCGACGAGCGGCGCGTCCTTGCGGCGATGAAGGAAACCCGGAATCGATACAACATCGACGAGCGGAACGTGATGATTACAGGCTTCTCTGCCGGAGGGTTTCCGCTTTATTACATCACCATGCGCAACCCGGAAAAATTCAACACGTTGGCCGCCCGCATGAGCAACTGTGATATGGAGATACTCAAAATCCTGCCAGTATCGACTGCCTCGAAAAATATAAACATGCTGATTTATTTTTCCAAGACCGGAATCAATCCGATCTACAGCGGGCACAACCCCATTGCCCGCCAGTCGTGGTCGGCGTTCGAGTACCTCCGCCGGCAGGACCATCGCAGCATCAAGGTCAAAGCCGTCGAAGGCGGACATCAGCGACGCCCGGAAATCGCCTACGCCTTTTGGCGAAAGCACTGGCCCGGGCCGGAGTAGCCCGCCGCTACAGGTGCAGGGCGAAATCCAGCACCGTTGCTTCGGCCAGAGCGGCGTAATCCTCGTATGCCATCTGGACTGCCTGCTTGTGCGTCCCGGCGGTGAAGGTGATGTTCCGACACTGGCTCAGGCGGG
>JAXHSV010000300.1:0-2954 GCA_034190305.1 Planctomycetota bacterium | reverse complement strand
CTTCAACTGTTTAATCTGTTTGGCGTCCATTCTGTATCTCCTTCCAGAAAAAAGGGTTCTGGAAGCAGTCATCGGATGGCCGCTTGAAAATTCTTGAGCATAAGTTTCGTTGTAGTACTAATTATTAATAATGTCAAATGCTGTTCTTCAGTCATTAGACATTTGAGTGGTCATTGTGAATCGGATATTAGTCATTTATCTTCTACTTCACCATCAGCGCAAGCAGCGCCTTCTTTGAATATATCGCGTTGAGCGCTTCGGCCTGAATCTGCGACTTCGGGCCGTCCATCACTTCGTCCGTCGCGCAGACGCCCCTGTGGGCCGGTCCCGAATGCGTGTAAAGAACGTCCGGCTTGGCGCAGGCCAGAACCTCATTCGTTACCGTCCACTTGGGAACCTCGACCCGCTTTTCCTCCGGCGACTGCTCCCCGGCTAGCATACTGCGAATCAACGTGCTGGCCTGGATGTAATCGGCGTCCTGAACCGCCTCTTTCAGGTCGGTGCATATCTCAAGGCGCGTTCCGGCGCTTTGAGCCTTTTTCTTACCTTCAGCGAGGATGTCCTGATTGACGGTCTCGGCGTAGGATTCAGGAACAGCCAGTGTCAGGTTGATACCGAGGACCGGACAGACGCGGATAAACGAGTGCAGAATCCCGCGAGCCATTCCGGTATAGACGAGGTTTATCCCCTCAAGCCGCCCCTTTGTCTGCTCTACGGTCATCAGTTCGCCGATAACGTGTGTGGCGTGATCGACGGGAGTGCAGCCGTTGAGCACCGGAACGGTCATGTTCCGGCAAGCATCCTCCATTTCTTCCTGTTTCCAGAGCCTCGCCGACAGCACGTCGATGTACTGGTTCAGCGCCCGGGCGGTATCGACTATCGATTCGCCTCTTCCCATCTGGGTATCCTTGGCTGCAAGATAGGCGTTCGAGCCGCCCAGTTGCGCCATGGCGGACGTGAAACCCATTCGCGTCCTGGTCGATTCATACACGAACAACAGACCCTGAACCCTGCCTTTCAAGAGGTCCGCATAGGTCATGTCGTAGCGGTTCTCGCGGAACCAGGCCCCCAGGGTCATGACTTCCTGAAGTTCCTCGCGCGAGAGGACGCCGATATGCGGCAGTTGCCTTCCGCGAAGGTTATCGCTCAATTTCGGGGCCGGCGCCCCTGCCAGTGATTCCGTCATGCTCTGCTCCTAATCTTTTTTTCCTGTTTAATACGATTTAACCTTTACCTTTGTTTCAAACCCGAGATGTCATTTTCTTCAGCTGCCTGCACATGTAATCAGCCAGGTCAAGATTGTTCATCAGGTCCGAGATCGGCTCGATTACCGTAACATACCCGTCGAAATTAATCTTTTCCAGTGCGTCAAAGACGCGGGGAAAATCTATCCCGCCGGGCGTTCCGAACAGATGCTTGCCGTAATGGCGTCCCTCGTTCTCCCAGGTCCCATCGGCGGCTTCATCGACCCGGCAGATATCCTGGACCGAGACGATAAACAGGTGATCCTTTAACCGCTCGACAGGCTTGACGTAGTCGATGTCTTTCTCAAAAATGTTGGCAGGGTCGTACATCAGGCCGAAATTGCTCCTGTCAATCTCATTGAGCGTCTTTATCGCCAACTCCGGCGTTTCAAACGGCCCGCCGGTATGGACCTGTATCACCATTGCCAGACCGCGCTCCTTGAGATAGTCGCATGCCTTTTGAATCCAGGGTATCTCCTTGAATCCCCCAGCCAGGTAAGGGCAGCCAAGTTCCACAGCCATATCCGCGAATTTACTCAACGCCTTGAGTGATTTGGCGTCGGTAACCGCCTCGGCAGGAATGCGAGAGACGCCGATACCGCTCTTATTGAACGCAGCGGCCATTTGGGCGACTTCTTCCGGCTTCGTTTTCGCGTCAATCTGGGTTCGCCTCAGCTCGACTGCGTCATAACCCGCCTGTTTGGCCAGTTCGCCGAACTGACCCACATCCATCTGGCAATACTTGTAATCAACCTCGATAATTCTGCCCGATAGTGAAAATTTCATCGCCTGCTCCTTGTAAATCTTATTTCAACACTCACATATGACAAATGCGGTTTTGGTCAGGATTCTTCGGATTCCTCGACATCGTCATCTTTGTCGTCCTGGTCTGCGGCGTCTTGACCGGGAGGCTTTTCCGCATTTACATCTGGTATGCGAAGTTGCTCGATTTTCGGAAGTCCCTTCAGGTCCGCCAGACCGAAGATTTCCAGAAAATGCTTCGTCGTGCCGTAAAGTATAGGCCTGCCGATTTCGTCGGCCCTTCCGGCGATGCGGACGAGGTTCTTTTCCATCAGTCCGCGCAGCACCTCTCCGCAGGCTACGCCGCGAATGGCCTCAACGTCCGCCCGGAGCACAGGCTGACGATAGGCGACAACCGCCAGGGTCTCCATCGCAGCCTGCGAGAGGCGCGACTCGCGCCGACTGGCCGACAGGCGGGAAATCACCTCATTATACTCCGGCTGGGTCTGCATCTGGTATCCGCCGGCAATCTCGACGATGCGAAACACCCTTCCGGTCTGCTCATACCGCTCGTTAAGGTTCTCGACGGCTTTGCGCACAACGCGGACGCCGCCAAGTTCACAGATATCGGATATCCTCGCCGCCGCCAAAGGCTTGTCGGATGCGAACAGTATCGCTTCGACCGTTCCAGCCGTCTCGTCCTCGGCAGGTTCAACCTGATCTACCTGCATTTCTTCACCGGTGCTGCTGTCGCTCATAAAAAGCCTTCCCTGTTATTACTCGGTGTTGCGGAAATTGTATAGGATATAAATTAAACAGCAAAACGGCAAGTCGGCGTTTAATGCGATAGGGGTGCATCCCATTTCAGTAGGTACTTTTTATGGGATGTGTCCAGTTTCATCAGGTAGATTAGGCCCAAAGCCGACGGATAGCCATCCGTCGGTCTCGCACCAAACAGGCGTCTTTCGC
>JAXHSV010000030.1:0-18232 GCA_034190305.1 Planctomycetota bacterium | reverse complement strand
GCAATCGCTAACACCGCAAGCACAAAACCTAAAAACGGCAAGGTTATCTTACGAAATCGGGTAATGTGCAGACTCCTTCAGATGCCGGCAGATTGTTTCCGTCTTCTCCGGCCAGGTTTCCTTCGCCATCGCTTCGGTTCGCTTCCGCCGGGCGTCGAGGCCGGTGGCCAAAGCCGATTCGATTGCCTCGGCAAAGGCATCGGGCGTATCGGCTGCGTGAACAAATGGGCCGCATAACCCCAGTTCCGGCAAAGGAGTGGAAACTACCGGCAGGCCCGCAGCGATATATTCGCGGAGTTTAATCGGGTTGACAGCCCGTGTTAAGTCGTTGATTTTGAATGGGATAAGCCCCACGTCAAATTGTCGGCAATAGGCCGGCAGTTCCTCGTATTTCTTTCTGCCCAGGAAGTGCACATTCGGCAGTTTGCGATAAGGCGACAGATCGACCGTCGAGTCACCGAGCAGCACGATGTGCCAATCAGGCCGGCGTCGGGCGACCTCGGCCAGCAGGTCCAGGTCCACCCAGTCGCGCAGAAGCCCGAAGAAACCGAGAATAGGATGGGGAATGTCAGCGATGTCCTCAGGGACAGGCAGTCTGTCCGACAGGGCCTTGGCAAAGTGTTCGTAATCGACGCCGTGGGTAACCAGGATGGTGTTGGGGTTGAACCGTTGCCTTGTTTCTTTCAGCGCCATCGAGGTTGCGACGACCAGGTCGGCCCGGCCGCAGAGATCGGCCTCGTCGCGGAGCACCTGCCGACTGTCGTATCCGGTAAAAGACGCAAAATCGTCAACACAGTAATAGACTATTCTTTCAGCGGCGAACTCATCGAGCAAATACGCCACGTCGGGCGCGAAACTCCATATCTGAAGCGGGCCTGCCCGCAGGCGGCCAAGTGTTCGTTTAATCTGCCGGACCAAAAGCGTGCGATTGATGCGTCTGGCCCAGGCTGATGCCGGCAGCGGTACGACCAGCGGCGTCAAAACATAGAGATTTTTTCTCGGGTTCGTAAGTCCTCCGAATACCTGGCCAAGTTTCCTGGCTATATACAGAAGGTCTGAGGAACTGGCCGTCGGCGTACGTGAAGCATGGTAGTTGACCCAAAGCACAGTGTTTTTCTTGGCCAGCAGGTGCATCACATGATGCTTGCTGGTCGGCGGGGCCTCGTAGCCGCTGGCGAAACACAGGATTGTGCGTCCTTCGATCATTCTGTCTCATACCTTGTCCGGTTTGCCGGTTTTTGAAGCGGTTTTGACCGGCGCAAATGCCGATTGCCTGGTGCGGATTGCGGCACGCCACCATATCGCAGCCAGGCAGCCCACAGCCACTCCTGCTGTGTTCAACAGCACATCCGTCAGCGAACCGGTCCGGCCCGGGATAGCGGCCTGGGCAAACTCCAGCACCAGCCCGAAAACACAACAGCCCAGCGATATCCACGCCATGCTCGCCAAGCCGGTCTTAAACGAAGGCCTAAGGGCCAGGATCACCAGTATCACAAGGACAGCGTACGCCGGCACGTGCAGCAGGTTCTGGAGACCCGGCGAGATGGCAGTATCCCAGCCGCCGAGAACGCCGGCGCCCGAAGGCAGCAGGCTCACTCCGGCCAGCAGGAGTATGTACGCGCCTGTTACAGTCCACACCACCTTTCTGGTCAAAGCCGTCACCGGGCGAAACCCTCCTCTTTTGACCGGATCAGCCGCAGGCACAGCGACACGAGAGGCTCCATCCGCTTCGTCCAGTTATATTTACTTTCAACGCATACCCGAGCGCTCCGTCCAAGCCGATCTCGCAACTCGCCGTCAGCGAGCAATTCCAGGATATACCGCCTCCACTCGTCGGGCGTATCTGCCTGCAAAAGGTCTTTACCCGTTTCCACATCCAATCCCTCCAGGGCGGCGGGTGAAGCCACGACGGCTTTTCCCATAGCCATCGCTTCAAGGACCTTGTTCTGTATGCCCCTGGCCATTTGCAGCGGGCAGATTACCACACCGGCAGCGGCGAGGTAGCCCCTGACGTCAGGCACTGAACCGGTTACGTTCAGGCCGGGAATTTTCGCAAGTCGCCTTACGGGCCGAGTCGGGTTTCGCCCGACAATCGTGAACGTCAGTTCCGGTATCCGGCGCTTGGTTTCAGGCCAGACCTCGCGGACAAACCAGCAGACGGCCTCGACGTTAGGACGATAGTCCATCGTTCCGGTAAAGACCAGGCTCGCAGGGCCCAGGTCAGCCGGGGCGACGGCATCGGGCCGGAAGAAATCCACATCCACACCGTTGGCAACGGTAATTACCTTACTGCCGACAGGCCCCATCGCCGCCGATTCGGCTTCGCTTACGAGCAAGGCGGCGTCGCATCGCTCAACAGCCCGCCTCTCCAGTCGGCCGACAGCGGCGGCTTCATGACGATACAACAAACTCTTAGGCCACCGGGCAGAGGCTGAATAACCAGACCACTTGGCGCTGTCGATATCCACAAGGTCAATGACGCGAACCGGTGCGGAAACCGCCAGACCGAAGGGAAGCGTGCTGGAGGAATAACACATAACCAGATCAAAAGGCTCGCGCCGAGCCTCTGAAATAATCATTTCTCGCAGGCGCCGGCTATGAAAATATTCCTCCGTAACGCTCCTGCCGATCAGCAGGGAAATCCCTCCTCGAATCAGCCCCATCGCTCCGGCTGATGGTGCGACAATAACCTTATGACAGAGCTCCCGCAGTCCCGCAACAGCCGCGACATCGTCGCGATTGTGCGACAAGGCCGCCACTGTAACTTGAAAATGTCGCGAGAGCGCACCGATTTCGTGAAACGCGCGAACTCGCTCGCCTTTGTCCGGGGGAAACGGTACACGATGTGCTATAAACAACAGTCGTTTCACAATATCCTCGTCCTCGACAGTCAGCCAATAGGCGGGGCGGGGTTCGAACCGCGCGACCTTCCGGGTGTATTTCCGGACGCTCTTCCAACTGAGCTACCCGCCTGTATCATTTCATTACTTGTAACCATTCACCCGTATGCAAAATATCTGCTTTGTCCTGAATCGTAAAGACCTTGCGGGGATGCAGGGGATGCACAGGATAAAAATTCAAAGTATATTTTTTACTTTCATATTATCCCGTGTATCCCTGCAAAATACTTTTTAGAACCTCTGCAAACGGTCGAAGTGTTACCATTATTTTCATGGAATCCACTTCGTTATTCGCCCGCCGGCGCTGCGCGTGAACCACAGCGGGAGTTTCCGCCACACCCGCCCGGCCAGGGCGTATTTGCGATTGCTCGGACTGAGATTGGGCAGGTCTTTGGCTTTATTCAGCGATACCTGATAATGCAGAGCGGAAGGCTCGAAACCGTGATACCGCTTGAAGGCGTGCGGCCCGCGATTGTCCCTTCGGGTGCGGTTGAAATCAAACCGACGCAGCCCGCGTTCAATCGCATATTCCATAAGTTTCAAATACATCACATTATTAGCATTCTTGTGCATTCCCTCCGGCAGGCTTCCGGAAAAATACGGTACAATCTCACCGCGAAAAACATAACTGATCACGCCGGCGACAGCCTCGCCGCCGTCTTTGACGACCAGACACACACAGTCCTCGCTATAGCCGTCCTGGAGTTCATGAAAGAACCGCCTCTTGAAGTTCGGCGACCCAAGCCTCCTCATCGTAAAGGAGTACAAGTCGTACACCGGATCTAGCAGTTCAGGTCCCGTCTTCACCGTCAGCGCCTTCAGGCCTTTACGGGCGGCGGCGCGAGTTTTCTTCGGCAAGGAAGGCAGGACGTCCTCGGGCCTCTCCGGTAAAGTTTTGCGGAAGGTGTCGTACCGTTCAATTTCGGGCAAACCAAGTTTATTGGCGTCCCGGTGGCGCAACTCGACATACTCGGCGCCTGTTTGCCCGGCAAGTTCATCGGCGGCGATGAGAATCGCCTTAGCCGCTTCATCCGAATCGGCCAGGATACCTCCATACGTCGCATAAGGTATGGAAACCAACACCCGCCCGACAAAAATGCTCTTGACCATAAAAAGAGGAAGCACACCTACGAGGCGACCGGCTGACCATGCCGTCAGATGCATTGGGCGATGGCCATACGTTTTCTCAACCGCCCGGCTCCAGGCCTCCATGTGAAAAACTGTGGCCGACGGATGGGCATGTACATACCGCCGCCATGCTTCTGCGTGCGTATCAGCATAAGGCTTGACTTGAACAGCATCGTCGAACTGTGATGGGCGGATCCCGGTCACTATCGTCCGTTAATGTTATTGACCTTTGAATGGTAAAATAAACTTCAGCCACTACGGAAACAAAGATAGCAGGATTTTAGGGATTACTGGATTACTTGATTTTATAATAACAGAAGAAAAATCCCTACGTACCGGCAGGCAGGCCTGTAATCCCGTTCTCTATTCTTTTTTTCTTCTTTTTCTTCCAGCAAGATTAAAATCCCTGTAATCCTGTAATCCCTAAAATCCCGCTCATTTTATTGACCATTTGAATGGCGAGTTTATTTATCAATTCAAACCTCTATAAAAAAGGCCGCACTCGTCGAATCTTAGGAATACCGATAAATATAATTCGGTATGTAGTACTTGCGATGAGTCAGTATGATTCCGGAAAGTTTAACATTCGCCGCGTGCAACAAGCGGATCGTTTTTTCGACGGATTCCCTTCGGGTTTTGTTCATTTTTACGACAAGTAGCGCTTCGTCCACAACTTTGCCCAGCGTTCCGGCATCCGAGGCGAAGTTCATCGGCGGCGTATCGAAAATTACATAGTCATATTGTCGGCGCAGTTCGCCGACGAATTCATCGAGTTCAGGTCGGCCAATAAGTTCGCCCGTCTCGTCGTGACGCACATCGCCGGCGGGGATGAAAAACAGGTTCGAACAACAGACCGGCTGGACGCATTCATCCAGCGATACCGAGCCGCGAAGTAACTCCGCGACACCGGGTGAAGAACGAGCGCCGAGCAAACCGGCCATCCTGCTCTTGCGCAAATCACAGTCTATAACAACCGTGCGGCAATCCACACGTTCTGCCATTACCAGGGCGAGATTCAAACAGGTAACCGTTTTTCCCTCGCCCGGATCGGACGAGGTAATCAGATAGCAAAATCGGTCACTGGGGCATTGAGCCAGCAGGTTATTGCGCAGAGAACGATATTCTTCGGTAATTGCCCCGCCGCGATCGTGATATACCACCAAAAGTTCGGAATATTGTCCGTCCGAGATGATTTTTGCGTTAACCGGAGCGTTTTCTCGCCCAGGAACCGGCTTAGGCGCCTTCTCCTTCGGCGCACCGACTTCCCGCCCGGCCTGTTCGACCTGCTCGGCCTGCTCGGCATCGTGCTTCTTCATTGCCTCCCATACGTTGGCCACATTTAACTCCTAAGTCGCTATGGAAGCCTCATTTTTATTCATCGGTTCCGGCGGCGCCTCGGGAACCCGCAATCCCCAACAGGTCATGTCTCTGAGCACTCCTGCGACGATCTGTTTGTCAATAACGTGTACGCCTTTTGCATATCCCACCAACAGCGCGTTGTCGCAAAGAATGTTTATCAGCCGAGGGATACCGTCGGTGGCGGCATAGATGTCCGCCTTCGCATTATGCGAAAATATCGCTATATCGCCATCCGACGCCACCTTAAGGCGATGGTCGATATACCCGAAGGTGTCTTCGGCAGACAACCTGCCCAGGTGATAACTTAAGACTATTCGCTGCCGAAGTGGTTCCCATTTGGCCTCCTGAAGCTTCTGACGCAATTCAGGCTGGCCGACCAGAACGATCTGAACCAGCCTCTCGCCTTTGTTTTCCCAGTTCCAGAGAAGACGTATTTCTTCGAGAGACACTGCCGGTAAATCCTGAGATTCATCCATGATCAGCGCCACCAGTCGGCCACGGTTGTGCAGACGAACAAGGTGCCGCTCAAGTTCCTCCACCAGGCTCTGTTTGTCCGCAGAAGAGCGCACATTGACGCCGACCTGAGTGGCGACAGCCCGAATGAGTTGCTTGGCCGATTGTGGCGGATTTTGCATCTGGACAGTCAGGCATCCGGGACCGAGACGCGCCCCAAGCATGTTGCCGAGAAATGTTTTACCGGCGCCGACCTCGCCCGTAATCAGGACCATTCCTTTGCGCTGCTGAACGGTGTACATCATATTGGCAAGGGCTTCGGCGTGAATGGCGCTCTCGTAAAAGAACCTCTCATCACACGTGATGGAGAAAGGAAACTCTTTCAACTTGTAAAAATTCAAGTACATCCAGCGTCCTTTAAAAAAACTTCGATACGTCTCTTGCAAAACCTGTAACAGCACCGGAGACAAACATTATCGGCGAGGCCTTCCATTCTTCATGCTTTTGAGGATATTTCAGCCACAATGTAACGCTCAGCCCGGACGCCGCCAGACCTGCAAGCACGATGATCGTTACGATCGGCCCGATGACCCATCGCCTCAAATGCCTTACCAGGCGTTGTCGGCCTGAAACGATTTCGCTTGTGATTCCAAAAACAGGTACGTCGAAATATTTTATTGCATCGTCGGTCGTGCTGATGGAGCGGTCCCAATGGCTTGACGCCAACACCACTCCGCCGCCGAAAGCAAGACCGCCAATGATCGCAAAACCAAGCACCATGAACAATTTAGGAGATGACGGAAGAATCTGCTCCTGGGCGACTTGCAGCACATTCAGATGCGTTCGTCTGCCTTCGTCTTCCGCGTCGAGGGCCATTTGGACCTCTGCGAGTTGCTTTCGCCAACCATCACGTTCCACTGCCTGCTTCTTTACCTTTTCAACGATTTGCTCATATTGCTGCCGGACAGGAGCAAAGTTCGCCATAAGTACCTGAAGTTTTTCTCGCTGCTTCTGGAGACGCTCAATTTCCTTGGCGCCTGCTTCCAGTTCAGAGACCGCAGCCGCAACGTCAGCAAATATCATCTGGGCGGTCAACTGTCGGGCGACGGAGTTGCCTGCTGCACCGACCGTTTTGCGCACCGTAATCCACTCGGGTTCAGCCTCGAATCGCTTTTCCAACTCTTCAATCTTCGCTCGCAGTGTCTTCACCGTCGGATGCTTTTCTTTCATGTGACCGATTGTCAAAGCCGAATTCAACTGCTCCTTAAACTCCTGAAGTTGATCCTCCAGCCGTTTCTTTTCCGGGTTCAGTTCATCAACCCACTCCACAGGCTGACTGGTTGGAAGACTGGAAGGTTGAGTGGTCGGTTGACTGGAAGGGCGACTTGTTAGATGACTGGTCGGCTCAGGCATAGCAGGAGGTTTTCCTAATGCATCCAGTTGAGTCTTGAGTCGCGCTATCTTCAATCTGTCAGCCGTCTGCTGTTTGGCGAGTGTTTCAAGGTCGTTATTTATTCTCTGAAGATTCTCATACAGTGCGCCCGGGCTTTCGGGCATCATACCGGCATGTTTGGTTTCAAATTCGATCCTCTCGTTCGTGATTTCTGTCAGACGTGATTCGCACTCTGCAACCTGATCGACGAGGAACTTGCTACTGGATGTCAGGCGTCCCTTAATCGCCTGCAAAAGACGGTTCTTGTAGTTCTTCACAAGGGTATTGGGGATTTGCTTGGCAAGTATCGGATCGTGATGCGTAACACTGACAGAGAAGCGGTCCATATTCGTTGAACGTATCATCAGGGCGACCTTTACGTTCTTGATAATATCGCCGACGATTCGTTGCTTAGCCATCTCTCCATCCCGGGTCAGTCTGCCTTCAGAGTCGCGCGGTAATCCTTTCAGAAGAGCAATCTCTTCGGCAACTTCCGCGACGGCGTCACGACTGGCCAAATCGTTCTGCATCGACAGCCTGGTTGCATCGAAAGATTCACTGCCCCTCTCAAGAGTACGCTCAGCGGCCACATCCTTGCGATGCTCGAATATGGTCGTGCCTGTGTACTTTACCGGAAGATAATGCGCCCCCAGCATCGCAATAATCGCAAACAGCGATGCGCCCAGCAGAAACAGGCGCCTGCGACGAAAAATCACGCGCAGAACATCCCGCGGCGTCTTCTTGTTCAGCGTCTCGGCCATTTATTAAACCATCACACCCCTTTACATCACCGTTTTGTGTTAGTGACTACCTTGACAACCTTAGGTGCGCCAACTTACCTGACTATAAGGGTCTCCCTCCCGCCGCCCTCATCCCTGGGTTGACCGTCATCTATCCATCTGGCCTGGCGGACCAACTCTCTATAGTCGCCAAGCCCATCGCCCGCAGCGCGAATCGGAGAGAAGAATGTTTCAATCGCCAATGCGATCCTCGCAAATGGATTAGGCTGGACGTATATTATGTCGTTGGGCATCAACAGAATATTATTCGCCAGGTCGCCCGACTCGACCATTGCCATAAGATTTATCGTCATTTTGTAGCGCGGGTTGTCCTTGTCGGGAGGATGCACGCCCGTCATGCTATACTGCACGGAAGGCCGAGTGGTGGAACCGCCATAGATGGGTTTGGAAGCGCGAACCACTATGATGCGCTCAGGCCAGGCCAGGCTGGTCGGCTGGGCCATGGAAAGAACATCCAGCAGCGTATCGTGCCCAGTCCATGATATCGGACCGGGACTACTTACCTGGCCGAAAACATAAAATCTCTGGGAGTTGTATCCCACCACCTGCACCGTTGCGTCAACCTGTTCGTAATAGTCATCAGCAGCCTTTTTGATATCCTCTTCGATCTGGCCGGGAGTCTTTCCTGCTACTGATATCTCACCCAGCAGTGGGAGATTGATCTTTCCGTCCGGACGAACCCGCTGGCTTATCCCTTGAATCTCCGGAACGTGAAGCGAACCGACGGAAATGACGTCGGGAGGGTACACGCGGTACTCCAGCCCGGAAACCGGACGACGCGGCTTCAGAAGGAATGCCTTGACCTGATCGGCATTGTAGCAACCTGCCATAAGCACCGTCAGGCCGAGCAGACAGACACGAATGACAACCTTTTCAAAGTTTCCTGTTCCTGTATTCATTATTATACACTCCCCAAGCCGACGAAAGTCCTCACCATCGCGCTACTGCCCGTAGCGCCGAGCCAAAGACATCACGGGAACTGTAAAAAAAGCAGATTTTATACTCCTTACATCGATTTTCGTCCGAACTGATGCTGAAAAACCCTCTTGTAATCCGCCCCGTTTTGCGAAGCGCCTATACCGAATAACATCAGCCAGACTGCTGATACATATTCCTTGCACACCAGTATAAACCTCGTTTTAAGTATAAACCACAGGTCGGAGTTTGTAAAGTCCGCAAATTTCAACCTTAAGCATCGACAACCACTTATGAAGAGAAAAAGAAAATTTGGTTTTTTTACCGCTTATAACAGGTTCCGCACCTACTCCTATCGTCATTTCCCTCCAAGATGTGCAATACTTCTGTTATGGTTTCCCGGGCGACGGAAGACATAGACTTTGCGCTACTAAATCACCATGCCGCGCGAACCGATAAACCTATGAGTTCCAAAGAGTTCCGGTGTCCAACGATAAATCGCTATGATCGGTATCGACCGGTCTGGGCGGGTTTGATGAGATTCTTGCTCATGGCCACACGGCAAAGCAAGTCGTTCGCAGAGGTTACGTTCATGGAGGCCGTTGCGCGCCGCATCTGTGTACACCTGGTCCTCAAACCCATCACACCGAAAACCGACTCTCGCCTGCGTAGCCGATTCCTGGGCAACATCGGGCGGGACCGCCTGGTCCTGGACGTGCCCTTATCCGGAGGACATAAGGTCTATATACCTGTCGGGTGGGAGATGGGAATGGCCTTTCCCGTTGGGCAGTTCCTCCTGCAGGCGAGAACCACGGTGCTTGATCACTGCCAGTTTCAATTATATCCGACAAGACGTGTTGACGGCCTGGTTGTGCAGCGCCCCACAAAGATACTTTCGCTTAACAGGCGCAGCCGGCCCCGATACGAAGTCGATCCGTCGGTGTACATCGCGGCTTCATTATGGCCGGCTGACAGCCTTGCCAGCGGGAATCAGACCGACGTCCGGAGCGGTCAACTGATTAACTGGTCCGCCGGCGGTCTGGGCATCAGGCTTTCGAAAAACCTGCCTTGCAATCCGGGCGATCAGATGATTATCCGCCTGGAAAAGGCAGACGGCAACGAATGGCCTATTTTTCGCGCTATCCTCAGGCACTGCACGCCGCAGGATAACCAGGAGTGGCTGGCGGGATTCAGCGACGTGGGCGCCCTTAGTCCGGGACAGGAATCAGAAATAATCGAATCCCTGGTTGCTCCATAAACCCGGAAGTTCCTTCCGCTGAACAGGAGCAGTTGCTGCTTAATCGCATCCTGCCGATAGCCGATTTTATCGATATGGAGTATAGTATAAACATGTTTTTTTGGCGGATATGACATGCTCAAGAACACCGTTCGTATCGTGCTGCTGTTGTTAATCGCAGGTACGGCCTGGGGGGTAATACAGTGGTGGCGCCGGATCAGCATCGCCGGCGTGGAGACCTGCACGGTCGATGTCGGCGACTTGTTGACCGGAACAACCGTCTCCGGAATTGTCCGGAGCAGGCAAAAGACCGCCGTTGCCGCCGAGACCGTCGCGGTAGTGAAACGCCTGGCCGTCACTGAAGGTCAACACGTATCCGAAGGTAATGTCCTGGTGGAACTGGACGGCGGCGTCATCGAAGCCGACTGCGCCAAAGCCCGCTCGCGAGTGGACTTCGCCGGGCAATATCTCGCCGAACTCAAGGCGGGACCGCGAGCCGAACAGATTACCCAGGCCAGGGAAACGCTCAAGCATGCCAAGGCCAAACTGCATTACATCAAGGCTGACCACGAGAAAATCGCCAGTCTGCTCAAGCGCGGTACTGCCACTCGGTCCGAATTCGACCTGGCGGTCAAGCAGTTGAGAATGGCCGAAGCCGAAACGGCCCGGGCGCAGGCACAACTGGACCTGCTGCTGGCCGGCGCCCGCAGAGAGCAAATCGCACGCGCAGAAGCGGAAGTAAGCCTCGCTGAAGCGGAAGTCCGGCGATGCAACGCCCTCCGACAGAAATATACGCTCCGCGCACCACACGCCGGAATAGTAACAGCCAAGTATGTTAACATAGGAGAGGTTGTCTCCATAGGACAGGTGCTTCTCCGGCTGGATAATATAGAGGACATCGAGATTCGCGCCGGCGCACAGGAAGCCCAGCTGCCCGACATCAAGCCCGGCAGCAGGGCTCGCGTGCTGGCGGATGCGTATCCGGACTGCCCCCTCGAAGCCGTCGTGGAGAACATCCTGCCCAGAGTTGACCCGGAAAGCGGTACGGTAACGGTGCTGCTCAGGCTCACCGAAACTCCCACCGTTGTCCTGATGGACGGAATGGCCGTCGATGTCGCATTAATCGGGCGGGAATGCCACGGCGTTATCCGCGTCCCCGCCGGCGCTGTTGAAAAGCGCGACGGTCTGACCGTCGTGCAGGTCCGAGAGGGACGCTCCTTTGTCCGCCGTCACGTCAACGTCGGTATAAGCGACGGCAGATGGGTGGAAGTCAAGTCAGGTCTGAAAGTCGGCGACGTTGTTCGCACCCGGAAATAATCGACCGTGACACTACCATACGAATTACATCTGGCGCACCGCAACCTTGCCCGTCATCCCGGTCATACAGCCGCCATGACGGGGGGGCTTGCACTGGCCGTTATCGTAATGGTGTACATACCCAGCACGATGTCCAGTTTCTACAACGACCTGATCGACCGGGCCGTTGAGCAAAACTCCGCTCACGTAACGATCTGGCCTATGGAAAAGCCTCACGGGCAGATGGACAGTGCTCTTCGAAGCAGGTTCGGGAGCAGCGCGGTGCTGGCATTTGAGGACCGGACATTTCCGCGTCACCGCAACCTCACCGGCAGGCGCGCCCTGGAAGCCAAGGCGGCCGAAACGCCGGGGGTCATTGCCGTGGCGAGTTTCGTAAGGGAAGACGCCACCATCAGCCGCGGAAACGTCAACCTCGGAGCAATAATAGAGGGCATCGAACCGGAGCGATACTCCCGCGTCGTCAACATTGCAAGTCATTTCCCGCAAAAACACGTACCGAAACTGGGACCGTCCGACATAGCAATTGGTTTTCGTATGGCCGGAAAACTGGGCGTCCACGCCGGCGAACATGTTCACATCGCAACCCCAAAGACGCGCCGCCTGATGCGAGTAAAGGCGATCTTCCGCTCCGGATACTACGACAAGGACATGCACCAGGGTTTCGTGTCGCTTCGGACGGCCCAACGAATGTTCGGAATGGGAAACGAGGTGTCAGCCCTGGCGGCTCGTTGCCGGAACCTCGAGCAGGCGTCTGTTGTAAGTTCGACCCTTGAGGGACGTATGCAAAACAAAATCCGCAACTGGATGGACGATAACGCCTCCCTGCTTGCTGAAATCGCCACCGTCAATCGTGTAACGCTCTTCATTGACGTATTGGTGGCGCTGGTGGCGTCGGTGGGTATGGCTAACGTATTCAGCATGTTCGTCCTCAACCGGCAGAAGGAATTGGCCATCCTCCGGGCAGTGGGCACTTCTCGGACATCCCTGAAGACGATCCTCCTGCTCGAAGCCATGTTCATCTGGTTCGTCGGAACGATCATCGGATGCACGCTGGTTCTGGCAATAATGGCCTATGAGCAGGAACATCCATACATGGTGGCAGAGGAGACCTACGGCATCGGTTCATACGCCACCTGCCCGATACCGGAGGCGTTCGCGGTGGCCTGCACCCTTGCGGCGGTCATGATGGCAGCATCCGCCCTCTGGAGCGGACGGCGGGCTGCGAAACTTAACCCGGTTGAGGTTATTTTCGGACGATAAGCAATGCTGCTGAAAATTGAAAACCTGGACAAGCGTTTCGGCGGAACCGTGCCGCTGCATATCCTCAGAGACATCAACCTGGAACTTGCCGAAAAGGAGTTCCTGGCGGTGATCGGACCAAGCGGGGCGGGAAAGACGACGCTCCTGAACATCATCTCCACTCTGGACACACCCACCGGAGGCCGCGTTCTAATTAAGGGTGTGAACGTGCACAGTCTCGCACAGAGAGCGCTAAACAGGTTTCGGAATCAGCATCTCGGATTTGTCTTTCAGGACGACCTGCTACTACCGCACCTGACGGCGCTGGAAAACGTCGCTCTGCCGGCCCGGATATCACGCCAGCCAGTCCGGCAGGCTTTCCGCCGGGCTGAAGAACTACTGGAGAGGGTGAAACTGGCCGACCGGTTTAACCACCGACCGGGACAACTATCAGGCGGGCAGAGGCAGCGAGTTAACCTCGCAAGGGCCTTGGTCAACAGACCGTCGCTGCTGCTGGCCGACGAACCCACAGCCCGCCTGGACCAGGAAACCGGACGGGGTATCGTGCAACTACTGGCTGAATTAAACGAACAACTCGGCGTAACCATACTCATGGTTACACACGAGTGTGAACTGACCGACCGCGCCGGCAGGGTCATCGAGTTCCTCGACGGACAAATCATATCCGACCGCAGGACCGACCCGGGCCGAAGCGATTATGCAAAAACCCCGAATAATTGAGGATATAAAGGTGAATTCCGAACACCCGGTTGTTACGGCGTTTCATCGTGCCGCAGAACAGACGCCGGCCTACAGACGTATTCTGGAGGAAGCGAATCTGTCGCCGGAGAAAGTCAAAGACACCGACGACTTCCGCAGGCTTGTTCCGGTCATCGACAAGCAGAAGACCTTCGGCCGATTCGCCCTGGCGGAACTGTGTCGCGGCGGCAAACCGGGCCGACCCGCTGCGGTGCTGACAAGTTCGGGACATTCAGGAAAATTCGCCTTCAGCCTGTATGACGCAGAATCCGCCGAGACGGAAATCCGGCGAACCGACGAGGCTCTGGATGCGCTATTCAGCGTTAAAAGCAGAAAAACCCTGATGATTAATTGTCTGCCGATGGGCGTAAAGGTCTTTACCCGCGCATGCACGCTCGGAGAGACCAGCGTACGGGCGGACATGGTAACGGCACTGGTAAAAAATTTCGGACCATACTACGACCAGATTATCCTCGTCGGCGACGCCGCCTTCATCAAGCATGTCCTAGAACTTGGTTTGAGTCTGAACCCCCCAATCGACTGGTCCGACCTGCTCGTTCATGTCATCGTCGGGGAAGAACCCCTGGCTGAAAATGCCCGCAAGTACCTCCAGGGCATCCTGGGTATCGACAATACCGACCCGAACACGGGCCTGATCGGTTCGAGTATGGGCGTGGCTGAACTGGGATTGAACCTCCTGTTCGAAACCCCGCCGCTGATTTTCCTGCGACGGGCGCTGCACGATAACGAAGACCTGAGGCGAGTGGTTCTTGGACCGACGGCTACAACCGCGCCGATGCTGCTGACATACGATCCGGACCGTATCTTCGTGGAAGTTTCCGATGACGGGAAACTGCTTGTCTCGACACTGGAGACGGACCGTCGAATACCGCTGATCCGCTACGCCACCGGCGATAAAGCCGAACTATTCAGACCCGCCGGGGAACTGCAAGTCCTCGTCGCCGACGCCGTCGGGATTCCACCGGACGTAATAGCAGCCACGCCGACGATACTGCTGAGCGGCAGAGGACAGTTCGCCCTTGCCGGCGAGACAGAAGTCTATCCGGAACAGGTCAAAGAGGGTCTTTATCTCGACCCCGAACTGGCCGGGCTGATTACGGCCAACTTTCGTCTGTTCTCAGGCCCGCAGCGGGCAGACCTGCGTATCCAGTTGTCGCCAGGAATCGCCGACCGGAAAGGTCTGGCCGAAAGGTTCGCCGAAGCGGTGGCGAAATACGTCCACGCCCCGCTGGCTGTAACCTGCCATGCATACGAATCATTCAAAAGCGGGATGGGCCTGGATTACGAAAGGAAGTTCGCCTACCTGAAACGTGAATGACAGGCGGTCGGCAGCGCAGATTTTCAACCTGTGTGATTTGCGCGGCGGGTTTCTCAACCTTCTTATACCACCGGAAATTAATTAATGCGCCCTGCACGGGAAGTACCTTATGAGCCGCTTTCCGTAAGGGAGCGGTCGAATAGACGTTCTGGCTGGTATGACCGCTCCCTTATGGTCGCGGCTCGTTTATCTCCCGCGAGCGCATTAATTAATTGCCGGCGGTATTTTATATTCGTTGGAACTACACCGACGCCGCATATTCGAGGCTGTGCGACATTACCTCCACGAACAGTTTATCGCCCCATTGCAGGCGAATCGCCTCCAGTTCGCTCCAGCCGCACCGCTCAAGCAGACCGCTGCGGTAAACGAAAAGTTCCACCAGCAACCTCGGGTCCACAAAGAAACGGTCCGAGAGAATCTGCCAGGTCCTGACATACCGCATGTAAGGATTGTCATCGACGTAATATCTCTTGAGAAACAACTCAGTCTCGTCCTGTCCATCCATAATATCTTCAAGAACCTTACTGAGAGCGGAAAGGTCGAAACGTACCACCACTACAGGATCCTCGATTTCCTCGGAGTAGCTGCGAACATCGCCGACCTGCTCGAAACCAAGGAGTTTGTAGAATTTGGCGTGCCCGGGACTGACTGCGCCTATGAAGTCGGTGCAACCGGCTGCGCGAGCGTGCGCAAAGCAACATCGCATTAATTCAGTCATCACGGCGCTGTTTCGGTGTGAATCGGCAACCAACCAGTTCGTACCCTCGCAGATTTTCCGCCCCCGGCGCCGAAGCAAACCCACCTCGGCCTTGAAAGCCTTATCCGTCGGCAGGCCCAGTTCAGGGTTGTCTATGACAACGCTCGTAACCCCCACAACCTCCTCGCCCGCCTTGGCGATGAAGGTCGCGGTATCAGGTAATGCCTCGAAAGGACGGACGCGAATACCCGTCTCGTCGGGAAGTATATATCCCTGGCGCACAAATACGTCGTGGGTTAGCCTATAAGCCTCAATCAGGTCATCCAGCGTTGTCGCCCGGAAGATCTTCGCGCCATGAGTGTTATTTTCGAAAAGCCCTGCCCGCTTGAGCAGGTCCATCCTTCGGTCCGCTTTTATGCCCCTCCCGGATCGCTTTCCCCACGTACGCAGTGCCGCGAATCCAACCATCGCTTCTCCTCCGAGACAAATGCCTCGTTTCGCTCCTCCACAGGGATAATACTATTCAGTCGAGGCCAAGACCAGAAGATAAGCAAAATAATTAAGATGGATAAAATAGAAAGTCCGCTGATCCTGAAGTTTGTGACATGTTCCGGACCCATCGGCTTAAAAAAAGAACGCGCGCCATCATTTCCGGTTGATGAAAATAGAAAAATACCTCTCTTTCCTACCATTCCACCGCATCGGGCACAGCGCACACGCATCCCCCGGTGTGGCCGAAACTCCTACCTCCCGGCCACACCGGAGGAAGACTCAAAGTACGCGCAATACTCTACAACTTATTCCAACGTCCCTAAAAAGGGACGTCCTGATTTTTTACTTACTACGCCATCCGACGCTTACGGATGTATCCCGCCAGACCGGCAATGCCTGTGAACACAGCCAACATCGTCATCGGCTCGGGGACGTAAGTACCCGTTATCGGGTCCGAAGACGAAACCAGCCAATCACCCACACCAGTGGGAGTTGTCGATCCTTTTAGCCGAAAATCGGCAGTAACTCCGGCTATCAACGAAGTTGGTGTCGGAAAGACATCAGTATCCCATAAGAGTGATTCTGTCCCACCAGTAACCGACAGGAACATGTCGAACTGACCGCTTCCCGAACCTGCGCCGTTTGGGGTAAATGTCGTATTGAATGCGACGTTCGCGCCCAATGTGGGGAAGAACCCAACCTGGTCGGATGCCACAATAACGAGTTCTGCCCCGGGCAAAAGGGTATTGGTTCCATCACCCACATATCCAATAGTCGCATACTCGTTATTGACTGCGGCCACACGCCCACCGCTGCCAGCAGCGCCGTTGTCATACGTGTTCACAGGCTGGGTGAATATCTCGGTCGTTCCGCCATTGGAGGTGATTTGCTGTATCCCCAAAGCACCTGGCGTAAGGAAAGTAACATTGAGATCCTGGCGACCATAAAAGATTCCCACGATCTCAAGACCATTGTCGCCGTTATTATACAACTGATTCGTGGGCGACGCCTGAGTTATGGTATCTGCACCAGTGATTGCGCCAGCGTACAAGTTGTCTATCTTAAAAATACCCCAGGAATTTTCGTTGGCGTGAAGGCCCTTGCCCGTCCCTGGAACTGTTTTAACCAAAGCAGGATTGTACGCCGTACCTAAAACAATTTGTGTCACATTGTCGGCCAGATAGCCATTGTTCCAGTCGTATAAATAGCTCGAGTCGTAGTTGGCCATATGTCCGTAAATCGGGCCATTATAGGCTTGATTGAACGGTACACCCGTGGCCCCGGCTGTGGCGCTCACAGCCAGTATCAGGCCTGTTACAGTTATTATTTTCAAAAACTTCATTTTTTTCTTACTCCTTTCTTACCTTCATTTCTTCTCCGCCATCGGCGGAGAAACCCTTGGCTGCTGTTTTCTACCCTCGTCTTTGTCGCCGGTTACAGGCCTTGAGCCTGAGGTTGGCTACGCCGACCTGGGGCGTCCAAATCTTCGCCGGGCCAGGAAGCAGCCTTACCTTACCTGCCGTTAGGCAGGCATGCCCGGCGATTCGTTTATTATCGAACGCTTCTGGCCGATGCCACCTCCTTTCCTTGTTCTTCCGGTTGAATCTTTCATTTTCAAAATTCCCTTTATGTTCCTTCCCCCAGCCCACACATGGCTATGTGCGGGCTGGGATCACTCATCAATCACGCCATTTTTCGCTTACGGACATACCCCGCCAAACCGGCGATGCCAGTGAACACAGCCAGCATCGTCAACGGCTCGGGAACGGCAGTGAGTTCCAAGGTCCCTTCCCAACCACCGGTATCAGTCCAGGCTGCATAAGTGGAATCATCATTGAATATCCCAGTGTAACTGCCAAACCAGAGGTCCCACTTTGTACCCAGAGCAATGTCCGTGCCATCATCCGCATATGTTTGTCCTGCAGCGGTTATCTCGCGGACATCCACCGAAAAACTGAATGGGTCCAGATCATTGGCCAGATTGATCAGATTATCTGTTTCGTCTGTCCACCATTCCACAAGCCAACCTGTCCCCCAACCAAGATCTTCCATTGAAGTGACCTCCCACTGCCAACCTGATGCCGCGGTGGCTTTGGGCTTAACATCCGGATTCGATACGAGGCGCTCACCCCAATTCCACGCATTCGTATTATCCCGAAGCCACA
>JAXHSV010000003.1:0-35780 GCA_034190305.1 Planctomycetota bacterium | reverse complement strand
GGATAGCGTAAGATATTTTGTGTAAGTTTGCGGCGGCATCAGAAATGACGAACAAGTTATAACGCCAGACCCAGCCCAGCCATTGCCATGGCTGGGCTGTAATGTCCGCTCTTCGACCGATTTTGCGAAAACCTGCGTTTGTCCGCTTTCGGAACTTACACAAAATACTTGACAATATCCATCTGTTTAGCGGCCTTGTCAAACGGTGATGAAACGGATAGAATGTTCGTGTTGACGGGGTTGTTTGCCCGGCGCGCCTAGTGTCCCGCGCGGTCAAAAGAAAGCGGACGCGTACCAATGGAGCAATTCCTGAGGTGGAAGTGCTGTTATTCGGGTCGGCTGCTGCTGTGGTTGTCCTGTCGGGTTTCTTTTCGCTGAACGCCTGGGCGCTGCGCGATCCGTCCCGTCACAATCTTGAGTCTGCCTTTTCCGCTCGTAGCCGGCGCCTGGACAAGTTCCTCGAACACTTGTCGGAACTGCGGATGGTTTGCGGCCTGTTGCGGTCGGCGTGCAATCTGTCGCTTCTGGTGCTGCTTTTGTTTGCCTTCGATTCCTGGTTTGACAGCAGGCCCGTTGCGGTTCTTGTTGCCGTTTCCGTTACGGCTGGTCTGATCAGTGTCTTTGTTGTGGCAATTCCTCATGCCTGGGCGCGTTATGCCGGGGAGAAGGTATTATCAATAACAGCCGGTATGCTTCTGGGGCTTCGCCGGGTGCTTTGGCCGGTGATGGTGGTGATGCGAGCCTTCGACGTACCGGTCCGCCGGCTGAGCGGCGTCCCTGACCCACGGGACAATCAGTCCGGAAACGGTGCGGACGAAGACGAACTATCTCGCATGGAGACAGCCGTCAAAGCCGAGATATTGCAGGTCGCCTCCGATGCTCAGGCGGAAGGGGCGGTTGATGCCGAAGAAATGGAAATGATCGAGTCGGTGATCGAGTTCGGTGACAGCCGCGCCGGCGAGATTGTTACGCCTCGCACCGATATCGTCGCCCTACCCGCCGAAGCCACTCTGGAAGAGGTTCGCAGGACCGTCATCCAGGCGGGTCATACGCGAATCCCGGTGTACGCCGGCGACATCGACAACATTGTCGGCATCCTCTACGCAAAGGACCTGTTGACAATAACCGAACCGGATAAGTCCGACCTGCGGTCGGTCATGCGGAAGCCCTTCTTCGTACCGGAAACAAAGCCCCTGGACGACTTACTGCGCGAGTTCAAGGCACGTAAGATGCACATGGCCATAGTGCTGGATGAGTACGGCGGGACGACAGGGCTTATTACGATCGAGGACCTTATCGAGGAGATTGTCGGAGACATTTCCGATGAGTACGACCAAACCGAATCGCCCCTGTTGAAGCGGATAGACGAGCAAACCGCAGAGGTCGATGGTCGGATGTACGTCGATGACTTCAACGACGCAATGGGCCTGTCGCTGCCGGAGGAAGAAGACTACGAGACTGTGGCGGGGTTCGTCTTTTCAGAGTTGGGCTTCATCCCGCCTGTAGGTCAGACGCTTTCGACCAACGGCGCCGAGTTCTCCGTCCTGGCCGCTGACGCCCGGAAGATTACCCGCCTTCGCGTTGTCGTACGAAGTTCGTAAATAAATCAGATTGAATTGAATAAGATGGGCCGGCGGGATAGAATCTTCCCTTTTATAGAATGTCCAGAGGTTGCTTTTTACGAATAACGAGGATCAAATGAGTCGAGTTAAACGTATTGACACACAGGAAATCATCTTTGTCGGAGATTATGTCCCAAGGCAGTGTGGTATCGCCACGTTCACGCGTGACTTGTGCGAGGCCGTTGCCGGTCAGGCGGGTAAGGCGTTTCGTTGTGGCGTGGTGGTTATAAACGACGTCCCTGAAGGATACCGCTACGAAGACTGCGTTCGTTTTGAGATTCGCGAAGCCGTTCAGGGCGATTACCACCGGGCTGCCGAGTTCATCAACATTTCCAGCGCGGCTGTTGTCTGCCTTCAGCACGAGTACGGTCTGTTCGGCGGGCCCAGCGGCGCGCATATCCTGGCAATGCTCCGCAGGTTGCGAAGACCGCTGGTTACCACGCTTCACACCGTCCTGTCCGAACCACTCGAAGACCAGCAGAAGGTGCTGACGGAGATATGCCGGCTCAGCACGAAGATAGTCGTAATGGCCGAAAGGGCCAGAAGGTTCCTCCAGAAAATCTATGGCGTCGAGTCCGACAAGATAGTCGTTATTGATCACGGTATCCCGGACGTTCCTTTCGTGGACCCCGCATTTTACAAGGACAAGTTCGGCGTGGAGGGGCGCGAATTGATTTTGACCTTCGGCCTGCTGAGTCCGGGAAAGGGTATCGAATATGTCATCCGCGCCTTGCCGGCGGTGGTGGCCAAGCATCCCAACGTCGCCTACATGGTCGTCGGCGCCACTCACCCGCACGTTCGCCGGCGCAAGGGTGAGGAATACCGCACGAGTTTGCACCGCCTGGCCAGAGAACTGGGCGTCGAGCGGAACGTCATTTTCCAGAACCGTTTCGTTGAAGCGACGGAACTGTGTGAGTTTCTCTGCGCCGCAGACATCTGCATTACGCCGTACCTGGGTGAAGCTCAGATTGTTTCCGGAGTTCTGGCGTACGTCCTTGGCACCGGAAACGCGATAATATCCACTCCGTACTGGTACGCTCAGGAAGTTCTTGCCGAAGACCGCGGGCGGATCGTACCGTTTAAGGACCCCGATGCAATCGCCGAACAACTCATAGACCTGCTGGATAACGACGTTGAACGCGATGCGATGCGCAAACGCGCTTATCAGTACAGCCGGCAAATGATCTGGCCTGAAGTGGGCAAGCGTTACCTGAAGGTGTTCGAGGAGGCGCAGAAGAGGCCGATTCGTCCGGTCATGGTGCCCAGAACCGACGCATTCCCCGCTGATGCGGGTGCGCCGGCCTACGAGTTACCGGAGATCGACCTGCGTCATCTTCATATGCTCACCGACAGTACGGGCATCCTCCAGCACAGTCTCTATGCCACACCTGATCGCCGGCACGGCTACGCCACGGACGACAACGCGCGGGCGTTAATCGTTGCGTCTATGTACTGGCGCCAGACTCATGACGAGAAAATTCTCCCGCTGTTGCAGACGTATCTGTCGTTTCTGAGTTACGCGCTGGACGACGACTCGGGCAGGTTCCGGAATTTTATGACCTATGACCGGCGATGGGCGGAGATGGTCGGGTCGGAGGATTCTCACGGCAGGGCGATGTGGGGTCTGGGGATCTGCGTGGCGATGTGCAGCTCCGAGCCGATTATCGGTCTTGCAACACGCCTGTTCGAGCGGGCTCTTGTGGTTGCGGACAGATTTGTTTCTCCGCGGGCGTGGGCGTTTGTTATCGTCGGTATCCATGCCTACCTCCGGCGTTTTGGCGGGGACAGCGAGGCCAGACGCGCCAGGACCGTACTGACCGAGATGCTCTTCCGGCATTTTGTCGAGAACTCCTCCGACGACTGGCCTTGGTGCGAAGGCGTAGTAACCTACGACAACGCCAAACTCGCTCACGCGCTGCTGATGAGCGGAAAATGGATGTTCCGCTCGGATATAATCGAAATGGGCGAACGGTCGCTGCGCTGGCTTCTGGACATACAGACCGGCGCCGGGGGGAACCTTTCGGTCATCGGCACCGACGGATGGTACAGGCGGGACGGGGCGAAGGCGCAGTTCGACCAGCAACCGATTGAAGCCCACGGGCTTATCGACGCATGCATCGAAGCGTACAATGTTACGGGACAGGAATACTGGCTTGACGAGGCGCGTCGGTGTTTCAACTGGTTCCTCGGCGACAACGACCTCCAGCAATCGATCTGCGATTTCACTACGGGCGGTTGCAGGGACGGTATCCACCCGGACCGCCTCAACAGCAACCAGGGCGCCGAAAGCACACTGGCGTGGTTGATGAGCCTGCTTTTAATGACCGAAAGGCAAACGCAGCAAACGTTGGGCCTGCCGACTGCCGATAAAGAAATTGATGCCGAAGCTGATTCTTTGGTTACACGTGATGGATAAGGAAATCCTCTAATGCCGTCTCCAATTGTAATGATTAGTTCGTACCCTCCGCGCCTGTGTGGAATAGCAACTTTCTGCGAAGAGGCGCGTGAGTTCATCAAAAAACGCCACCCCGAACGGGATGTTCTGGTCATAAGTCATACCGACGGCGCCGGCGACGGCGTCTTTCCCATAATCGACATGTCGCAGCGCGACTGGTGGCGCCCCGTGGCGGCCAAGGTTCGCCAACTCCAGCCTTACGCGGTACACGCCGAGCATGAATACGGTCTGTACGAATACCTCGATTCCCGCGGCGCCGGCGACGGTAACGAAGGTTTCCTCGCCCTGTTGGATGCTATCGGCGAGGTACCCACCGTTGTCGAGCCGCACACGGTCCATGGTCGGCTGACTGACTTCGAGGCGGACTTTCTCTTCAAACTCACACAGCGAGCCGACGTGGTGCTTTTCAAGTGCCATTACCAGAAATGGCGTCTGGACTGGAGTTTTCACGGCAGAGGATGGGAAACGCCGAGGAACGTCATGGTCGTTCCTCACGGGGCGAGGCCCGACCGGAGATGGAGTGTCGAGGAAGTTCCGGAGTTGCGCAAGGAACTTGGGCTTGACAAGTTAGAAGACCTCGGTCCGCATCTGGTCGGACTGATCGGATGGATACAGTCGAACAAGCGATGGGACATTCTCACCAATATGTGGGAGGAAATCGCCAATGTCATCGAAGAGAGGACCGGTCAGGAGTGGGACCTGCTGGCGGCGGGCATGATGCGCGACATCAACCACAAGGCCGAGTACGAAAACTACAAACACCAGGTCGAACTACTGGAGCAAAAGGGACTGGCCCATTATTACGAATTTGTCCCTCGCGGTGAGCAGTATTACAAGATGATGGCTGTGTGCGACTTCATCGTCCTTCCCAGCACCGACGAGACCCAGTCGGGAACGCTGGCGAGGATCATAGCGCTGAATAAGCCTTACATTACCACCGCTCCGATGGAAGGCCTGACCGCACAGACGCTGGAAAGCGGTGGCGGGCTGCTGTTTACAAACAAGAATATGCTGCGAGAACATGTCATTACGCTGGCGTGCAACGAAGAAGCGCGAATGAGAATGGGAAACAATCTCAAACGGTACCTGGACGAAGTAGTCTCATGGGAGATTGTCGCCGCCCAGTATGACGAGGCCTATGATAAGGCGCGCACAGCCAGTAAAACAAATCAGCCCGTCGTCTTTCCAATGGAATTCTGACGGATAGATTATACCGGCGGCAATTAATTAATGCGCTCGGCGGTGTATTGCCGATGGCGTTCAATAGTAGAAACACCCGTATGCAACGCTGTCCCCACCCAGTCTGTTCGCCGTGACTACTATACGCGAGCGCATTAATTAACTGCCGTTCGTATTATACCGGGCGCACAAAGTTAAGGCGCTAGGATGATTGACGGCTACACAGTTCATGGTAATGCGAACCGTTCTTTTGGTGCATTGTGTCCCTATTCGCAAGCGCAAAAACTTTGTGCGCCCAGTATTAGTCTCGGGACCCTCGCTATCTTTTTCGTTCGGGTGCCGGAGCAGGCGCCTGATGTTTCAGGACATCTGAAACGACCATTGACAGGTAAGCACAGGCGAAAACGTGACAGTGTTTACCTCTGTAGATATCGTTCTGACCCCTACATCCGAAACCGGTTGGACCCTTGCGGGTCTTGTCGATTAACGGATCGGCGTAAGTCTGGCAATGGTCCGCGAACGGACAATCACACATCGTTTCGTGATCCATATCCTCACCTCCTGAAGTGCCCTTTTATTATACGCTGTCCGGGAGAATTCGAGAAGGGGGATATTCGCATTGTGAAACCATCAGAATTTACCACTCACTAAGGGATTTGATTTGTGGATTCTTGATTATCCGTTGGGTCTTCGGCCATTCCGGCGTGAAGAACACCGCAATCCGTACGTCGCCTTTCTGCTTCTTCAGGCGGACCATCAGGCGACGGACTCCCTTGTTGGGTTGCAACGGCGGCTTCTGCTCTGCCGATTCGACGGTAAAGACCGCACCGGCGGGCGAAAGTATCTGCGCCGTCATTTTCTTATCGCCGATTGTCAGAACTGCCTTCCCCGTCTTATCGACGGCGATTTTCGCATCCGTCGTCATGCCCCAGGCCACCTCGCAGGGCTTGTTGATCTCAAACTCGTCCTGGACAAGAACGGCTTTTCTGCCTGCGGTTAGCGCCACGCCGCGAGTCACCTTCTTTGCGAAATCCTTGTACGCCGAAGTCAGGTCCAGAACAGCAAAACCCTTCGCAGGCGTGGTCTTGAACTTCGTAATTTTCGTCTCGGCATACACGTCCTGATTCTTCCCACCTAGGACCGGGACGTTGTGGGCAAAGGAACTGATGCGATAGTATGTCCAGCGTTTGGCCTTTGGTCCTTTGTTCCAGTATCCGGGAAGGTTGTATCCTTCCTTGCCCAGGTCGCGCGCCCAGCGGACGCCGAGCGCGTCGATTTCGAAGTTTCCCAGGTCAAGGTGTCCGTGGTTGACCTGGTTGAAACCGGCCTTGACGGCCAGGAACAGCGCGTTCGGGTCGTCCCACGCGCTTCGAAAGACAGCCACCTCTACTGGTCCGCGGAAATACTTATCGAGCGTCGGCACCGGCGGCTTCTTGCTCGCGGGCGTGTACCAGATGAAATCCTGCGGGCTACCGTCATGTTTGGCGAGCATTTCTCTTTCCGCCTGCCCAAGCATGGGCTTGTCGTATCTGCTCGCCAGCCAGAAGAGGCATGGAATATTTCTCCTCCTGCTGTTGCTGCCAACATCGGCGAAGTTGAAGAACAATTTCGTCGGCCCGCACGCATAGATCGGAAACATCCCTGCTTCCGACAAACCCTTCATGCGGGAAAGTCCGAAATCAGTACCCAAGGCAGTATCCATCGCCGCCAGGCCATAGACCGTATAACTGGTGGCGTAGTTCCAATATCCCGGTCCTTCAGGCCAGGCGCCGTCGGGGGCGTAGGTCGAAAGGGCGTTCGGAAGGAACTTGACCGCACCGGGGACAATAACTTCGGCGTATTTCGGGTCGGTTTCAGCAACGGCCAGCGCGCCGATGACAAGACCGCCGTTGCAAACCTGGTTCCAATTGAACCGGTTTTTTACCCGCCAGGTTCCTTCGCCCTTGTACTGGAGAAGTCCCGGCTTCAGGCCGTTGGTGATAAGCCCGGTGCGGATTTTTTCACGCGATTCTGCGTCAAGCCAGTGAAACAGCCAGTCGTATCCGACGCCGACGGCATGGGACATCTCGGCAGTGTCGAGAAAATGCTTTGGATTCCAGTCCGGAAACGCGCAGACGGTCAGGAGATTTTCCTTGGCTTTGGCGGCGTATTTTTCCTTACCCGTCAGACGCCAAGCCAGTCCGAGTGCGTAAATCCGGTTGAGACACGTTCGGCTAACGTAAAGCAGGCGAATCCCGTCCGGCAGTTGATGCGCCAGCGGCTTTTTAGTGCAATAATCATTCGCCTGTTTTATCACATCCTTGTAACAATTCTTTAGCAACTCGTCGCGCTTCATCAATTCTTTCAACTCTGCCAGGCGCTTGTCTGTCAGTATCAGACGGGGATGCGCCTTGTTGAGAGTTTTCAGCGCCGTTTCCGCCGTCGGCGGCTTGACGGGACTGTCGGATGCGAGGAGTTGACCGGACAGGAACATGACGGACATTATCAATATCTCCTTACGCATGTTTCACCTCTTCATATTTACCTTGTCTGGTTTGTCGTAGGTTTTCTGTCCTGCCGATAGTATCCACCTGAAGACCGTGCTGTCAATCGACCCAGCCCATTAATGATTTTACATTACCGACGACTTATGGATATTGGCATTGCCGATGGGTTACGTATATAATGGGTGTTGATAAAGAGGAATACCTGCGAGGCAATGGTGAAAACTCCCAAGCCGGAAAAGAAGGCAATGCTGTTGGGCGTCGGCCTGGATAACGACGACGGTCATTTCCGCGCGACTAGAGGCGATAATTTTCATATCGTCGGCGGAAGCGCCGACACACACGAGGTGATGCAGGAAAAGTGCATAAAATTCAATGAAAAACTCAAAGGCAGAGGAAAGCAACTGGAGCAACTTCATCATCAGGAATTTCTAGACATTGCTTCGGAATGTGAAATGAACGTTATCAGGCCGGGGGATTTGAGCCCTCCTAAGCACGAAGCGGACGACGATTAATGTCTTCGCCGGAGGCGTCTTTCATTCATAAAGCAATTTACTTTTACCGTCCGCGCTAATCTGCGTTTTGCGACAGTTCCTTTGTTGAACAGAGCGACGAGACGGGCAATCTTTCAAACGTCTTCGAGTCGTTCATTGCGGCAGTGCGGATTTGCGTCAGAAAATCCTCCAGGTTCAGCGACAACAGCAACTCCGTCAATCGAGGATCAAACTGCGTCCCGCTGCATTGACGAATTTCGGTAATGACAACCTCCAGCGGCATGGCGTTTCGGTATGTCCGGCTGGAGGTCATCGCATCTAAACTGTCGGCGAGTCCCACGATCAGCGCCTCGACGGGGATTTCGCCCGCCGACAGGCCCGCAGGGTATCCGCCACCGTCGGGGCGCTCGTGGTGGTGGAGTAAAACGGGAATAAGGTCCTTCATTTGGCGGATGCCGCCCAATATCGTTGCGCCTATCCCGGGATGTCGCCGCATAGATTCAAATTCCGGACCGGTCAACACGCCGGACTTTTGCAGTACGGTTTCGGATACGCCGATCTTCCCGATATCGTGCAGTAGTCCGGCCAGATATATCCGACCGACGCGGTTTTCGTCGAAGCCGCTCAACTGCGCCAGTTTCCTGGAAATAATTGCAACGCGATGCGAATGACCGCAGGTGTACGGGTCCTTGGCGTCGATACTGGCCGTCAGGGCGTGCAATACGCCCATCAACAGGTCCTGGACGTCTTCGTAGAGATCGTGGTTTTCAAGGAACACCGCCGCCTGACCGCTGATGGCTGATATGAGTTTCAGATCAGCGCTGTCGAATTCGCCGTTGACTTTGTTTGCGGCGATTACAACACCCCGGTACCGGCCCGCGATCGTCAACGGCGCCGCTGCAAGAGTGCGAATCCGCTCAATGTCCGGACCGAGATGTTCGGCGTGCCTGAAGAACCGGTTATCGACTATCGTGGAAAATATGTTCCCGCCCTCATTCCCGGCGGCCGAATCAGTACTTCGATGTTTCGTGGCTTGGGGAGCAATGTACCACTGGGATATTCCGATAAGCTGCTCTTTCGTAAGGGGCAGTTTGCCGGCAATGACAACCCGGTCGCCTGATTCGCTGTTGCGGTTCGGTTGATCCTGACAACTTCGGGGATGCAACACGACCGCCGCCGTTTGAACATGCATCACCTCCAGCAGTTCGTTGCAAAGATTCTCGAAGAATCCCTTCGCGCCGCGCGTAACTTTCATCGACCCGCTGATGCTGTAAAGCAGCGAGAGTTCCTCGTAGGTGTTAGCCAGATTGGACGAAAGGGCCGCCAGTTCCTCCCTGCTAACTTCTCTTGCCTGCTCGCTCTGAATTATCCACTCCAGGATGCTGCACATGTTTTCGGCCTGTCGATCCGTGTACACGGCCTCCCGGCGACATAATGAAGCCATCGCTTCGGTATCCAGGTGTGTCCGGCTGCAGGTGCGGAGGAACTGTTCGCTTTCGATAGTCTGAAGCGTAGGGAAGCATGCTACTACCGCTCCGGTCAATCGACGACGCTGATACATAGGCGCGGAAAAGATGCGGCATCCATTCGGAGACGTTGTAATCTCCCTGCGACCTTCTCGGGACACTTTCCCGGCAATTTCACTTAGTGCTTCCAGGCAGACTCCTTTCTGCCCGCACATCAGGCAGCAGAACTGTCCCTGGAAACTCGGAGTCGTCAATATCGAACCGTTTGAGTCCCAGAACGATATGCTCATCCCCAGTTTGCGCAGTTGTTCAGCCAGACGCCGGAGGAAAAACTCCGTCTGAAGAACCTCTTTGCGTGATGATCCTTCTTTCTTTGTTTCTGTTATCTGCGGTGAGTGGGCCGGCATTACGCGGTCTCCGTCAGATCATCCTGACCGGTGGTCTTCAGAAAATTCTGCACTCTTCGCAGCGCTTCACGAGGGCTGAAGGGTTTGCTTAGCACGCCGCGTATCCCCACCTCCGCCATTTCATGTTCGGTGATGTCGAACCCGCGGGCTGTAAGCATCAGTATCGGTATATCTTTGGTCGGTTCATTTTTCCGCAGGTGCGTGCACAACTCCAGGCCGCTCATGTAAGGCATCTGATAATCTGTGATAATTACGTCAGGTTTTTCGGTTATGGCCAGTTCGAGGGCCTCTTCCCCGTCCATTGCGGTAAGGACCTCGTATCCGGCTTGAGTCAGTTTTATTTTAACCACGTGCCGAATGTGCGCTTCGTCGTCGGCCACCAGTACTTTTCGATTGCGGATTGCGGATTGCGGATTGTGGATTTTCTTTTCCAAGTCCCTAGTCCCAAGTCCCAAGTCCCTGCTTTTTATTGCAAAATCGGCAACTCGAAACTGAACGTGCTACCGACGCCGATTTCGCTGGTAACCGACAATTTTCCATTGTGCACCGATTCAATAATGTGTTTGACCAGGGTCAGTCCCAGCCCCGTCCCTTTAGCCATTTTTGTATGCCCTTCTGCTCGGTAGAACTTCTCAAAGATGCGGGGAAGGTCTTCGCTGTCGATTCCGACGCCCGTATCGGCAACTTCGCAGACTGCCATACCACGGTGTTCATCAATGCTCGTTGAGACGGTTACCGTCCCGCCGGCGGGGGTGTATTTGATGGCGTTACCAGTCAGATTAAGTACTACCTGGTAGATCATGTCCCTGTCGGCCTCTACCTGGTAACAAATCGGCGCCAGGCGTTCGACCAACGTGATGTTCTTGACTTTAGCCTGTGGAGCCACCACGTCCAGCGCCTGCCTGGATACTTCAGTCAGGCTCATCGATTCGCGGACAACTCGGACGACGCCGGACTCTATCCGCGAAATATTGAGTATATTCTCGATAAGGCGATTGAGGCGGTCCGTCTCGCCGGCGATTATCTCGTGGAACTCACGCTGCGTTTTTTCATCGCCGGCCTCACCGTCAAGGAGCATCTCCACATACGCCTTGATCGACGATAGTGGTGTACGAAGTTCGTGCGAGACGCTGGAGACGAAATCCGTTTTCATCTGCGATATTTCCCTCTCGCGCGTTACGTCGTGCAAGACGGCCACAACGCCGGAGACTTTCCCTTCGGGTGTCATTACACAGGAAAGGGTCGCGTTGAAGGTCCTTGGTTGGCCTTTCTGGTCGATGGTATGCTCGACCACCTTGCGCGTAAAACAGGGCTTCCGGTCATCGTGTTCTGTCGTCGACGCCTCGCTGTATCCGCCGCTGCGGGTCTCGCGTATCAGCCTCACCAGTGTACCGTCGTGGATTACATGATCTATGTTTTTCCTCATGCTGTGCTTCAGGCTGAAGCCCATCAGTTTTTCAGCCGATGCGTTGGCGAGGATTATCTCGTCGAAACGATTGGTAACGATAACCGCGTCGGAGATGGAAAAAACGATCGCCTCGGTGTGTTGCTTTTCGGCTCCGGCAATGCGGGACTGGATTTGCAGTTCTCGTTTTTCGGACCGGAGTCGTCCGAATTCATCCCTGATAACGGCCAGTAAATGGTTCAAGGGGCCGGTTATCTGGGCCAGTTCATCGCTGCCGTTGACCATCAGCAATCCGATCCGGCGTTTATCGGCCATTTGCTCCAGTTGATCTGCGATGCTGCTTACGGTGCGATGAACATTTCGCCAGAAGACCACCAGGATCAGGCAAGTCAGCGCAGCAATCAGGCCCAGAACGAGGTATCCCAGTGTTCGGGTATGCACCTGGTATCCACGTAAAGCCATTGTGGTAGCGTAGTATGCTGCGCTGGCGCCGAGGGAAATCAACACCACGCTTGCCAGACCCACTCGCTTAGCCGTTGTCACAATCTTTTCCCATCAGTCGCCGGATTACCGAATTAACCGCCTTCACCAGATTGCCGGCGCTCCGTAGATTCGGCGACACAGGAACGTCGGAAGGCGGGGCGGGCCGCCATAGTTATAGCCTCTTATACTTTTCTGACTGTCGGACTTGGGTGGCTTAATCCCTGTTTCGATCGAGGCAAGTTAACAGGTTTTTTGCCAGTCGATTGTCCGGATCCGCCCGCAACGCCGCCATGTAACATGCAGCGGCGCGTTCACCGAGTCCCTGTGCCGAGTAACACCTGCCCAACATGCACCACAACATCGGATCGTTTGGATTCTCCTTTGCTGATCCTGCCAGAACCTTCATTGCATCTTCCGGGCGGTTTTCCGCCAGCATCGCGTAGGCGGTTACTATACATATTTCCAGGCGATCCTTATTTCCGCCGCTGGTAGTGCGGTCGTTGCCGACCAGTTCTATCGCTCGCAGACCCGCGGTGGTTCCGCGACGGGTGTCGCCGTCGGCAACGGCTGCCTTGGCGAGGGACAGCCATACCGGCCAGTCGTCGGGTTCGATTTTTATGGCAGATTCATACGCAGCCTTCGCGTCGCGCGGGCGATTCAGCGCCATGTAACTGTCGCCCATCATGATCTGAACCCAGCAAGGCGACGATTCGAAATTGTTGGTAATCTGTTTGAGCGACTCGATTGCCTGTCTGTAATTACCGGCAAAGAAATGCGCCTTGGCCAGCGATTCACGAACAGACTTTCCTGATTTATCGGCATGGTGGTCTTGTGTCATGTCGAGGCGCTGCTGGAAGAAATCGGCGGCTTGTGTGTAATCGCCCGCCAACATTGCAATTTCTCCTGCCAGAACGAGCATCGACGGTTCGCCACCGGCTCCAATTCGCTGAAGACGGACTTCCAGAAGTTCCAGCGCGCCCCTGGGCTTGCCCATCGAAACCAGAACTTCCGCCGACGCCATTACATACATATCGTTGGACGGGTTCAGGGCGCGAGCCTTCTGGTAGCACTGCAACGCTTCGGCATATTTACCTGTCCTTTCCAGGGCTTCGCCGCGAAGGTAAGCAATCTCGGCTCCACCCGGCGAGGCGGAGGAGGAGTCTTTCTTCAGGCTCAGCCGGAGCGTTTCGGCGTGTTGCAGTTGTTCGTCGGCCTCTTCGTAACGCCCGTTGCCCAACAGGGTCTTCGCCAGAAGTATCCTGGCGGGGAGGTAATCGCTGTTGAGGTTCAGTGATTCCATAGCACAGGACTGGGCCTTATCGAGGCTTCCCGCCTTGAGGTGCTCTTCGCCTATACCACAGATTATGCGGGAACGGGCCTGGTGCCACTCCTTGTATGACTTGACCTTTTCTTTTTGCATCAGGCTGCAGCCGCTCAGTACCGATACCGCTAACAGTAATATCGTATAATGTTTCATATCCAATCCTTTCTGAATCACGCCTGGGGTTGCCTAATCTCCGTATTTTTCCCAAATTGACAAATTCAGCCAAAAAAACACCTTTTTATTCCTTCGCCCTGGTTGCAGGTGGGACGGGAGCGCCGCCCGATTGTTCCAAAGGCAGTTCCAATCGCCGACCTATTCCGAGGGCATCGCGAATTTCCTTCTCGAGGAGCATTCCATCCATGGGCTTGAGCGGAACCATGACCTTCTCGGGAGGTTGTCCTATTTCGGACATGATCATCCGCTCAATGACGTAACCGGTGTCGGAGTTCCGCGGTTCATGCGCCCAGATGGCCTCTTTTGTCAGACGCTCCTTGAGCCTGATTGCCTCGGACATTCTCGGCTCAAGCGACAGTGTCATGTTCAGGTCCCACAGCGCCTTGGAGCGGTTTCCTCCGGCGAGATGATGTCTTGCCCATCGCATCTGGGTCTGCGCCAGGCGGCTTCGACCGAACCACATCATTTCCCTGCGCAGTCCCAGGCGAATGTGGTCTATCTCGTCTTTGTACTGTTCGGAGACAGCCTCGTCGGTGGGATGCTTGATGATGTGGGGGGTGATAAGGATTATCACCTCTTCGCGGACTGTCGCGTCGGAGCGTTCGCGGAACAGCACGCCGGCGATGGGAATGTTGCCCAGTCCGGGCACCTGTGACCGTCCGCTGGTGGTGCGTTCGCGGAACAGCCCGCCGATGACGATCGTGTGTCCGTCCTTGACCAGTACATTGGAAGTGCACTCGGTGGTCTGTTCGAAAGGCAACCGATCCGCGGTAAGTCCGCCGGTGGAGTCTTCCGGGTGGATTTCAAGGCGGATGTAACCGTCGCTTCCGATGTAAGGCCTGACGATCAGTTGAGTACCGGTTTCGAGGAATTCAACTGTCTGCGTAGCGGTTGTTTCCGTAACGGTCGTAGTCAGGTAACCGTCCTTGTTCCCGATCATGACTTCACCTCGTTGCTTGTTCATAACCAGGAGTTTAGGATTGGCCAAGACGACGACGTCCGTAATGGTTTCCAGCGCGCGAAGCAGCACCCTGACTTGGTTATAGACAAACCCTATGGAAACTCCGCCCGGAGGAACGGTTGCGGCGAAATCGGTGTTGAAGTTTGCCCGAGGCCGGTCCAGTTCCGCTGCCGGTACGGCGCCGGGTGTCAGGTCCGTCAGGTCGGTGCTGGTGTAGCCCATCGTGCGGAAGTCGATACCCGCCAATGCGTTGAAATCAATACCCAGTGCGTTGTTTTCGGTCAACGATGCTCGCAGGATGGTCGTCTCGATAAGAATCTGTTGAGGGCGGACGTCAAGCCGGCTGAGGATGGCGGTGATTTTTTTGAGGTTTTCGGGGTAATCCTTCACCACCAGGACGTCTTCGGTCGCCAGTGCGTTTCCACCGGCGTCTTCAGCGTCCGACACCACGCCTATCTCTGCGGCAGGAGTCGTCTCAATGGCGCCGTCCTCGCTCATTGCCGGTTTTATAAGGGTCTTGGCGTCCTCGGCTGTGATGTAATTGAGTTTGAAGACCTTCGTCGCCAGTTGTAGTTTGCGTTCGGCTGCAAGTATTTCCGCAAACTGTTTCGGCGTGTACACATAAACGAAGTTGTCCTTGCGGACGTATTCAAACCCCGCAGATCGCAACACCGCATCAAGGGCCTCTGTGAATGTTACATTGTACAGATCGACTGTTACTGTTCCGCTGACTTCTTTGTTGGTAATAATGTTGACCTTGTTGGGGATGCTGAGCATCTGGAGAACCTGACAGAGGTCCACACCTCGAACATGGAGTTCATCCACGCCTCCTTTCCTGTCGAATTTGACTTTATTGTCGGCAGGTTTGGATGTGTCGGGACCGGCCTGCTGGGCGACGGCCAAACCAGCGGCCAGCAGTATCACCAAAACTGCCGGCGCGATTACTCGTCCCGTTCGTCGGTACAGACGCCCACCCGTCGTGACGCACGCCAAAACCAATGCGGAAGGTAATTCTGTAATCTTTTTCATCGCTTTGCTCCTTATTCAGGTTGACCCGCCCCGCCCCTCAGGGCGAATCCGCTTCTGTAGCAGTACCCGTTATTGTCAATTTCTTTGTGCCTCCGTCGGCAACAAAGCATTCAGCATTCAGCTGTCATCTATCAGCAAAAGATAAAAAGAATGCCGAGTTCTAATCTGTTTCTTCTTTTTGTGCGATTTTACTGATCGCTGATCGCTGATCGCTGATCGCTTTTTTTCTCATTTGCAGTTTTACGTCCACGCCTTCGGCGGCGACGATACAGTGGTCGGAGGCGATGGACTTGAGATGAAATCCGTTTATCATCTCTCCGGCCCGAAGGACTTTTCCGTTTATTAATGCCGCCGGCGATCGACCAAGCATGGTGCACGTCAGGCTCAGCGCTTCCGCCCGGGCGCGAATCGAACCGGCATGGTCCGTCGGACGTCGATGTTCCGGTTGTTTGGCCTGAGCGATCTGCCGGGCCTGGTCAGGCCGGTTCGCAACAGGATGTTTATCGGCCTGGTCGGCGGGCGGAAAATATTTGATGTCGGGCCGGAAAAGATCGCGGTTTATGGTCCGATCCATTGAGGCGAGATCGACCCGTCGGATTTGACGCTCACTTTTTCGTCCCCCGCCGGCGCCAGTATCGGAAATCAGTCTTTGGGCGGCGCCGGAGGCGTCGTCGGCAGGACCGTGAGTAACAACAAACCTGCCGCCGACGATACCGGTTACTATCAGCAGAATTACCAGCATGGTTGTCTTTTTCTTATCCTGCCGTATCTCTGCCTTGAGCCGGCTTATGAAATCCGCGAGTTTCACCTTCGCGCCGTTCATTTCCAAACTCCCGTTTGGTCGGTTTTCGTTCGCTGTTCCGTGAAATAGATATTCATGCCCATTTCGATTTCGAGATTTTCATTATTGTGGTCGGAACTGATTGCCAAACGTTCGATTCGCGTCAATCGGGTCATATCATCGATCCGGTTGAGGAACCTCCCCAAAGTCAGGAAATCGCCTTCGAATTTCAGCGTAATCGGGAGGCGGTTATAACGTGGGTTTGAGGACGGATTTCCCGGATGGATTGACCGGATGGAAAGTTTTTCCCCGGAAAGCCCCGATGTGATTTCGTGGAGGAAACCCTCCAGTTCCTGTCGTTCGGTTAGCCGCCGGTTCAGGTCTTTTTCGTTACAGCGATGTTTCATCTGTTTGATCTCACGGAGCATCTGCGGAACGCGACAGGACTGCGCGGCGTCGGTTTCGAGGAGGTTTTTGACCTCTGCGGTCCGGGCGGAGATGTTTTCGGCGACGGCTGACTGGGCGCGATACACAACCGCAAAATAGGTGGTAGTAATCACCGCCAGAATCCCCAGGACTATCAGGGAGTCCCCAAATCGCGATTTATTGCGATTTGGGGTCCTCAGGTTGTCGCGTGAAAAGAACACGCCGATAATTCTCCCTAATTTACTCTGTTTTACGCTGCCCGGATTACCGGGCCAGGTAGCATTTTGTCTGAAACTCACGCACCAACTGCCCGCGAAAGACAACCGTTCTGGTATAATCCGTGTTCACGTTATCCAAGAGGGTGCTGGCGGAGAGTTGCCCGATGAAGTTGGCTACATCCACGTCATTAGGCGCCAGACCGGTAATTACCATCCGAGCGCGCCGAGCGATTTCCGCGTCGGCTTTGCGCCCCTTTTCCCCGACAACGCCCGGCTTCAAGTCGTGATGACCGGTGGCGGGCGACGGTTGTTCCGAATCCTCAGCAGAGACTCCAACTGTCTTCAAATCAAGTGAGACCAGGACTATGCCCGGCGGCGTTATCCGGCACAATTCCGCCAGCACGACAGTGCAATCAGTTCGGCAGCCAAGTTCCTCGTTGATTTGTTTCCTGATCAGCAGGTCGGACATCTGACGTTCCAGCGACGTTATCTTCGCTGCATGTTTTTTCAGGTTGTTACTGCTTTTTTCAAGCATTGCCAGGTTGTTGCGCGCCTGTGCGGCCCGTTCGGCGCGAACGCAGGTCAGTATCCCCATGACCACCAAACACGCCACCAGGAGATATCCCTGGCGAATAAGCCGGCGACGCCGGCGGCGCTGATGCCGGATATACTTCGGAAGGAACTCCACCTGGTGCGACGGAACTGCAAGAACATCCTGACCGTCGGCGCCGACGGAATCGCCTCCTTGCGCGGAGTTTACCGCTGCTTTCGAGGGAACCGCTTTGTTCGTTCCAATTGGGTTCGTTGCCGACATCATTCACTTTCCTGTCTGGAGACGCCGGAAGCGACAAGTTTCAATCCGCCGGCGGAAGTAGTTTTATGTGAACAATTCGTCGTCATTGACGTTGTGCTTGTGTTGTTGTTAACGTCTTTGGCAATCTTTCCGTAAAGTCCGCGAATGGCCAGGCCCGCCGCTACCGACCACCCCGCCAGTTCACCTCGCCGCTCGCCGCCCATTTCAACCCCGCCAAGATCGATACCCCGAAGAGGCTGACCCACCACGCATTCACAATCCAGGTACTCGTTCAGCGATTCGACCAGGCGCCGGTTGCAGGCTTCTCCCCCGGAAAGTGTTATCTTTCTCGGGCGAAGCCCCCGGAACGTAACCGAGCAATAACGCAGGCACTGACTTATCTCACGCCCCAGCGCCTCCACCTGCTCGCGAATGGCGTCGAAGACGGACCATTCCACCTTGCCTTCCATTTCAGGTTGTGGGTCGGAACGTGCTGTTTTTGTCGAATCGACGTCTCCGGTCTCTAATATGCGCCTGCGAACAGAGGCTGCTTCGGCGTAACTCATATTCAGTTCTTTGGCGACACTTTCGTCAAATTTCCGACCGGCTATATCGATGGTCTTAATCATCAGAATCGCCTTGCCTCTGGCTACGATTACCTTTGTGCAGGACAGTCCTATATCAACGATCACGGTAACGGATGCGTCATCGGACGCCCGCCGGAGAAATCTCTCGTATGCGCCAAACAGGGCGGTCGGCTCGGAATCCATGTGGGCGGGGATCAAACGCATCTTCGAAAGCATATCGAGGTGCCGACCAATGACGTCATCAGGAACGGCAATCAATATGACTTCATTTCGCGCATCGGCGCCATGTCGGACTTCACCGGCCTTGATCCAATGAATCCGATCGTCCGAAACCCTGAAGCCAAACCGCTCCTGACATTCACGCTCAACCGCTGAAGCCAGTTCGTCGTCAGAGACATGAGGCAGGCGAACATTCCTGATGTCTATTTCGTCGGCCCGCAAACAACTGACGACGCTCCGTCCATGGAACACTCCGTTTGCGAGCATCTCACGGACGGTATCTACGAGGATTCGTTGTCGCATATGCTGGTCGGCGTCAGGCCTGGTGGCGTCTTCGGGAAGGCGGCGCAGAGCAGCGGCTGCGACAAATGGTTTGCCCCGCATCGCAGCCAGTTGCAACATCTTGACGCTTTCGGCGCCTATGTCCAGACCGATCTGCCCGTACCTGGTTCTTGAAAGCAACTCGAACATCATCGCCTTTTACGCAAACGCGCCGGTATTCCTGCCTGCCGGCAGGTGCCCGAGGAGTTTCTTTTCCGCGTTTGCGTGCTCCTTTTCTAAGAGCCACGCAACAGGTCTCTGAAACGGTCAGTCGTTTCCGGAGACTGTTACGCGCCCGCTTATCGGCGCGACGGTTACGGTGTAAGTATGCGCACCGGCGACAACGGTAACCGTCCCGTTATTGTCCGGTGCGCCAAGGGCGTCGAACGTAACAACCGACGCGCCGCCGAAATTGGCCGATGACATCGACACATTCCCAAAACCCCTACTCGTGTCGAAATCGACCACATACGCCTGTTTGCTAATCGGATGGATCAGGGTTCCACTTGCGTTAGAGACAGTATAAGAATTACTGGAAACGGCGAACGTTACCGACACCGGCGTCTGCGTAGTAATGGCCTGATTCTGGGCGTACTCCAGGTCGGACATAATCATCCTGGCTGCGGCGGAGGCCTGAAAGCCGCTGGTTCCGGTGGCGTACGGGATTATTATCGCTGCGGCAACGGCCAATACGACCAACGCCACAATCAACTCGATTAGCGTAAAGCCCGTTCGACTGTACCGACGAGCTGCCGGGATGAATCTATTTTTTCGGGAGTTTATGGACATTGTCGGGCGCCTTGTCTCCTTTACCTTCCTCAACCAGGCCGACGCGTATCTCGCCGCTTTTCAGCAGGTCGATTATCTTGTCAAGTTTATCGTTGGTCGCGCCGATGGCCTTAATCATGGCCAAACGCTGCGCTCCGGCATTTGGCAGGACATCGGGCGGCGTCTTCGCGACGCCTGCTCCGGCGGCATCGGGTATGGGGGAAATCGGGCCTTCAGCCCACAACCCGACAATCAGAATCGCCAGAAGCACAACTATCGCCGAGAGGCAAAAGCGGGTGTAACCGTCGATTTTGACTGTTCCGCCTCCGGTTCTTTCCCGTGTTCCGTTCATCTTGAGCTCCTTCATTTTGTAAAACCGCCAGGCATCATAAAAACCTTATTCCTGTCCGATAGACCGGAAAAGAACACCTGTCCTCACCGGCGACTAACTACTTGCTATCGGTTATTAATAGTCGAAATACGCCTTTCCATTATCGTCTGTTCCGGGGGAATCGGCCTTGAACAGCAACGTTGCGGGTTGGTATATCCACCCGTAAGAGTTATCTCCGTCGTCCGGGAAGGCTTCATTGTTGGCGATTATCTTGACGGTATTCTTCTCGTTGATAGGATTTTCCGGGATTCGCCTCATATAAGGCCCGTAATCGAATCCGGGCGTGCCGGGTTCGGCAGTCTGGAAGGAGTCGTTGGAGGCCTTGGTCATGTGGAGCACGAAAGTAGCTTCGGTGGGTGTCGCGCTGGTGTCGCCGTCTGGATAACCCGCCGCTACGCCGCGGTGCTGTGCTTCAAAGACCGGCAATTGCGTCCTAAAGAGTCGCAGGGTGTCGGCGAGCATACTGGCCCGTGCAACGGCCGAGGCGTTGGAAAACTTCGGAAGGACAATCGCCGCCAGGATGCCTAAAAGCACCACTACGATCAGAAGTTCCACCAGCGAGAATGCCTTTTGCCGACCCATTTTAGCGTTTTCCTTTTTTGGCGCACCCGGCGCAACTTCCGGACTGAACTGTTCCGTGATTAGGCAGAGGCATCCGGCGGCGATGTTTCGCCGTCGGAAGCCTCGACCATGTTCCTGAAACGATACGCCGGACCGTCAGCCCGATCACAAAGCCGTATGGGCAGTACCGTCGCTGGTAGAATCGTCGTCGTTGGCGTGAACCTGCCCATTGCTGGTATTAAAGTGCCAGCCGGTGCTGTCGTCCCCGAGACTGCCGACGCCGGCTTCGACCGTAACCGTGTCCAGGTTGTTGAACGGGTTGGTCGGCATCTTCTGGAGATACGGACCGTAGTCTGTGCCGACGGCCCCATCAATATCCGTCTGACCTGTCATGGCAGCGACGAAACTGGCCGTTCCTGCGCCGGGCAGCGCGTCCTTGTGCTGAATCTTGTACAGTTCGATCTGGCTGCGGAACGTCTGAAGGTCTGAAACCAGGGCGGACTCCCGGGCATCCTGCGAGGCCTCCGTGAACTGCGGGATTACGATTGCCGCGAGAATACCCAGAATAATCACGACAATCAAAATCTCAACCAATGTAAAACCTGTTCTGTTACTCATTGTTACACCTCCACTTTGCGTGTCATTGACGTTCATAAAACGATTTCCGACGAATTACGTACGTTCCATTACTCTCAATAGCAATTCCCTCCATTTCTGCGTTTGAGAACCATACTCCACCAGAACCATTGTCGTATCGACTGCGTAACGGCGCGCCTTAACTAAAATGCAGATATTGTTGGCAAACATTCGCAAGGCTGAAGGGAAATGGAATACACACCCACAGAGGAACCGTTCACTGAAGCGAAACTTCGCTAGTGAAAGCCCCTTCGGCAGCCCGGCTGACCCGAAAGGTCCGAAAAAAAAGACCTCTCGACTCCCGTAACTTTGCGACCCGCCGGAACGCTCACCGGCAGGGACGCCTTTTCGGGGACATTTTCTTTCTGCACGCGACTCCTACGTACAAGGCCGCGCAACACATACAATGTAAAATACAGATCGCCGACAGGCAAAACTGCTACGGGGTATTTTCGTAATCCCCCTGTTGGAAACTCTTTTTACGAATCAATAGTCAATATCTCCCCAAAGTGAGGTATGGTTCAACTCAATAAATGATTGTGGAAGTCGCCGCAGGAAGGTGGAGGCGCTGCCCGTCGTCGGACAGAAGGATCAAACCTTCGGCAGGGCTTACATCGACGACCCGTCCTGTGAAGCGACGACCGGCCGACTGAATACAGAGGCGCCGATTTATCATAACGCACCGGCTGCACCATTGCTTGTGCAGTTCGTCGGCGTCACCGGACTGCAAAGCGCCAACCCAACTTTCCATCCTTACCAGCACAGCCCGAAGAATCTCGATGCGCTCCAGAGACGCTGCCTCGCCGACAACCTCGGACAGGCAGACCGCCGGAGTGGAAACCTGCCCGCCGGACCTGTCCATCAGCATGTTGCGGGACGGGGATGCAAAGACGTTAATCCCGAATCCGATTACCATCCGCCGGACACCGCCTGACGTGCGAACCTCCACCAGAACCCCCGCCAGTTTCGCATCCCCGATGACGACATCGTTAGGCCAGGTCAGAGCCGGCGCTATTCCGACGGTCTCATCGATCCCTTCAGCCACTGCCAGACCGGCTGCAAGCGTCAACGCCTCGTGAGGTAATTCGCACGCCTGGCGGTGGAGAAGTATGCTTGCCAAAATCGCCGCCCCGGACGGGCTGATCCACTTTCTCCCAAACCTGCCCCGACCGGCGCGCTGATGCTCTGCAGTTACCACCAGGGCCTCTCCGGCCGCCTGGCGGGCCGATGCGAAGGCTACGTCGTTGGTTGAATCCGCCTCGTCGAAGCAGATAACGTGACGACCGATATGTTTGACCGGAAGGTCCCGCTCGATCAGATGCGCATCCATTACCGTCGGACGGACCAGCCGGACACCGTTGGCCGGCGACCGCTCAAATCGATGACCCCGCCGAGCCAACTCGTCAAACGCCTCATCGGCCTTCGCCCAATCCACCACCGGCGAATCGACTAATTCCTCCACCGCAAAGAAACCTTCTTTACGATCATAAAGGCGCTCCAGAATTCGATTCGTCAGTTCCATGACGCTAAGGAAGGAGCCGGTACGGACTACCGGCTACTGATGTTGTCAATTTCCAATGCGATATCGACCGCCCGCGCAGAGTGCGTCAGCGCACCTATGGAAATCCTCTCGATGCCGGTCCCGGCGACGGCGCGAATGTTCTCCTCTGTTATCCCCCCCGATGCCTCAAGTTCGATCCGCCCCGAAGCCGATTCATTCCGCATCCTCACCGCCTCTGCCAACTGCCCGGCAGACATATTGTCCAGAAGTATAATATCAACGTCCAATTTTAAAGCGTCGGCCAATTGTTCGAGCGTATCGACCTCGACTTCGATGAACCCGCCCGGGCCGAGTGAACCGCGCAGACCCTCCAGTTTGCCGCTTAAGGCATTCAGCCCGTTGCCGCCCAGTGCGGCCAAATGATTATCCTTTACCATAACCGCGTCGAACAGGCCCATCCGGTGATTGCATCCGCCGCCGGCGCGAACGGCGTATTTTTCCAGCGCCCGCCAGCCGGGGGTGGTCTTGCGCGTGTCGTAAATCCCCGCCGACGTGCCCGCCACAGCCTCGACGTAACGGGCAGTAAGGGTCGCTACGCCACTGAGACGCTGGAGAAAATTCAGCGCGACCCGTTCAGCCGACAGTATGGCGCCTGTCGGACCGGTCCACTCGGCCAGGGTCGCACCGTCCTCGACACGCGCGCCTTCGGCGACCGATACGTTAGTTCGGATCGCTTGATCATAGGCGGCTGCTATTTCTTCCAGAAAAACCCCACCGCAGAAAACCAACTCTTCCCTCGCGACGAATTGACCGCGGCAGGTTTTATCCTCCGGCAGGATGACCGATGTAATATCCCCGCCGCCGAGGTCTTCCGACTTCGCCTGCTCCAGGAGACGCCGCAGGTTATCCAGTTCGATTTGATTGGGTTGGATCGCCATCAACATTTTCGCTTGCCGGGCAAGACACCGAGTACCGCTTGGCGCACACGTTTGACAGCCGTTACAGCATTCCGGGCCTGACGCGGTGTGGCGTCGATACCTGGATAGCGGTATCTGACGGAATAATCTGATAGAAGTTTCAGGTCATCCGACATCAGCATTAGACCCGGCGTCTGGTCCGATATGAGTCGAAGCAGTTCTTCGAGATCGTGTGTTCTGCCGAAACGGGTACGGTTGTGCTGAAGCAGCGCTTTGAGATATTTCTCCGCTGCCGGCTGACAGTGAAAGCAAATAGAATTAGCAGGCAGCCTTCGCCGGCGAACCAAACCAATTGCCACGGAAAAATCCTCTTCAGCCTTAGTCAGCCATTCAGCGGTCAGGTTTTTCATATAGCACCTTTCCACCTTCGATGGCGTCCTGAAGGAACCAATCCCCCGCAACCAGACGCCGTTTCAAACGATTGGCGTCATATATGATCAGGTCCAGGGGGAAATCATAGTCAATCGCTCGCCTGACTTGCAGAGATGCATCGGGACCTGCGGGCCTGTCGGTTATGACTAAAAGGTCCACGTCACTATCCGAGTCGGCCCGGCCGTGCGCGTGCGAGCCGAACAAAATCACCTTGCGCGGCGAAAGCCGCTCGGCTATTTGCATTGCAACACGCCGAATCTCCCGCATCGTTACAGGACGATTATCAACCGCAAGACTTGTCCCGGAAATTTTCACCTTCCTAATGATACCACATTTGCCAATTGCAAAGATAATCTTTTTCCCCGGGGATACTTCGTGCGTTCATTAGCGGATGTACCACCCCTGAAGTGGCTGGATTGTATTGAGACCAATCTACCACACACGGTTCCAGGCACGTTCAAACTCACGGATAAAGAGTCTGTCTTCCTCGTCAATCTCAACTCTGTACCGTGAAAGGAACTCACTGTAGTTCCGGTAAGCGACTGACCGAGTTCGGCAATAATAAAACCGGAACCCCATCTGAATCTGAAATCCGTCGTCGTCATCATCGGTAAACGCCGCAAGTCTCTCGGCAGGCTCCTGACAGTATTGACCCATTCACGAAGAATCCTTGCTCTTCCCGATGTGGCGACTACTCTCATTAAACGCATACAGGCGTTTCTTGAACAGCGTCCAACACGCGTCCTTGTCGCCTCCATAGAAGCGATTTGCCAGTTCATCCGAGAACGGCCAAGCAATAGCCGAACAGAATTGGTCAGCCCACCAAGCGTGAAGGCGCCTCTTCAGGGGCCGCACGGCATCAAAGAAGCAGAATACATGGATCAAACCAAGTTCCATCTGCAAAGCATTCGAAGCCTCTTTTGAAACCCACAAACTCCGGCACCAGGAAAATGTTTTCCATGACTCCGGCAATTTGTCGAGCAAGTGTGAAAATAGGGACAACGTATCTTGGAGAACTTCGCGGAATGTTACCTTCTTACTCGACATGTCTATCAATCTTGCTAACTTTTCTACGTCTCCGAATATAGGAGCATAATTGTCCTTGGTCAAGGAGTTTCAGTCAGACAGGTTGCCCAGACCTCCGGGATCCCACCCATGCAAGCTCACAGGGGGAGCCGTGGGAAAGGGTCGCACCAATCCACGCATATCGTGTTATGTTTTGCCGTTTCGGGGATGCTCTGGTACACTTGGTGGCTCGGTAACATGGAATAATCCGGTAAAAAAGCGCAAGCGATAAAAATTGCGGTCATATCCGGCGACTGAAACGGGTTCGGAAGTGTTGACACAGGGTTTTAAGTCACAAAAGAGATGGACAATAAAATCACGGATACGGACACATCGGCCCGCAGGCGAGGCGGGATTTGGCTTGTCAGGGGAGTCACTCTGTCGTCAAATCTCAGGGAGTAACTCAATGATCACAGGAAGCGACATGGTCGCAGCCCTTGAGTCTCGTCAGCCTACCGGCGCCGTACCCCTCTGGGAGCTCGAGTTTCACGCATGGGACAATTTTTCAGGGCGGCACGTAGTCCTGGGGCGCGAGTTCGAGTCGCTTTCGGCGGTTCGGAATGAACAGGCGCTGCGAAACAACGCCAGAGATTTTTCTGTCCGTCTCCGAGGAGATGCACTTCTCGGCTTTGACTGTCCCCGGATTCTACTGGGAGATCGCGCCGGGGGTTCCCGCCTACTACTGGCTGGCGCCGGAGGGCCGCTTCAGGCAGATTGAGATTATCCGCGACCTGGCGCCGCCGGGGCTGATGCTTGTAGGCGTCAGCGGCGGTGTGATGGGAATGCCCGCTGCGAATGAATACGTGGAGTTTTCCTACAAGATGTTCGACGCCCCGGAGGAGATCGATCAGCGCGCCCGGAAGTGCCTGGAAGAGGGATTACAGACTGCTCGTCGGCTTGGCGACTGCGGCGTCGAGGCGATCGTTACAGCCTCCGATATCGCCGACAACCGCGGGCCATTCTTCGGACCCGAACAGATGGACCGATTCGTTTTGCCCTATCTGCGCGAATGGTCCCAGCGGGTTAAGGAGATGAGAAAATACGCAATACTACACACGGACGGGAACATCATGCCATGCCTTGAGCAGATAGCCGAGACTTATCTGGACGCCCTTCAGGCAATTGATCCTACCGCCGGGATGGATATGCGGACCGTCCGCAGGCAGGTTGGCGGGCGACTGTGTCCGTGCGGAAACATTGACTGCGGACTGCTTCTTACCGGCGCGCCCCAGGCGGTCTATGACGCCACGCGGGATTTGCTGATCGATTGCAAAGCCGGCGGCGGATTGGTTCTGGGGGCTTCAAACGCTGTACAGTCCGAGGTTCCGACCGGCAACTACCGCGGGATGATTCAGGCCTGGATTGACCATGGAAAGTACCATAACTGATGAGCATGAATTCGCGCCCTTCAGATATCAAACTACTTTGTGAAATCCGAAGAAACTGAAATATCGGGAATGTGAAATGCGGCGCCTTGGTGGTTTACCATAAGCCTTGTCAGAGGGTCTTCCGGCAGGTAAACTCCGCACATTGCTGATAAGCAAAGAGAAAGGCGATAGGTGCATAGATGAGAATAGCAGTCATAGGCGGCGACGGGACAGGCCCGGAAGTGGTGGCGGAGGGACTTAAAGTCCTCAAAGCCGCATCCGATAAGGTCGGTTTCGATTACAAGACGAAGGATTTTAACGTAAGCGGCGACAGGTACCTCGCCGACGGCGGCGACCCGGCCGAACCGTCCATACCCGTCATTCACGAGGAAGAAATCGAAGAACTGAAAACCTTCGACGCGATATATCTCGGCGCGGTCGGTCATCCCGACGTAGCCCCGGGCATACTGGAGAAGGGGTTGCTTCTTCGTCTGCGTTTCGCGCTGGACCAATACGTCAACCTCCGCCCGGTAACGCTCTATCCCGGCGTGCCGTGCCCTCTGGTCGGAAAAGGCCCGGATGACATCGACTTCGTCGTCGTCCGCGAGAACACCGAGGGCCTCTACACCGGGATGGGCGGCATTCAGTACAAGGACACGCCCAACGAAGTGGCTACGCAGATAATGTGCAATACGCGCCGGGGCGTGGAGCGCGCCATACGCTACGCATTCGAACTGTGCCGTCGGCGAAACGACAGGAAACACCTGACGCTGGTGGCAAAGAACAACGTCCTGACATTCGCCCACGACCTGTGGTGGCGGGCGTTTAACGAAGTGGCATCCGAGTACGCCGACATCGAGACCGATTATAACCATGTCGATGCCTGCTGCATGTGGTTCGTCAAGAACCCCGAATTTTACGATACGATCGTCGTGTGCAATATGTTCGGCGACATAATCACCGACCTTGGCGCGATTATCCAGGGCGGCATGGGTGTCGCCGCCGGTGGGAACATCAACCCCGCCGGTGTCAGCATGTTCGAGCCGATCGGCGGTTCTGCCCCGAAATACACCGGTAAGAACGTCATCAACCCAATCGCCGCGATTGCCGCTATGGCGATGCTGCTGCGAGAGACGGGTCAGAACACCGGCGACGATGAACTCGCCGAGGCGGGCCGGCGGGTCGAATCGGCTATAAGGTCCGTAACTCCGAAAATGAAATCACAATCGGCTGGTAAAATGGGGTTCACCACCACCGAGGTCGGTGACCTTGTCGCAGAGGCGGTCGAAAAGACCGAATGATCCCGGAAGGGGGTGCGAACGTGAAACTTCAGGTGATCACAGACAACAAGGTCGCTGTTGAAGGTTTTACATGTGAGTGGGGGTTTGCCTGCATAATCGGCGAAGACATATTATTCGACACGGGAGAAACCGCCGAGGCATTGCTGAATAATCTTTCACGGGCGGGCGTCAGTCCCGAACAGATAAAAACGGTCGCGCTGTCCCACAGGGATGAAGACCACACCGGTGCACTGATGGGATTTCTGGAGCGGAATCCGTCCGTCCGTGTCGTGCTGCATTCCGATTTCCGCGATGAGTTCGTCGAGCAAGTCCGCAGCCGGGGAGCCGAGGTAATCTCAGCAGAAGGTTTCACCGAGGTTGGGCCCGACGTCTTCGTAACAGGCTGCTATCCCACACGCGAGCAGGCGCTGGTGATAAAAACCGAAGCGGGACTCGTCGTCGTTACCGGCTGTGCGCACCCCGACCCCGTCCCTATATTGGAGAACATTCATAAAAACATGCCGGGTCCGATAGACCTGGTTTTCGGGGGGGGTCCATCTCATGGAACAACCGCGGGACGAAACGCTCGAAACCATAAAGGCCTTTCGCAAGCTCGGCGTCAGGCGCACCGGCGCCTGCCATTGCACCGGCGAAAAGGCCATCGCCGTTTTCAGGGAGCAGTACGGCGACGACTTCATCGAGATCGGAGCGGGGACGGTCATCGAAGTGTAATTAAAACCGCAGAACGTCGGTCTCCTTTGTTTCGGCAACAAGGTGTTCTGCCACTATTTCGACATAGGTCTTTGTAATGGTCGGTCCGCCGGTAAGGTCGAGTATTTTTCGGGCGGCCTGGACTGTTTTTTCGTCGTCGGCTTCGATTTCCATGAAGAATCCCAGTCCCGGAAGTTCGTCCAGTTCGATTCGTGCGGCACCGAGGCGGAAACTCTCCCGCCGCTTCTGGAACGAAACCGTCGCTTTATATCCCAAAGCCGATAATATTTCACGTGCGGCTGCGGGTGAGTCTATGGCCGTCTCCTCCTCGGTGCGGATCTTCAGTTCACCCGCCCGCCGGGGTCCTTTATAAGTAAGAGTGCTTCGTCCCGACCCGCCGTCGAGCGGTCTGACGGTCCGGATTCTCAGCCCGCAGTCGCTTTGGCGAAGGCGGGCGTCAGATGTATCGAAATAGGTGTTCTCTTCCAGCACCTTCCCAATCGCTTCGGCCCCGGCTGAAAGCACCTTCTCGCGAATAGCCGCCGGGTCGGCAAGGCGGAATTTTACTTCGATCTCAATACCCATATTCGGATTGTACCGCTCATTCCTTTGCAACTGAAGCGTCTGATGCTACGCCGACTGGTCGGTGTCTTTGCCTTCACCGGTATGGTTGTGACGCTTGCGTCGGAAACCCGATGTCCTAATGCGCCAGAACATGCGTGTCATTACGTTGTTGTATGCGTTGAATCTCATTTGCCTGACCACGTCCCGGAAGGACTTTGCGCCCGGATCGGGCATTCCTATCAGGCAGAAGATTGCTGCAACCCGCCCAGCCAAGGCTGCAAGGAACGTCATGTGATAGTTGATCCACTGGAACGGTCCGAAGCAGATAGGCTTTTTCTGGAGATATTCGAAGAACTCGGCGATCTCCCCTCCGGTCAAACCACCGGCGAATCCGCCGGACGCTGCGGCGACGGCAGCGGCGGCCATGTACTTGCTCTTTCCGGCAGTCTCGGAAAAACCCAGAACAATGCCGGTCTGGGCCAGGGTTACGCCGGCCCACAAGGCCCCGCCCAGCATGCACGATGCGGCGCCGATTATATAGGCCAGTAATATGTGGACGGAAATCTTCACCGCAGGAAAACCGGAAGGCAAAGCCAGTGACATATGCCCCGGAACCGCCCGGGCGGATGGTATCAGGAGCCATAAGATTGGGATAAAGACCACCCCGACAGTAGCGAGGATAAGGATAGGCCGGCGTCCCCACCGATCAACCAATCTGCCCCACAGGCGAACCATCAGAAGTGAACTGACAGCCCCGCAGACCAGGAAGACTATGTTCGCACCCAGTTTGCTGTATCCGATGTTCTCAAGTGCGTTGAGCCAGAAGAACTGCCCACTGACGGTCATGGAAAAGGTGATGGTGGCGCAATAGATGGCATAATGGCGAAAGTTGCGGTCGCGGAACGACCCGACGATGATGCGAACCGGTTCAATCAGCGATTTACTTATGCCCGCCAGCAGGCTTCCCTTCCGCCGGACGAGCGGATGGTCCGCCAGCGCCGGTGAGACAATTTCACGAATCCGCAGGTGCAAGAGTGAGTCAACGGCACCAAAAACTGCCGCAACGGCGAAGATGCCGCAGATAGTCCAAAGCAGCACCGGCTGGGCCTGGACTGTCATAGGCGCATCGGAAATTACGGCGCGGTCCAGGAGAATCCCGGCGGCGATGACCACGACTACCTGGATCGGAAGCGTCCAGAGGCTGCGGGCGGCGAAGTATCGCCCGCGGATGCGCCGGGGAATCAGGTCGCTCATCCACATGTGCCATCGAGGAACGCTCATGTGGGCCAGTACGCAACTGGTCCCGAAGATGGTCATGAACATCACAACGGCCCCCCTGCCGGGATTGAGCACAAAAGGCACAAGCGCAATCGCCAACCACAGCAGACGATGAGCACTGGCATAGAAGATGACAGGGTACTTTCGCAGACCTGTTCGCTCGATGGCGACGGATGCAACCAATTGTGCAAGCGTAGCCGCCCATGGAATAGCAGCCAGTATCCCGAAGTCGCGATTGGTGAATCCCAGCATCCGACAGAAAAGCGTCATCTGACTGCCGGAGATGCACGCCATCCATACGATGCCGAACATCCACGCGATCGTTACCGTCCGCAACGACGAGCGGAGGTCGCGCCGACGGACGCTCAATGCCGGAAGAACCTCAAAAGTTTTATTACGCCAGGACATATTTCGGGGCAACCCGGTAAAAAAGCCTGATAACTTTGTAACTTCGGGGTAGATACGCCGCTCAAGCAGGTAAGTCCACTGTAAAACCGGAAATTTGGAAATTTTTTGCGCTATCCTGCAAACCGTCTCCTCTTGCGATTTCGGCGCCGCTTGTCTAATCTGCCCGTCGTGAGCATCCGACCGGTAAAACTGGACATATACCGCACCGCGATTCCCATGCGGTCCTTCGAGCACGCTGCCGCTGCGCGAGATTCGGCAGAAGCAATTGTCGTCAGGCTGGAATTATCCGATGGTTCGTCCGGATGGGGCGAGACGCTCCCTCGCCGGTACGTTACCGGCGAAACCATCGAGTCAGTCCCTTCGGACATCGAAAAATTATTTCGGAACCACATCGAGGCCTCCGGTGCGACAGCCGCCGCCTGCGCACTGGACCTTTCCAGGACGGACGCTTTCGCCAAGTCCGAAGGAAAGTCCCTCGGCGGGCCTATCCGGCCGGGCGTCCGCGTCAGCGGCGTACTGGGATCGTCCGACCCGGACAGGACGGGAAAACGCCTGCGAATGATGCGGGTCTTCGGCCTGCGTAACTTCAAACTCAAACTCGGCTTCGGCGACGAGACCGATACCGAAAACCTCCGAATCGTTCAGAAGCAAATCGGTAAAGCGATTCAAACCGGCAAGTGCACGCTCCGCGTCGATGCCAACGGAGGATGGACTGCCGATGAGACGCCGGAGCGCATCGGCGCACTAAAGCCCTTCGGTGTCTGTGTCGTGGAGCAGCCGGTATTCGGTCCACCGGAAACGCTTATCGAACTGGCGCAACGATGCGACCTGCCGCTGATGGCCGACGAATCGCTGCTGAAAATAGAGGATGCTCGAATACTTCTGAAAGAACCTCATCGTCTCTGGTGGAACATCCGCATCAGCAAGAACGGCGGGCTTTCCCCGGCTGGTTGTTTATGCAGCCTGGCTGATAAGTACGGAGTCCCCTACACGCTCGGATGCATGGTCGGCGAGAGCGGAATACTCTCTGCCGCTCAAAGGTCTCTTCTGTCAAACCCCGTGAATCCCAGGTTCGTTGAGGGTAACTACGGCAGGTTCCTTCTTTCCGACGACCTGACGAAACGAAGCCTCCGCTTCGGATACGGCGGAAGGCTCAAACCCATTAGAGGTCCCGGCCTGGGCGTGGAAGTGGACAGTAAAAAAATCGCCCGCTACGGAACGCTGATTAAAACCCTCCACGCATAAGAAGGTTGATTTATTCGTGTAATTCGTGTAATTCGTGGACTTAATTCGTTGTTTCTGTTGTTTTTATATCCGTGTAATCTGTGTAATCCGTGGACTGAAAGGAGCATAACGTGCCGGCATTAGGTAGAAACATTCCGAGACACCTTTTTACCAGTGAGTCAGTTACCAAGGGGCATCCCGACAAAGTCTCCGATCAGATATCCGATGCCATTGTGGATTTGCTGATAGCGGCGGACCCGAAGGCGCACGTCGCCTGCGAGACTCTTGTAACCACCGGTCTGGTCGTTCTGGCCGGCGAGGTTACTGTGCATAACTCCAAGGCCCGGATGGCACTGTTATCGGCAGAAGAGACAGCCCGCAGGGTCATCCGCGACATAGGATACGACGACCCCGCTACGGGATTTGATTATCGAAGTTGCGCGGTGATTCGGAGCCTGCATAGTCAGTCCGCCGACATCGCCCGCGGCGTGGACCGAAAGAAAAAGAAAGAACAGGGCGCCGGCGACCAGGGATTGATGTTCGGTTTCGCCTGCAGGGATACAAAGGCTATGATGCCTCTGCCGATACAACTGGCCCATCGCCTTACCGCCCGTCTGACCGAGGCGCGCGAAAGCGGCGAAATCCACTGGCTCCGACCCGACGGGAAAAGCCAGGTAACCATCGAATATCGCGGTAATACGCCCTACCGCCTGTTGACCGTTGTGTTGTCAACACAGCACGACGAAAGCGTCGTCAACCCGCGAACAGACACGATTACGCAAAAGGCGAGGGAAAGACTCATCGCAAAGATCGTCAAACCCGTGGTCCGTGAACTCTGCCCGCAGTTGTGGTCCAACAAAATAAAATATCACATCAATCCCACAGGCAAATTCGTCATCGGCGGGCCTCACGGCGATACAGGACTGACCGGAAGAAAGATTATCGTCGATACCTACGGCGGGCGAGGCAGCCACGGAGGAGGCGCCTTCAGCGGGAAAGACCCGTCCAAGGTCGATCGCTCCGCCTCCTACATGGCCAGGCATATCGCCAAGAATGTCGTCGCCGCCGGACTGGCAAAGGCGTGCGAGGTGCAATTGTCATACGCAATCGGCGTAGCCGAACCCATAAGCGTCCTTGTCGATTGCGGCGGGACCGAAACAGTTGAGCATCACCTGCTGGCAAAGGCCGTCAGAGATACTTTCCCCCTGACGCCCTCAGAGATAATCGACTACCTGAATCTGCTTCGACCAATCTACGAAGAGACTGCCCGCAACGGACACTTCGGAAGAACGGGAAGAAATTTCACATGGGAAAGGACCGATAAGGTCCGCCAACTGCGAAAGGCCTGCGGGATGTAAAGCATAAAAAGAATATCGAATAATGAACACTGAATGTCGAATTTCAAGGCGAGCATAATGCTTTGAAGTTTTTTACACTTCGGAATTCGCCATTCCTGCATTCATTGTTCGATATTCTTTTTTGTCAGACCGCCTGCGCTTGTCGTCCTGCGCGGCGTTTGGAGTTGATGATCTTTCGGCCGTTACGTGTCCGCATTCGCGCGCGGAAACCGATCCGGCGGGCGCGACGACGTTTCGATATTTTGTGTGGATAGTGCATAAAAGAACCTTCGATTCTCGATTATTTCGCGTCCGGGCATCTTTGCAGAAATTGTAACATAGCCCGTTTTTCGGTCAGACGCAAGGAAAAATTCCACATAAATCAAATGGCCCACATAAAGTAAAACGTTATACTTCCCCCAAATGTCTGATTTACCAAGAATATCCCTTTGAGGTTTTAGAGGAAACAACCATGTCGAAAAATACGGAACTTGTGAAACTGACGAACAAGTACATCATTGAGAACTACGGCCGGTTGCCGGTGGCGATGGTTCGCGGGTCCGGTGCGAAAATATGGGACGCCGACGGAACCGAGTATCTGGACTTCTTCGCCGGTTTCGGCGGCGGCGGAGTTACCGGGCACTGTCATCCTGCTGTCGTTTCGGCCATAAAGAATCAGGCTGAGATGCTCCTGTCGCACGGCAATCTCTTCACAAACGCACCTCAGGTTGAACTTGCCCGGCGAATTACCGAAAACGCCTTCGGCGGGAAGGTCTTCTTCTGCCACAGCGGCGCCGAGGCGAACGAAGCCGCCTTGAAACTTGTCCGACTGGCTGCGGGACCGGGCCGGTACAAGATCATCTCGTTTAATAACTGCTTCCATGGCAGGACGATGGGCTCGCTGTCGCTGACGCCTGAATCGTTCCAGAAAGGTTTCGAGCCGATGCTCCCCGGTAACGTCAAGGTCGATTACTGCGACCTCGAAGCCGTCGCCGATGCGGTCGATGACGAAACTGCCGGCGTATTCGTCGAGCCCATCCAGGCAGAGGGCGGCATCAACGTTCCGACCGTTGAGTTTATGCAGGGCCTGCGGACGCTGTGCGACGAAAAGGACCTGCTGCTGGTCTGCGACGAGGTATGGACGGCGCCGGCGCGGACGGGCAGGTGGTTTGCATACCAGCACTACGGCATCGAACCGGACGTGATGACACTGGCCAAGGCCGTCGGCGGCGGGCTGCCGGTCGGAGCATGTGTCGCATCGCCGAAATACGCCGACGTCCTGGTACCCGGGACCCACGGATGCACGATGGGCGGAAATCCGCTCTGCGCCGCAGCCGGGGCTGCGACGATGAAACTCATCGAAGACGACAACCTCCTCGAACGTGCGGAAAACCTGGGGCAAAAAATCACTCGGACGATCCGCGAGACGAACACAGACTCTCTCAAGGTCATCCGCGGCGCCGGCGTGCTGATCGGTATGCAATTCGCCCCCGCTCGTCCGGTAAAGGAGATCATGTCGGCCTGCATGGACCGAGGTCTGTTGGTCTGCGTGGCCAAAAACAACGTCCTCCGACTGGCTCCGCCGCTGACAATCACCGACGCCGAACTTGACGCCGGCCTGACGATACTTACCGACGTGCTGAAGGGTTAGGCGACGCCGACATCTATGACTCAAAGAGCGTTCGCGGAAGTTGGCTTTGGCGAATGATGGCTGAAAGAGTACCTCGTCTGATTTCCTTATGATCCGGAACAGGCACGGTAATCGTTGAGGACTGTATTTTTTTTTGCATAGCGATGTGACTGCCCCGCCGACGGACTTCCTGCAAATCCCTGGGTTTGCAGGATTTCCACAACCTCACTACCTGACAGAACTCGCAGCCTACCCAACGCTGACCTCCAGACCCGTCAGATAAACCTCGCCATGCAGGCGGTCGGCGATTTCAGACTCCCCGGCGGTCTCGAGGAACAACTCGACCGCTTCGCGGAGATTGGACCGGGCCTGCTGAAGCGTGTCGCCCTGACTGGCAACGTCCAGTTCGGGGCACAACGCTACGAAGCCGTCGCCTTCACGATAAATCGCAGCCGTAAAGTTATGCGTTACCATATTATCAATTCTCCAATTCGTACCGACACACTTAAATTATCCCGCCAAACAATCAGACATGCAAGATCGTTGCAGCATTAAAGCCGGAATACAGGTGCGGCGGATAATCTATTCGAACGACAGGTTTCCGAAGAACTCAGGTCTGTGGTAGTCTTGTTCCGGAAGGTCTATCGGGTTCCAGCAGGCTGCCTGCGGGTCGGTTTTTCCGCCGCAGCGATAGAAGTTCGCCCGCCAGTGTGTCCCCGATTTCGGCGCGATCTTCCTGCCTGCAATTTGGGAAATTACGGCAAAGGGTATCGCAGCCGCCAGCCACCAGCCGTCGTCGCCGGACGAACTTGTCGAGACTATTAGTGTACACACATCCATTCCCACGCCGACCAAGGACGAGTCGCCCGACGACGACGGCTGG
>JAXHSV010000299.1:0-2957 GCA_034190305.1 Planctomycetota bacterium | reverse complement strand
TGACCGCTCCCTTGCGGTCGCGGCTCGTTTATCTCCCGCCGGCACACAGGTTATACGCCGGAATAATTCGTGTAAATTCGTGGACTGATTTTTAAAACCGGGTGTAAAAATGACCTCGAAAACCGCAACTGCTTGCGTAATAAGGATATACATATTTTTGTTTCTTTCCCAATCTTTCCGAAACTTTCCGAATTGTTCCGAGTCGTTCCGTACCGTTCCCAATCATTCCGGACCGTTCCCAATCGTTCCGTATCGTTCCCCACCGGCCCAGACTGGCCCCTGCCGGCAGGCGGGCGCTTGTTTCCGGTTCCGGTTTTGACAATTTTGCTCTGAAAGGATAACCTGTTTCGCGTGGATGAAAAATTGAACAATTTCCAGGCTGATATTCTTGTTGTGGACGATGAGGCTGCCCACGCCGAGGCAGTGGCAGATGGACTGGCCAGACTTAAACACAACGTTCGGATAGTCCACTCAGGCCCGGAGGCAATTGCCCGCATGAAGAAAGAGCATTTCGACGTAATCGTAACCGACCTGGTAATGGGCGATGAGAAAGCGGGGCTGGGCGTTCTGGCGTCAGCCCGCAAACACTCTCCCGGAACCGAGGTCATACTGGTTACGGGACATTCGGCGGTCGATACCTGTAGGTCGGCCCTACAGGGGGGAGCATGCGATTACATTGAAAAGCCGCTGGACCTGGATGAACTTCGCGTTGTCGTCCAGCGGGCGGCGGAGCGCACAGCCCAGCAGCGACTTATTCGCGAACTCCGCGAGCACATGGACAAACATTACGGATTCGACGGAATTATCGGGCATTCTGCCGGAATGATCCGAATCCTTGAGACCGTCCGCCGCATCGCCCGGTCGAATCTTCCGGTGCTTGTTCAGGGCGAGTCGGGCACGGGCAAGGAACTAATCGCCTTTGCCATCCACAACAACTCTCGGCGTACGAACGGGCGATTCGTGGCCCTGAACTGTGCGGGGTTGAGCGAGACGCTGCTGGAGGATGAACTGTTCGGGCACATCAAAGGGGCATACACCGGTGCGATGTCCGATCGCAAGGGCAGATTCGAATACGCCGACGGCGGGACGATCTTCCTTGACGAGGTCGGCGACATGCCGGCGGCAATGCAGGCGAAACTCCTGCGAGTTCTGGAGAACGGCGAAGTCGTCCGCGTCGGCGCCAACGAACCGCTCCACGTGGATGTGCGTCTCATCAGCGCTACCAACACCGACCTGGAAAGTCGAGTTAAGGAGAATCGCTTCCGCGAGGACCTGTATTTCCGCCTGGCCGGTGTAACAATCGTAATTCCCCCGCTGCGCGAGCGCGTCGAAGACGTTCCGCAACTGATCGAGCACTTCATCAAACTCGCCAACGAAGCACACGACACGAAGGTCTCCGGTATTGAACCGGAGGCCCAGCGGGCGCTGATGGGTTTCGACTGGCCCGGAAACGTCCGCCAACTCCGCAACGTTATTGAGAATATGGTTGTCCTCGCCGGCGAGGGTAAACTCTCCGTCGATGACCTTCCGGGCGAATTTCGAGGGCCCGGCCAGACGGTCGAACAGCGTACCGGCGCGCTGGCGGGCGTGAGCATATCAGAGGCGGAGAAGCAACTTATCAGCAACACGCTGAAGATGGTTTCAAACAACCGCTCCCAGGCCGCTAAAATCCTCGGAATCGGAGAAAGGACACTTTACCGGAAGATAAAAGAATACGGATTGAATGAATAGTTTCAAAGGATTTGACCTTCATACCCGTCCGGTATAGATTAAACTTCACGTGAGAAAATGATAGATTCTGAAAGCATCTCAAAAGCTGTCGAGTTACTGCGCGAAGCAGCCAATCCGAGAAAGATTATTCTGTTCGGATCATATGCGACAGGCGATGCCGACGACGGCAGCGACGTGGACCTGCTTGTAGTGGAAGATCAGGTCGCCGACATTATGGCCGAGATGGTCCGTCTGCGACGAGTAGTCAGCCCTTTGCGGATTCCGGCGGACGTAGTCGTGATCAATGAAGCGTACTATAACTATTGGTCGGATACGCCGGGAAACCTTATGTTCGAAGTCGCGCTGGAAGGAGAAGTCCTCTATGAAGCAGCGTGAACAGGCGCTTATTCTGCTGGAAAAGGCACGGCACGATGAAGTGCTGGTCGAGGAGGTACTCAATTCTGAGCGCGTCTCCGATGACATGATTGGCTTCCACTGCCAACAGGCTCTCGATAAGATACTCAAGGCGCTATTGTCTCTGCATGGAATCAGATTTCGCAAGACACATGATTTGCGTGAGATTGTGGACCTTTTGTCCGATGCAGGACACCCTGTCCCGAACGATTTGCAGGACATTGATATTCTCAATCCCTACGCGCATCTCTTTTTCGCTACGAGACAATGCCCCACGAGGCATCTTTGGACCGCCATGAGGCCTTGGAGATGGTGCGCCGCACGCGAAAATGGGTCGAGAGTCAGATTGACTGAACAACCGACTACCGGCTACCGGCTACCAGTTTGATTGCTTCGGGGTATGCGATGCACTCCTGCTCGAAGACGCGGGCCGCCAGCGTATCGGGCGTGTCGTCGGGCAGGACAGGGACGCATTTCTGGACGATAATAGGCCCGCGGTCGTACTCGTTCGTTACGAGGTGGACGGTGCAGCCTGAGACCTTGCAACCGGCGGCCAGGACGCCTTCGTGCACGTGCCGGCCATACATACCGACTCCGCCGAAACTCGGTAACAGGGCGGGATGAATATTCAGCACACGCCCTTCGTATTTCGGCGGGATTCGCCAGAATGAAAGGAACCCGGCCTGGATGACAAGGTCCACCTCGGCGGCTTCAAGCCGCTCGACAATTGCGGCAGAGTAGGTCTCGGTATCGGGCATCTGCTTGTACGGTACGATGTGCACGTCATGCCCGGCGTCGCGCGATCGTTCGACGCCCTTGCAATCCCGGCTGGC
>JAXHSV010000298.1:0-2963 GCA_034190305.1 Planctomycetota bacterium | reverse complement strand
CTCTTGCGTGAAGAAATTCAGCGAAGAAAAACTGGTTGTCGCCGACAATTTCTTCAGCAAAACCCGCGCGAACATCCAGGCTGGCAGCAGGGCCGCGTTGCTCTTCATCACCAACGAAGGTAAGGCATACCAGGTCAAAGGCAGGATTGATTATCTGACGAACGGCGAGATTTTCGACGACATGAAGGCATGGAACGGCGACCGCCCGGGCGTAGCAGCCGCGGTCGTCAACGTCGAAGAAGTCTTCGCCGGCGCTGAAAAACTACTGTAGATGTAAAGGTTATACCGAAAGCACAAAGTTATTGCGCTTGCATTGGGAGTGCCTTACGGTCGCGGCTCGTTTATCACCTGCCGGCGCATTTACTTTGTGCGCCCAGTATTACTACTGTTCGGGAATCCCTTCCTTGATCGCCAGCGCGACAGTGTAGGTCTTGCCCTGCTTGAGTTTTTTGTAATTGCCGAAGACCTCTTGGAGGTTCCGCCTGATGAACTTCCGCAGGCCGGCGACGGTTACGATGTATAGACTCCCGCCTTCTTTCAGGTGCGCCTTTGCATCCTGGAGAATGATTGACAGCAATTCCCGTCCGACGTTGGCCGGCAGGTTCGAGACGATGTTGTCGAAGTGGATGTCCGGCACTTCGCTGAACGCGTTACTGAGATAAGCCCGGCAGTTGTCCAGGCCGTTAATTATCGCGTTCTTCTTTGCGTATTCGACTGCTACAAAGTCCTTATCGGCCATGTGAACCGTCCCGCCCGGGCAGCACTTTGCTATTGCCAGCCCTATCGCGCCGTATCCGCATCCGAGATCCAGCGTTACGTCTTCCGGGCCGGGATCGACCTTCTGGGCAAGCATGTACGTGCCGTCGTCTATCCGCCGGGGACTGAACAGGCCCCACGTGCTGTAGAAGGTAAAATCATGCCCGCCGAGGCGGACATCAAAAACAATGTCCTGCTTAAACCTGTCAATGTCGTTCATCACCGCTTGAGTCTATAAGACAAAGGCCCTGCGGGAAAGGGTCGATGGTCGAACAGGAGGAGAAAAAAATTAATATTTATCCTTGAATACCTCGTTAGCCGATGTATAATATACATAGATACACGAGGTATAATGCGTAACACAATCACAGGAGAACAGGGACATGGATTTTTCGAAGGACCTTATTCGCGGCAGCATCGTTCCTATCGTTCTGGCGCTGTTGAAAGATCGGCCCATGTATGGCTACGAGATAGTCAAGGTTGTCAACGCCCGAACCGGAGGTCGGCTTGAGTGGAAGGAAGGTACTCTTTATCCGACGCTTCACCGCCTCCAGGCTGAAGGTTTTATCTCAGCCAGATGGGCCGACGCTCCGACGGACGTTGCCCCGGGTCGGAAGCGCAAGTATTACTCGATTTCCCGCAAAGGCCGGGCCGAACTGGTCCGCCGCAGGCAGGAGTGGCGACAGTTTGACCTGGCGGTCAATACAATTCTGCTTGGGGGTGCGTCATGAAAACCTTCGACGAGTTGGTCAATCTTCTGACTGACCGGCTGAGGGTGGACCCGGAGTTGCGTCTGGATGTGGCCGAGGAGTTGCGGGCGCACCTTGAGGACTCTGCCGCTGAGTTTCGCCAGGCCGGTCAGAGCGACGAGCAGGCTGCCGCCAGCGCCGCAAAGGCTCTCGGCGATCCGCAACAACTGGCCGACGATCTCTGGCGGGCCAATCGCCGGCGAATCCGCATCCGAGGCGTCCTCCGCTGGATCGCCCGCGCAGCGCTTATCCCCGGAGCCGTCTGTGTGGTCCTGGCAATCGGCGCCGGACTGTCCGGCATACCCATGCCGTGGGCCGGAGAGAAGATATTTTCCCCCGCCTTCGGTAGCTTCGGTTTCCATTCCAGCCCTACGGATGACTTGACCGATGATGAGCGTTTTATATTCGAAGGAGCCCCAAACGCTCAAACACCACTCGAACAGGCCAAGTCCATCGACGACCGCTGGCCTGAAAATCCCGTCTATTACGGAAACTACGTAGTCCAACTGATGTGCAGCGGCGGTTTTTACGCCGGTCGGGGGCGCATCAAACCTGAGCGTCTTGACGAGATTCTGGCGGTAATGGACAAGGGAGAGCGGATTGAACCGGACAACGCCTTTTATAATTTCATGAAGGCGTCATGGTTAATCCAGGCCGCCGGCGCCATAAGCGAGGATGAATCGCGCACGTACGAAAGCATTAACCGGGACAACGAGGTCAAGCAGAAAAATTGTTGGCGGATAGAGATTCATGACCCGAGCCTTTTCGCCCGCGGACTGGCTGAGTTTCGTAAAGGACTCGCCAAGAACGAGTTCACCGACCACTCCGTTGATATGATGCAATTGCGCCTGGATATGCTACCTGATCCGAAGCGGCTCAGCGATCACCTGCGACGGGTGGCGCTAGAGGTTTCGGTTCTTCTGCCGTCGTTGAGCAGCTATCGTCAACTGGGCAGATCTCTGTCGGCCTATGCGATTGACCTTGCCGAGGCGGGAAAGGCGGATGAGGCTGTCGAACTTGTCGATTCTATAGGCCTGATGTCGGCAAAGCTGGGTACGAGGAGCCGGACGCTCGTCGGCCTGTTGGTGGCGCAGGCAGTGCGCGTCGAAGGATTGGCACACACCGAGCAGGTATATAAGGAACTCAATCGGTCGGAGCTAACGGAACAGGCCCGACAGGCCCGACAGCGGCAGAACGCCTTATTCAATGAAATCTGTAAAGGGCCCCGGTTGGATGAACGCGAATTAGTGCACGCCGGAATGCTGATGGCTGTTTTAACCCCGGCAATTCCCGGCTACCGTCTTGATTTCGAGCCGATGCGTACAGCCGAGCAGTTCGTCGTCGCAGAGATGGGGCTTTTACTTTCGCTTTGCCTGCTTGTCCTACTGGCTTTGTTTTTGGGCGGACTGGCGCTGGTGAGCCTGATAATCCAAAGGCACGGGAACAAACCCATACTGC
>JAXHSV010000297.1:0-2973 GCA_034190305.1 Planctomycetota bacterium | reverse complement strand
TCAACTCAACGATAAACTTCTTTTTCATGGTACGGCCTCCTTTCCGGGTTAAGGGTTCTATCAACCCTATCGGCAAGAAGACCGTCTATTCTGAAATATAGCCGGGACAGTGTACTAGGAACCTGGCAAAAAAGCGTGTGGCATGGGGGTTGCGGATTTTTTTCCTAATCCCTCATCCCTAGTCCCTTTTTTTAACAATAATTGCGGTCAGGTCGTCTGCCTGGGGGACCGGACCGGTGAACTCGAAGAGTTTTTGACGGAGGTTCTGGATGATTTCGTCGGCGGACAGGTCGCGGCATCGGCGAATGATTTGACACATGCGCTCGGTGCCGAAGAGTTCGCCTTCGGCGTCAGCGGCTTCGAAGAATCCGTCAGTAGTGAGTATCATCATGTCGCCGGCGGCGAGACGGCGATTGACTTGTTCGTTGTATTCGGTCCCCTCCAGGATGCCGAGTGGTAAAGAGGTGGCGGGTAACTCGTCGAATTTATCGGCGGCGCGGTCGTAGAAGATAATAGGCCCCTGCCCCGCCGATACGTAGCGGACGATTCCGACCGGTCCGTCCAGCAGGGCGAAAAGGCACGTTACGAACCGCGACTGACCCAAATCGACCGTCAGCAGGTCGTTGACCCTGGCCATAACGGCGGGGATGTCAAGATCGGCGCCGCTCAGCGCCCGCAGCATCGCCCGGGCCTCGGCGATTACCAACGCCGGGCCAATTCCATGGCCGGTGGCGTCAGCCAGCATGAAGGTCCATCGACCGTCGCCAAGTTCGAGAAAATCGTAGATGTCCCCCCCGGTCTCGTCAGCGGGACTTGACCAGCCCGCCATGTCGAAACCGGCGATTCGCGGGTTTTCCTTCGGAAGGATGTCCTGCTGAATCTGCCGGGCGATCCGCAGTGCCTGCTCCATCCGCTGCTTTTCGAGGTAGTGTTCCAGAAGTCGCGCCCGCTGGATCACGACGCCGGCCTGTGCGCCAAGCGTCTCGGCCAGCGTGATGTCATCGTTGTCAAAGCCGCTGCGACGCTTATTTAGCACCTCGAGGACGCCCACCAACTCGCCGGCATAGTCAAGTAGCGGAACGGCAAGGATGTTGCGGGTGCGAAAACCCGTCTGGCGGTCAATGTTGCGGTTGAAACGTTCGTCGGCGTAGGCGTCGGGCACGTTAAGAACCTGCTTGCTTCGCACCACCGCCCCGGCGATTCCGACACCGGCGGGGAAGCGGATTTCACCGGCTTCGGCGGCTATCTTGCTGAACAACTCATCGCTGTCGGCGTCATACAGAAACAGCGTCGCTCGCTCTGCCTCGAGCAATTCCATCGAACGAGCGATAATCACGCCGAGAAGCTCGTCAAGGTCGCTCGTGGCGACCATATCCCTGCTTATTTGAAGGACTTTCTCCAATGCGGAAAGACGTTTTTCACGATCTGGCGAGGGCACGCGAAATCTCCCATTTCTCATGAGGAGAATAACTAAACGAAGTAGAAAGGTCAATTGCGGTCCTGAAAGACCTTTACAATTTGCTTTTACGCCTGGAAATCGCCGCTCCCCCGAAAAGTCGAACCGCCCGTAGCGAGTCTTGCTAAACTGCTAATCGGCTCCGATCGTCTTCCACTCTTTGGGCGATGGGGCAAGCAGGTACGTATAAAGGAATTCGTTGGCTATCGCCCGATAAAACATCAGACGCGGCGTCCGCATCATGTAATTGCTTCCGTTGCTCATACGGGCCAACCGCGATGGACGCACCCTGGCGTGCAACTCCCCAAGGCATCGAGCCGCCAGGGCCCCGGCTTTCGGCTTGGACGCTTCCTTCATTGCCTTCACCAGCCGTTCCGTCGCGCCGAACCCTCGGCAGAGGGACATCGCCAGCGCAGTCTCACGATAGACATGGTAGTCCAGGTCCCAGCAGTTCTCCAGTACAGGAACGGCCTGGTGCGATCCCGTCAAGCCCAGCGACAGCACGGCAGCCCGTCGGCCCAGGACGCCATTTCTGTCTGTCCTGTTATTGGACATGGCCAAATACTTTTCGGCCGGCTCCAGGATCGTCTTGTCTCCAAGCATCCCGCGGGCCAGCATCACGTAACCTATCAGGAGATCGTCGCGGTCTCCCACCGTCTTGACGGCGGGCTGGAGATACTTCAGGTTTTCCGTTCGCCCGATCAAGCCGAGCGCCAGGGCGCAGGCGGCGCGAAAATCCTGCTCCTCCTTCACATCGACCAGTCGATTAGCCAGCAACAGGGATATCTTATCGTAACCCTTGCGGTTAACGTCGCCCTCGGACTGGGGCGTTTTGACCGGACGGGCATACAGCCCCAGCGCCAGGGCAGCAAATCCGCGAAGCGGACTCCGCAGCCTCTCCTTTGGAATGAGTACACCACGCGGCGCCGTCGGACGAACCAATTCGACCAGGGCAGGCAACGCACGGGTATCGCCCAACCGGCCCAGAGACATGATCGCCATCGACTTGTACATATCGCTGCAGTCGTATTCATCATCATAATCCTTCTTCTCGGCCAGCACCTTCCTCAATGCCGAACGCGAAACCGGAGAGTCTATCCGACCCAAAGCGATCGCCGCCGAGGCGCGAAGATTGGCCTGCATAATCGGCTCAACACCGAGATTGATACGATACACAAGTTCTTGCGCTTTCTCCTTTTTGCCCCATAGTCCCAGCCAGTGGTAGTCGCGTATGATACTCCCTTTGTAGCGCACCGCATCGTAATTCTCACCACTGTAATGCAGTTGCAGATACAGATAGTAAGGGCAATGCCAAATGTGTGAGCATGTTCGCCTCACCTTTGTTCCAGCAATTGCCTTGCTAAATGCCGCCTTATAAGCGTGCGGGGCTTCCTGATGAGATATTGTCAAAAGCTGTGGATGACGGGCGCAAAAACGCGGCGTATCCTTGGTGCTATGAAGGTACCAAGTTCCAACAAGGAAAGGGATACGCCACATGCAACAGAGTACGACAACGA
>JAXHSV010000296.1:0-2995 GCA_034190305.1 Planctomycetota bacterium | reverse complement strand
GTTCTTGGCCCGGCGGATACTGGCGAGGGCTGCATTGTATTGTTCATTTTCGAGAGGCGCGTTGACAGGGCCCATGATTCAATACTCCTTCATATTGGTTGCAGAATCCATTCATGCATACTATCGGCCAAAAGAGCGATTATCCATGAGTCTGCCGGGCTGACATTAAACAGAATCCCTTATTATTCCGCGTTTTGGCGGTCGCGACTCGCTTGTACACGCACGGTCTGGGCGGAATTCGTTCTTCGTTATTTGACTACCAGATTTACCAGTCTTCCGGGAACGACGATTTTCCTGACAACGGTTTTTCCTTCGACGGCTTCGGCGACTTTGGGTTCGTCAAGTGCGGTGGTGATAATATCATCCTCGCCGGCGTCGGCGGGGACGGTAATACGCCCTCGCATCCTGCCGTTGACCTGAACGGCCAGTTCGACCGTCGCTTTAACCAGCAGCGATTCGTTATATACCGGCCAGGATTCGTGTGCCAGAGACCTCTCATGCCCAAGTTGCTGCCAGAGTTCTTCAGCCAGGTGTGGCGCTAACGGCGCGAGGACCAGCACGAACCGCCCTGCCTGAGTTTTTGAAATCACGCCGGTTTTGAAAACCACATTGACAAATTCCATCATAGCGGCGATAGCGGTATTGAACTTCATGGCCTCGATGTCGGAACCGACCTTCTTGATGAGTTTGTGCAGTGCCCGCTCGACTTTTTCGTCGCCGGCCTTATCGGTCAGTAATGATTGAGTCTCTTCCTCGCCGCAGATCATTCGCCAGACCCGCCGGCAGAAGCGGTGGACGCCCGGAACGTCGCGGGTGTTCCACGGCTTGGACGCTTCCAGCGGGCCCATGAACATTTCGTACAGCCGGAACGTGTCGGCGCCATATTCGGCAATAACCTTGTCGGGATTGACGACGTTCTTGAGGCTTTTTGACATCTTCTCAACCGTCTCGGCGAGGACTTCGCCGGTGGACTTACGTACGGGCTTCTCGCCGGAAATATCCACGTCGTCGTAGCCTATATAGACGCCTCGTCTGTCGCGGTAGGCGTAGGAGCGGATCATGCCTTGGTTGAAAAGTTTGCTGAACGGTTCGGGCGTCGATACACAGCCGAGGTCGTAGAGCACCTTGTGCCAGAATCGCGCATAAAGCAGGTGCAGGACGGCGTGCTCTGCCCCGCCGACATAAAGGTCAACGCCTCCGGGGGCATTTTTGATTTTTGATTTTTGATTTTCGATTGTGTACCCGCTAGCCGCGACCGGAAGGGAGCGGGCCATCCAATAATTCTCAATATCCGGGTCGCAGAATATTTTGTCGTTTTTCGGGTCGAGGAAGCGAAGGTAATACCAGCACGACCCCGCCCATTGGGGCATGGTGTTGGTTTCCCGCTTCGCCGGTCCGCCGCAGGCGGGGCATGTGGTATTGACCCAGTCGGTCGCCTTCGCCAGCGGCGGGGCCGGCGGGGCGTCGGGGTTGTCCGAGGCTGACGGTGTGAAATCGTTCATCTCCGGCAACTCGAGCGGAAGTTGGTCTTCGGGCAAGGCCACCGTTCCGCAGTTATCGCAGTGGACTATCGGGAACGGTTCGCCCCAGTAACGCTGCCGGCTGAAGAGCCAGTCCCGCAACTTGTAATTGACCGCCGCCTGGCCTAGCCCCTGCTCTTCAAGCCACTCGGTAATCCTTTTCTTGAACTTGGCTGTCGAAAGCCCATCGTATTGTCCTGAATTGACGGCGATACCATCGCCCACATATCCGCGCCAGTCGATGCCTTCGGGCGGGGCGACGACCTGGATAATCGGCAGGCCGAACTGCTCGGCAAATTCCAGATCGCGCGTGTCATGCGCCGGAACAGCCATTATCGCTCCCGTGCCGTATCCCATCATTACGTAGTCTGCCACCCAGATGGGGATTTTTTCGCCGTTGACCGGGTTAATCGCGTAAGCGCCCGTGAATACGCCGGTCTTTTGCTTTGTTTCTGCGGTGCGTTCCAGTTCGGATTTATGGGAGGCTTCTTCTACGTATGCGCGGACTGCTTCTTTGGGCGAATCCCACGGAGCGCAGTCCGTGGGCGTAGCCCCTTTCCACGCATCGTGGATATTCACGGGCCAGGTGTCCGGGATTATCTGCTCGACGAGCGGATGCTCCGGTGCGAGAACCATGTAGGTCGCACCAAAAAGCGTGTCGGGCCTGGTGGTATAGACCCGAATTATGTCTTCTCCTTGGGTGGCACAGCCTTTCAGGCTGTGCCCGAAAGGCTTGCCTTCCTCGGTTTCAACTTCCTCGGAGTTAACAAACAACCAGCGATACTGATCAAACCTGTCCGTCAGCCGGCGCTCTTCTGGATTGTCACAGATGTAGTAGATGAATCGGGTCAACCAGGTTGAGTCTCGGATAATATGGTCGAAACTTTCATCCTGCCAAATATGTTCACCGGCTTTCCTGTACTTGTTGATCTCCCGAGACGAGAAACCTTTTATGCTTTGGAGAATCTCTGACAATGTGTGTTCTTCCAAAGGCCGGAGGATCATGTGCGCGTGATCTTCCAATACCACTGCTGCGTAAACGACACATCGCGCCGCATGCCAATGCAGCATTGCATTAAAGATAATGTCGCGTTCTTTCTCTGCGAAGGTCGTATTCTTGGCGCGGAATGTTACAAAGTAGGTCGCGCCGGGGACGATGACATGAGGAAGGTTGCGGATTGACTTCATCAGGTCTGGCGTTGAAGGCTGCCCTGGTGGATAGGGGTCACAGCCTTCGAATGTCCTGGCTGTCAGTTGGGGTCTGGGGGGGGAATCAATAGAGGCTATCCTGGAGAATTCTTCGTTCGACACAGCCTGAAAGGCTGTGCCACCTGCAACAACAAAATCTACGTCGGCGCCTTCGGATCGGCCGATCCAGTTGCGCTGCATGATCTTTATGGATTCGGGCCAGTCGAGTTCATCGAGACCTTCCAGGAGGCGGTCGGAGTATGCGGTGATGCGGAGCATCCACTGCT
>JAXHSV010000295.1:0-3025 GCA_034190305.1 Planctomycetota bacterium | reverse complement strand
GGGCTGCTCGCGACATGATCCCACCGGAGATTACACAGGACATTCTCAAGAGACGTCAGCTTGCTAATGTCAAAGATGACTTGAAAGGCCTGAAGAGGATGATTGACAAATTAAATGCCAAGAAGGCGGGACAGTTACCGGCCGAACAGCATCTAAATTTGACAAAATGGGCCATGCGTGTTCATGCAAGATTAAACAGTCTGGCTGAGGAGGAGATTGTAGGCGGCCGGGAGAAGAAGCGTTTGCTGGCGGCTGCTTCTCGGCTTGATAGCTTTTTGACAATACTTCGGAATGATTGAGACAAGGCAAATAGGTTGTTCACGAATGTAGACCGTGGGCAACAGTGCGCGATTGGAAAGCCGAATGACCACATTGAGGCAACAAGTAGGAGATCACTATGGCGGACGGTGATTCCATTGCGCTGGTTGTCGGAGCGTCGGCAGAAGAACTGGAGCACGTCAGAGAATGTCTTACGGGTTGGTTCTGCGCAGCCGTGAACATTGATGGCGGAACAGACGGTTGTTCACCTTCGGGACGTCCGGAGTTAATCGTGCTCTATGCTCGAAAGGCAGAGAAGGAGACATTGGCTATCTGTGAAGAGCTCAGAAGTGCTTCAGAGTCCTCTGAAGCACCGATTCTCCTGGTCATCAGCCGGTACCAGATTGCCCAGGCCAATGCCGTCAAGCGAATGGGCAATGCGGGGTTCATCATGACCCCGTTCGACGGGAGAGAAATGCGTGGCAAGATCGCTGAATGCTTCGGCATTTCGTAGATGCAAGGGAAATGCGGACTACATTTGAGAGTATAAGAGACAGATGGAAATAGAGAAACAACGCGAAGGAGTCCTGGTCCGGCCGGAATGCCGCTTGTCCGACAAGCAGGTCCGCTTAATAGATGGCGTCTCCCGTGACCTGCTGTACGATCCCGGGCTGCTGTGCTACAACGCTGAGGCGGCGGAAATCTTCAAGCAGGCAGGGGCCATCGTTGAGCCGGACTCGCAGTGCGCGCGAATTCGCATACCGGAAGACGTGCTCGACCGAGCGCTGGAAAGCGCCCCTTCCCGAATCGTCCTGGGAGCAAGGAACCCTGAAAATCGCTTGATCCTTGACGCCCATGAGCCTCGCGTTCGTTTTGTCAGCGGCGCAGAGACGAATGTCTGGCTGGACGTTCAATTTGACGACACGAATCCCACATTCACACGTCAACCAGGAAGCATCGAGCGACTGTGCAAGGCGGCACACCTTTGCGAACACCTGGAGAATCTGGATTCCTTTATTCGATGCGTCAACATTCGAGACGAGGACGTTACGGCGGAAAACAAAGACGTCAACAAGTTCTTCGCGAGTCTGAACAACATCTCCAAACACGTTCAGGCCGGGCTGACCAGCCTGGACGCCTTGGACGATGTCATCGAGATCGGTCAAATCATTGCCGGCGGCGCAGAAGCCTTTGAGAAGAATCCCATACTTTCCTTCATAACGTGTGTAATCAAGAGTCCCTTCCAGATTGTGGACGACACAGCCGAGAAGCTCATCGCAATATCAAGGAAACAGGTTCCCGTGGTGATCTCCAGTTGCCCGATGGGCGGAGCGACGGGGCCTTTCGACGAGTTCGGCATGGTCGCCCAGATCAACGCCGAACTGCTTGCAGGGGTGACCCTGAATCAACTGGTCTCACCGGGCGCGCCTGTCCTCTATGGGGCGGTGCCCGTCCGCACGCGGCTGGACAATCTCAATGACATGTACGGTGCCCCTGAGTTCGTGCACTACAACGCGGACTGCGCCCAGATGGCGCGTTTCTACGGTCTGCCGTGCTACTCTACGGCCGGGGTTGGCGACGCCGACATACCGGGCATCCAGGCCAATACGGAAAAACTCCTGACACTGCTGACCGTACCCCGCAGCGGCGCTCAATACGTCCACTATGCCTTCGGCCTGCTGGATCGGACGAACGTGTTCTGCCCCGAGCAGGCCGTCATGGACGACGCACACATCGGCATCGTCAAGGAGATGCTCTGTGATACGAACGTCGATCCGCAACGGCGTGATGAGGTGGTCGCAACGATACGAGAGGTCATGCAAACCGACCATAAAACCTATGTTTATCACCTGCCTCTTCCATCTCGTGATCCGGTTTATGTGAAGTACCCGCTGGAAAACGATACCGGCGCACTGCATGCCGCGCACAAGGAATACCATGAGATTCTTAACCGTCCCCGAAACCATTTACCTAGCGACATTCAACGGGACATCTCGATCATGATACCCGGGATTTTGCCGGAATGTCTGACATGCTGACAGGAGTGATATGAACATGAGCAAGAAAGCCGGACAAGAACAAATGCCCGCCTACAGCGAGGCCGTCAAGAGCGGGCTGTATGCCAAGCAGTCCGGGTTGGTGGGAAAGTACGATAACGTCCGCCGTTACTGGGAAGACGAGATCACCAGGATATTTCTCCGCCCTTACCTTCAGAAACTCATCGACCGAAGTCAATCGCTGATGAGACGACTGCGGATTATGGACCTAGGCTGTGGCAGCGCCGACGGATATGAACTGCTGGCCGGCGTTCGACAGCGGGATGCCGATTTGCAGCAACTGGAGGTGGACTTACTGTCCGACGAAATCCTGGGCACCTATAGGGGTATCGACCTGAACGAAGACCTGCTCAATCAGGCGAGATCTATTTATGGTGACAACCCAAAGATGATCTTCAAGCAAGCGGACTTCACCAAGGGGCCGCCTATTGCCAACGACGAGAAGCCCTACGACCTATACTTCTCATCATTCGGCACCTTCTCGCATCACAACGAGGACGAGACGGCCGTGCGGCTGCTGGCTGAAATTGCCGAACGAGTTGAGAACTATGCAGTAATCGTCTGCGACTGGTTGGGACGGTACTCCTATGAATGGCAGAACCTCTGGACCAACAATCTCGACGACCCGAAGAATATGGACTATGTCGTCTCCTACATCTATGGTCCTGAAGAGCGCGAAGAACGTCGTGATCAGCTTCAGCATCTGACGC
>JAXHSV010000294.1:0-3037 GCA_034190305.1 Planctomycetota bacterium | reverse complement strand
TCCCCTTTCCCTTCATTCTTCATTATAACATTATCGGCACAGGTGGGAAGAAGTATTTATCAGCGATTCGGATGGTTTGTCAACCCATAATCATGTTGATTTTGGGCGAACCACATTCGCTTCGATTTTTCCGCATCCCGGTGCGGCAGTAAACTTTCGTCCAAGACTAGAGAGGGGACTACTGTTGCGGTATGGTCAGTAGCAGTTTTTTGTCTTTGTGTTTTGACCACCAGGCGGATGCGGCGGCGATTATGACGGCGGCGACGAATGCGCCCAGACCGGCGGCAGTGTCTTCGGAGATATTTTCTGCGCCGGTTCTGGCAGCCAGTGCAGCAGTCGCCCAAAGAATGCCCCTCGCCAACGTACCGCCGAGAAGTTTGATCGCTTCTTTCTTATCTATCACAACGAGTCTCCAAAATAGTTTCCACGCGACAAGCGAGTTAAAGACCCACCATTGCCAGGGCGCAGCCGAGGGCGATTTGTATGAGTGCCCCGCGAAGCGCGCCGAGGAAGTTGTGAACTTTCTTCTCCTGCTCAACCCATTGAGCCAGTTGAGCGTTGGCCGTCTTGTCAGCCTCGATAAGGGCGTCTGCGTCAGCCTTCTGGTAAAGCAGTTTTTGTGCCTCGACATAGTTACCGGCAAGGCACGCCTGAATGAATCGTTCGGCCAGTTCCTTTGTCAGTTGCCCGTCGCCCCAGTACTGCTCGATGATTGCCAATACGGGACCGGCCTTCGGTTCGGCGGCAAGCACCTTTTCCTTGACTTCAAGCCATGTAATTTCAGCCATTACTTATCCTCCTTGACCGCGAACGGCGGAGCAGCAAGGCCGATTTGCATTTTGTCGGCCCACAGCCGCCACGATTCGTTCTGCGAGCGTATCCATTCCTTGTCCTGCTCCGGCGTGGTCTGGCCCTTGTCCATCAGGACCACATAGGTTTCGGAGCGGTTGGCTTTGTCGTACACCCAGTTTTTCTGGTCCTGGGTTACGAGCGTGCAGCCTGACACGACAGGCAGGATGACCAGCGCCGCCAAAAGGAACAGCGTCGTGAACCGATTAGATTTTTCTTCCATTTCGAATCTCCTCTCTAAGGTCCGCCAATGCCTGGCGGACGGAATGTTGCGTTTCGGTGAATCGGGTAACAGCCGCGGTGTTGTGTTCGACGACCTCGATGAGTTTGCCGAGCCGCTGTTCGTCGCGGATTATCCTGTTATGGGCGTCGGTTAGTTGTTCTTCCCTGACCCTGCTGCTGCGACGTTCCCACAGCCACATTCCTCCCATGAGTCCGGCGACGCCGAAACTCGCCAGATCGCCGATGACGCTCGGATAAAACATTTTCTCTGTTCCTTTCGCGTGATTTTTTTCAGTTCGGCGGCGTATCAAGGTCGAACTCGACGGTAAGTTCACCGGTGATGCCGACGGTTTCGTATCCGGTGTCGCTTCTGCGGACGAGGAAGTTCTGCTCCGCTCCGTCGATCATCGCCTGAACAGCAGAGACAAGCGCAGTATTGGACAGCTGGCCTGTAACGTCGGCCGTCAGGCTCATCGATCCGATGTAGGTCGCATCGCCCGCGCCGGTCCCGCCGGGGCTTGCCCAAGCGCCCGATGCGCTGGGGTCGTATTCGTTCCACGTCGGCGGGTCGCCGGTAAAGTCTATCGCGCGGAGACAGTGGTAGATTTCCACGTCGCAGGTCGTATCGGTGGTCAGTTCGATTATGGTAGCCGATCGCGCAGTAACGTTCGTAAGCCCCAGCGGGGGCGAATCGCCGGTGCGGGCTCGGAGAAATCCTATGCTGCGCAGTTCGTTCGTACCGTTGTTGGCTATCGAAGAGCCTATCCACGGCGTATCCGGCAGTTGCGAGAAGATCCCGCCCGAGAAATAGACAGGCAGTCGCCACCGGCCTCGGCGAATCCACTCGACCGCCTGGCGGAGTTCATTGAAATGGACGGCGCGGACGGCGTTCTGCCCGGCTGTCAGTATCAGGTCGGTCCAGTTACCGGTGGCGTTAAGTTTATCGAACAGGGCGACTTGGCCGGCGCCGGCGCTCGATGCTACGAGTATCTTGTTTTCATCGGCGTCGGCGACCGGCCAAAGCCAATCCATACCCGACGGTGAAGCGGGGTTTCCGCCAAGTCCACCGGCGGCCGGTTCGAGAATGTCTCCGGTAACAGCCGAGCGGAAATTTTTGAACGGGGGCGGTAATTGCGCCGCTATTGTCGTAACCCGGACCGATTTACCCGCACCGATCTGCGAGGAGAAATCCTGCTCAGCCAGATATACAAGCCGGCGGCGACGGTTGACGGCGCAGGCCTGTTCGTCGGCGTCATCGTCCCGGACGAAGTGCACACCGGCGTCGAGTCGGCCCTGGGCATTCGAGTTTGTCCATTCGGCTGTGTAGGTCATCGCTTCAGTCCAGATATTTTGCGTAGGCGGGATGGTCGAATACGTAGCGAACAGTCGGAGGCGTCCCGTTGTCCATGATCGTCAGGACCAGAACGATCGTGTCGTTGGCAACGGCTGCGCCGGGACCAAGGGATAGTTCCGCCAGGTTGTGGGCGGTAAGATTCGTCGCGCCTGGAGCATCGGTGAAGGTTCCTGCGCCGGTTGCGACCTGTTCACGAACGTTGTAGGCGGCTGCGCCCTGAGAAGCCGTTATCCTGGCGGGAAAAACCACCGACCCGACAGGCCTGATAAAAACTATCCATCGTCCGCCGACGTCTATCGCCACAGCGTCGGTATCGTCGGGCACCTGACCGTCGGTATCGGTCGGTTCGGCGAGGTTGGTTACGGTCAGGGTATCTTCGCCGACGATTTCCATCTCGCCGGCGGCGTCGAAGACGACAGGTCGGGCTGTGTAACGATTGGATTCGTCATGGTCGGTAATTCGCACCAGTTGAGCGGCCTTGCTGGCCGATACCTCCACCCATCGCCCCAGCGCGTCGTAATAATAAAAGACTTGTTATTTTGGATATATCATTGTTCTTAGACTATCTGCGGCTCTTGCTGCTGCATTGGATATCTTACTGATATTTTTTAC
>JAXHSV010000293.1:0-3052 GCA_034190305.1 Planctomycetota bacterium | reverse complement strand
AATCCGTCGGCCGGTCTTGTCCGGCATCGGCTTGAATTCGTAGAATACCCAATAACCGTTGCTGCACTCGGAAATAACGGCTGCGTTCCTGCCGTGGTATTCAGGGTCCATCGGATCATCCGAAATCGGGTCAATCCCCCCTATCACCATCGCTTCGACACCGCATTGTCCGGCATAGTCCTTAACCCACCTGCCCGCGTCGAGAATACACCAGCGCGCATCGGCTACCGCCTGCCTGTGCCAGGCCTGCGACGGACGAAAATAATTGTGGTAATCCGCTACGACAATCGGTGCTTCTTTTGTTCCTAATTCCCTGAAGGCCGCCTCTCGCATGAAAAGCGAATAATGGACGTTCGGGTAGATGAAAAACTGGAAAGACGGGCTAATCGCATCGACCTGCCGGCGTAGTTCCCGACATCGGCTTCGCCAGCGGGCCACCTGGAATTTCATGAACGCTTCGTGGAGTTTATTTTCCTTCAGCCAGGCAATTCGCTGTTAGGGTTTCAGGGACGGCATCTTGATGCCCCGCGACTCGGCGAACTCGGCGAGGATGATTGTATCGTACGATAATTCGTACAGCCACCGCCTCCCCAACTCTTTTCCGCAGTAATTCTCGAAGTCCAGGAACACGCCGATTAAGGCGGGATTATCCTTGCTGATCTTCGCGTAAGCAATGACCCGTCGCGTCAGCCACGACCAAAACTTCTCGGAATTAGGGCTGCACTTGTCTTGTACAACTCCGTTTTCCCATACGATTTTTTCATCTTTTCCGGGTTTTCCCGGTGGGTCCATATGTCCCATCCATGGCATTGTAGAAGACATTGTGCTTGCGGGCCAAAGCGGCCATTCTTCGAACATCTTTGATATCATCAGCCCCGCTTCTCGGAATGACGACGTTGAAACCAGCGTTGGCGAATATGCGGACGTGGTCTTCGGTCATCCGATAATCCGACGTCTCAACCACGAGAACCTTATCGACCATAATGCGAAACTTTTCCTCTCGTCCGAGGCGTTTGCGCCTGGCCGACAGGTCCAAATCCGTTTCCAGTTTTGGTACGCCTTGACCGCAGCCAACAATAGCCATCAGGCAAATTGCCGGAATCAGTCTTCGAAGTTTCTTCATTTTGGAATCCCTTCTGAATCTCCCCAATCTGCCGGGCGCGCCGCCGAGGTCGGACCGTTACCGGTGAAAAAATCCTCCAGGATCGTCGCTGCCGCCACGGCGTCGCGCCGGCGCCTTTTCTGTTTGCGGGTGAATTCGCCTTTCAAGCGTTCATCAGCCTGGAAACTGCTCAGCCGCTCATCCCATAATCTGACATCCAGACCGGTTCGCTCGGCCAGGTCCGAGGCAAATTGCCTCGCCAGTCGCGCCTGTGGACCTTCACTGTCATCGGACAACATCGGCCAGCCGACAACTACACCGACAGCGTCATACTCGACAGCGATTTTTTTAATCCGTTCGGAAAGGTCAACATCGCCCGCTGACAGCATCGCCAGCGGCGTAACAATTCGGACGTCGGCGTCGCCGACCGCTACGCCGATACGCTTCGCACCGTAATCTATCCCAATCCAACGTGTCATAAATAGCGGTCGGCAATCAGCGGTCAGAAATCAGCAGTCAAACGACGGCTTTGTTTCCTTGTCTTTTGCCGAACGCTGACTGCTGAACGCTGAATGCTCAAATATATTCTAATCCGAACTTTTGCTCAATTAGATCAACCAGTTCCTTGAGGCGCTGGGAATCCGATTTCTTGCAGATCAGTGTAGCGTCGGCTGTATGTACGATAATGCAGTCGTCCATGCCGACCACCGCCAGGAGATGTTCATTATCGGAAAAAATAATATTCTGGTTACAGTCGAGAACAACTGCCCTTGGAGCGACTATCGAATTACCGTCGTCGTCCGATTTGACCACGTCCGCCAATGACGGCCAGGAACCGACATCCAGCCACTGGCAGGTCAGTTCGACCATCAGTACGTCTTTAGCCTTTTCCATAACCGCATAATCAATACTGATTTTAGGCAGTTTCGGATAAATATCGCTCAGCAGGCCGGTGATGTCCTGTCCGGTCTTTGCAGCGGCGCCGATAGGCGCGAGAGCGTCGATCGATTCCGGCAGAAACTTCTTTAACGCCTCTCGAATCGCGCCGACTTTCCAGACAAACATTCCGCTGTTCCAGAAATACTCACCTGATTCCACGTAATAGCGGGCAGTGTGATGTTTGGGTTTTTCCTTGAACGCACAGACGCGGCGAATGTCTTGTTCGGTCCTGTCGGCACAGTGAATATATCCCAGCCCCGTATGGGGAAAGGTCGGACGGATGCCGAAGGTAATCAAAGATGCGGTGTTCTCTTCAGCGGCCTGGCATGCCCGCTCAACGCACTGCCGAAATTTATCTTCCGGACGAATGATATGATCGGCGGTAAAGACTGCCATCGTGGCGTTTTCACCGCGAGCAGCCACAAGTTCGGCAGCCAGTGCGATGGCGTTGGCTGTGTCGCGTCCCTCCGGTTCGCCTACTATATTCTCCGCCGGAAGAGAGGGAAAACGCTCGCATACCCTTTCGGCGTAGGCGGCGTTGGTAATAATCAGAATTTTCTCATGGTCAAAAAGCCCCTCCAGCCGTTCCAACGCCAAGTCCAGCAGGCACTTCCCATCAACCAGTTTGATTAATTGTTTCGGTTTATTTTCCCTGCTCGCCGGCCAGAGCCGCTTACCAGACCCGCCGGCCATGATTACCGCATAACGCATAGTATCCTTCCTCGCCTCAAAACCTGTTATTCTCCCTGCATTCAGCACTTTAATTCATTTGGCTTCTACTGACCTCTGAATGCTGATTACCAATTGAGTATATCTTCTCATCGGCATATTGCCACCGCCGACCAGGTGTGTTTCTGTAAAAAATATTTTTCCCCTCCGACATGGTTACAGGGTGCACGACAAAATAGTGGCGCGCTTGGGGCACAAGATGCAGTGTGGTATCTCCGAAAGGATCGTTCTTTGATAAGAACAGGAAGGAGATACCACAATGAACGAAAAGATGCGTGTGGC
>JAXHSV010000292.1:0-3074 GCA_034190305.1 Planctomycetota bacterium | reverse complement strand
TCGCCAGCGAGAGCATCTCACCAAGCGTCAATTCCGGACAGGAAAAACTCATGAATGAATACTTCATTTCCGTGCTCCTTTCATTTGATTTCCACGGATGTGTCTTTCTCATATTTTTTATCTGGTGCAGAAGGACGCGAGGCGCTCCGACCGGGTTTTATGAGAACTTCATATACCAGGTAACGTTTTCCCGCGCGCCGGAGTTCCATGCCGGGTGTATTTTCGAAAAGTTCCCTCAATCGCCGGCGGAATGGTTCGCTTCCGCCTCGCTTCCCGACATCCAGGACGATAAATTGCAGGTCGCTGTGCGAAGCGGCGAAATGGCGGATTACTTCCGCCTCGTCGGGGCTGATGCGCGCGGTTTCAGGTAAGGGTATTATTGTTCGCCGGCTGAGATAATGCAGCATGGAAACCTTGTCCGAATCCGCCGCCGCTGTCCGGTCGGCATGGTCGCCTTCACGGAGAATCCCGGCGACCGGAAACAACTCGGCGAATCGCCCGTCCATGACGACCTTATGATACCGACCGGTATGACTGACGTAACTGTAATAGACTGCGTTACGCAGAAGTTTCGGCGCATTACACGCGACAATCGCGCCGACCAGAACAATAACCGCCTTCAGATGCAAAGCCGGCCTTGCCCGAGGCCGAAAAAGTTTAATGCTCCGGCACAATCCCTCCATTATCGCCAGCAGCAGCAGCGGTTGAATCGGCATCAGGTAGCGTGGGCGGATAAAATGGTCCCTGCCGTACAACGCCAGGGCAAGGACGCTCACAACGATAACCGGAAGGACGAACCGCTGCCGGCGTCTCCAGAGGCTTACACCCCCCACGCACATCAATATCAGTGCAGGCAGACCGACGGAATATGCCTCCTGGCTGGTGAGCATTTCCGACAGCGCCAGGGGAAGTTGCATAATTCCCAGCCACAGGCTCCGAAGGTGCTCCGTCAGTCCGACGTTCACCCTTGAGATAACCGCCCCTGCGTACATCGGCATGCCCTGGTCGGCGGAACGGGCGACAATGAAAAACCCTGCCCCCATAACAGCGATAACCAAAAGGATAACGAAGGCGGGGATCAGCCCTTTTCGGTTTTTAGGCGCCGTCTGCGGGACTTCGACAGGCCTGGTCGGGCCAAGGTCCGGTAAGATGCCGACAGCCAGCGAACCTAGGAAAAGTATTCCCGGAGCACGCACAGCCACGGCGGCTGCACTGAAAAGACCCGCCGGTATAAGCCAGCGGACGCTGCCTGTTCGGTAGCGAATGTAGGAATAGAGGATCGCCCAGAACAAGGCTGCGAAGGGCGCATCGGTGAGTATGCGGTGGGACTGATGGAAGAAGGTATAAGACAGCGCGGTCGCCAGCGTTACCGCCAGGGCGGTCCGCCGGTCGCTGATGCGGGCTGTGGACAGATAAATCAGCCCCGCAGCCGCCAGCCCGCACAGCGCCATAAAGAGATTGGGCGCCCAGAAGCCCTCCCCAAAGACCATTTGCATCCCGGCAAGGATCAGCGGCAGCCCGGGCGTAACGATGTTGCTGGGCGAATCGTTGAAGCGATAACCGTCGCCTTCGGCGAGCGAACGGGCCAGACCCAGATAAAGAGCGCTGTCGGGCGAAGGCCACCATTGCCCCGTAACGCCGATGAGATAAACCGCTGCGACGCACACGCCGGCAAAAAGCAGATGCCGCCGGCGAGGAGGAACATCAGCCAGCCAACCAGTCAAGGCAGGGAGCGGTTCTTCAGTCTTCTGTATTGCACTGTCGCTGTCAGACATTATCGAAGGGAAGGATTGTACCACAACTCTGCCTTGCTTGTGACTTATTCTCCGGGCTGGGATGAAGCCGGCAGTGATATGACCTCCCCGCCGATGTATTCGTATGTCCGGTTCAGGGCCATGACGAGTTCGTGAGGCGCCAGCGCGGCGTATCGGCCGTCGTTGAAAACTGCGTGATATTTTCCGTCCGCTGCCGCCAGCAGCACGGTGCAGAGCACTATCAGGTCGGCGGGGTCTTCTTCCCGCAAGGCGGGGAAATACAATACGTCGGGATTAATCACAAATCGGCCCGTTTGACCGTCAATGGCTGGAGCGTCTTTCCGTCGCGCGTCGAACAAATCTGCCTGTTTGAGATATCCGCCCGCCGTCAGCATCTCCAGTTGTTCCGGCCGGCGATTGTGTTCCTTGCTGAATCCGCCTATTGCCTCCCAGACCTTGCGAATCTGCGGCTCGGAAATGCACATGGCCGACTGGCATTGTGGTAGTGGTCGGCCCTGTTCCCTATACATCGACACAATCGATACGCCGCCAGCCAGCAGGAGGAACAAAAGCGTTACTATCGTGAAGGGATGCGTTTTGTCTCTCATTGCGACTGCCTCCTCAATTCGGCGTGATAATCGTTCAGTTCCTGCACAAGGGAAACAAAACGGCCTATCTCTATACTTTCCACATGGCAGTCATTAAACAGGACGTTCACGATATACTGCCGGTGGTTTGCGGGCAATTCGAAGGCCATGACCATCGCCGGCCTTTTGCTTCTCCTGGCATATGCATCAGGCGGGGCGTATATGTAATCGCAATGGGCTGCGATGTCGGCCGGTTGGGTCGTCGAGGACTTTTTCGTGCCCGAGCCGGGGCATCTGAGAAAATCCGCCGGTTGGCCGTCCGCCACAAGCGCCGCCAGGTTCGGCGGAGGCATGTCGTTATGTTCAGATTGATATAAAATAATGCCTTTGCCAATGCCATTCAGATTGGCCGCACACAAAGCCTGCCTGGCCATTTCTGGCCGTCGGTTCCAAGGCTTGATGAAAATTGCATTTACAAGGATTGCCCCTATCAGCAGCCACAGCACGATTCCGGGAACCCACTGCGTCAGCCACTTGCGCTCATCTTTTCCGGCGTTGCCCGGTTCATTCATTTCTCGACCCCATTACCTGGTGCTGCGAGTACTATTTCAGGTCTTTGTTCATTTCCATGTCGAACCACATGGCGAACAGGCCCAGTTGCATCGAGGATATGCAGCAGAATATCCACGCCATTGTGCTCATCGGAGGGAACATGCCGTGAGTAATACGCCAG
>JAXHSV010000291.1:0-3086 GCA_034190305.1 Planctomycetota bacterium | reverse complement strand
TCGTTGTCGTACTCTGTTGCATGTGGCGTATCCCTTTCCTTGTTGGAACTTGGTACCTTCATAGCACCAAGGATACGCCGCGTTTTTGCGCCCGTCATCCACAGCTTTTGACAATATCTCCAGGGTCTTGGGAACGAGATAGTGATGTTGGGGCGCCTGCCGATGGTCATAGGCAGAACTTAATATGGGAAATATCGGTTTGGGGAGAAGAATCGCATGAGAAACAGGATAATGACAGTTGTGCTGAGTATGTGTGTTGCGGCCTTGATATTTTTAACTGTTAAAATAAATGCTACCGACAAGCAGAAGGAACCAACTACCAAGCCGGTAGAGTGGAAACTTCCGAAAGGGACCATGGTCTATCCGTCGGATGAGTTTCACGTTACTGCCGATGCCAGTTATGTCTTTTTCACAGGAACAGAATGGAGCCGACAGGACGTTGAGGCTGGTCGACAACCGAAGGAAATATGTTGGATGTTCGAAACCCACACCGGCAAATGGACAGATTTTGCGGGCCTACTGGCCAACGCTACTAAGGGTAAGAACTTCGTGGTATCCTCCTTAAGGCCGTCGCCGGACGGCAAATACGTCCTGTTCACCGCAAGGAAGGCTGAATGGTCCGTTTTTTCGCCTACCCCAGATTTCACAGATCCCACGACCGTTCCATCTAGAATAGATCGTCTGACCATGACTGCGTTTCTGGTTTCATTGGAAGATAAGAAGGTCCGTAGACTCACCGAGGCAAGTAGAATTGACCCACCCCGTTGGTTCGGTGGCAGGGTTGCCTTCAGTCGAGTGGATAAAAGAGGGTTATTTCAACCAATCTGCCTGTTTGATCCCACTGGCAAGGACAAACCGATCCAATGGAAAGTGCGGGGTATGCTCGCCGATGCCAACGACGAAATGAAGGTTATTCTGTGCAGTTGTGATCCCGATGATCCCGGTAAACCTTCTACCTTTGTACTCGTGGATAAGCAGATTGTCACCATGACGGTCCAAGGTAAAGTGTTGAGCCGTTTGGGGCGAGCGGACTTAGTGAGCAGTATGCCTTTATTAAGTCCCAAAGCCATGTATGTGGCTTTCCAAAAGAGTAAAACTCGCGCCGGCTTTGGTAAGCTTCCCACTGGTCTTCATGTTCAGGTAATGTCCGTAAACGGTAAGGAGGCTTGGAAAATCAACGAATCTGCTAAACCGATAACCGTCAGTGATGACGGAAAGGTTATAACTATTGGTGACACATACGCATCCGATGAGAAGGACAATCCTATTAAGATATGGAACAAGCAGGGCGAATCGCGTACGCTGGTAGCGTCCGCTCAGGCCGCGACGGTCTCCGGCAACAGTCTGTTCTACGTAACGTCCGGAAACCAGCCTTTAATTAAGTCCTTGCCACTGAAATTTATGGAATAAACCTGTTGTGGTGAAGCGAACCTGTTGTCCCTATTCATGGGATTAAAGGGGTCAGGCGCCTTTTTTAGAGAAACCGGGACGGTGGGGTTGTTGAAAAAGTTCTCTGCATTTCCGTAGTCAATATGCACCTCTGCCGGTAAAATTTCCAGTATGAAGTTCAAACGCTTGCAGGGAGGCTTGGCGTGATTGGCAAACAGGATCGATGGCAGGATAACCTGGGGACGCTACCCATGTTTTTGAAGGTGGGGAAAGTGGAGTAAAATACAGGCATGGTGGCATTGGGGAATTGCAAATCTTCCAGACCGTCGTGGATCGATCCCCGGCATGACGCAGCCGGGAATAGGTAGTTCCGGGGACGGAGGCAATCCTGTTCGGCACTCAGTTTGCATCGTGAGGTGTACGATAGCATATAGGGGCAAATGCGGCAACATGAGAGTGGGAACTGGGCGGGGCATGCAGCATCCCGGCTGGACATGCGCAACATAAACGCCGGCGGCAGTCAGCGAGAGGACCGGCCTTGCGGGGTCAGACGATTTTTTCGAGAACGTCCTGCTGCTTGAGTTTATTGATGTGAGCCAGCAGTTCGTCCTCGTCGGCCCAGCCGGTAAAGTACCAGCACAACATCCGGTACGTGCTGAGTGTCGGCTTCCGACCAGTCCACAACGCAATCAGCAGGCAGGCAATGATGGCGGCATACGTTTCCAGCTCGATGCCGTTGTCGCAATAGCTCAGCAGATGCCGGCAGCCGAGTACGTGCTTGAAGAACCGGAAGAATATCTCAACTCCCCAGCGATGCTTGTAGAGCAGCGCCACCACGTCGGGCGGCAGGTCCGCTCGGTCGGTAACAATCAGAATCGTCTCTCCCTGCACCGGCCCGCCGCGTCCGGTTTTACCGGACGGTTTGATGTGCGGAGTGCATTCGATCTCGATAATCCGCAGCGGCTGATCCAGCTTCTCCTTCGTCCACTTGCTGCCCAGGCGAACAACGGCGTCGCGGACGATGCCTACATTCAGCGCGTCGCGGTCCAACAGCCGCTCTTCGATCACTTCAAAGACGGCGTTGTCCCGCATCCGGGCCACAAAACTACTACCGGCGTCGATGATCTGTTGATACAAATCGTAATCGAAATACCCGCGGTCCAGCACATATAACCGCCCCGGCTGGAGGGATTTAGAGAGGACTTTCGTCTCTGACGTGTTTGCATCGGTAATGGTGGCCCAGACCGGTACACCCTTGAGCAACTCGACGTGCACGTGGGCCTTGACCGACTTGTGTTTGTCGTCCTGGAACAACGCCCAAGTCATTTTGGGAACGGCCCGCAGCCAGGAACCGTCAACGAGCGTGACAATCTGATCGAAGTCGTTTAGCCGCGTGTCGCGACGTACAGGTGTGAGCTTCCGGACGAGTTCGCCGATGACGCCGACGAGCAGGTTGCTGTCGAATACACGTGCGGCTTCAGAGAGGCTTCCCAGCGAGGCGCGAGGTACTTTGAGAACCCGCTGGACTTTCCGTAATTCGCTGGCCTCCTGCAGCGCGCGGAGAGAACTACAGATAGGATTGAACATATACATCAGCAGAAGGGTCATGTACTGGTCCATGTGGAGGATGCGGTTATGTGCGCGGTCGCGTTCACAGCCGGCCTGGTGCAACGTCTCCAACATGCCGGAGAGAACCT
>JAXHSV010000290.1:0-3148 GCA_034190305.1 Planctomycetota bacterium | reverse complement strand
CTTCTCCGAGCAGATAAACAAGATAACCCGCGTTCGCTGTAAGTTGTTGGGCAATAACAAATTCCTCAAAAAATGCTGTTCCAACGGACGAAACGCCCACCCGATGCGAATCAGCGCTTAGATGTAGGACTTTATCGTTTGTCGGATTTTTTTTCAAGTGGGCGTCGGACTCGACAATCCCGAACCGACCATTTACAATCACGCCGAAGAAAAAATAGGTAAAAGTTGCCAAAACCTTTTTTGCTTTTTTTCAATCGGCAATTGGAAATCGAATGGTTCCCCTTCCACTGGCGAACATACTGCACCATAAGGTTCCCAGCGCGCTCAGCGCGCTGGGCGTAGCCATCGGCGTGTGTATGCTGGTTACGCTTTCGGGCCTGGCGAGGGGTTCGCTGGGCGAAGTAGCCGACAGATGGGAAGCCGTAGATGCCGACCTGATTGTCTATCCGTCCAACTGGTCCGACAATATCACTACCATCAGCGGCGGCGGAATGTCCGATAAAGACGCCGTGAGGATAAAGAATCTCGTAATCGGCAACGATGTCGCAGTCGATTACGTCGTACCGGTATATCTCCAGCGTATCAGCATCGCCGGCGCCGAGCACAATGTCGTCGGCGTCAGGCCTGAGAATCTGCGGCATCTGCTTGGCGAGGGACGGATTACCGAGGGACGCATCTTCGACCCGGATAACACCTGCGCGAACTGGTTGAAAGAAAAATTTTCCACGCCCAGCGATAAAATTATCGATATTTCCGAAGCCGACCTTTCAGCCCGAGGCGGGCTGGAGATGATCATCGACTCGCGTCTGGCAAGGGCTTCGGGCCTGAAAGTGGGCGACAAGGTCTATTCCGCCGCTCGCAATTTCACCATCGTCGGTATCGTCCCCGCCGGGGCGATGGTTCGCGCTTTTATCCCGCTTGCGACGGCAGAGCATCTGTTTTACGGTGGGACGGGGCGATACACGCTTCTTATGGTCAAACTCCGCGAAGACGTGAGCATCGGCGCCGCTACCGAGGCGATCCGGCGTCAAAAGCACCTCAAGGTTATCGCCCTCGGCGAATATCGAGCAATGCTCGAAAACAGGTTCGGCGTCTTGTACATCTACGTCGATACAGTCAACACTATAACACTGTTCGTGGCGTTTCTGTTTATCCTGGTAACGCTGTTGACGATGGTTATTCAGCGGCGGCGCGAAATTGCGATCCTGCGGTCGATGGGCGCGACGAGACGGTTCATCCTAAAAGAAATAGTGACAGAATCGCTGATGCTGACGGTTGTTGGGGCGGCGGCGGGTATAGCAATCTCTCCTGCCGCCGGCGCGGCGATCGAAACAGTCAGACCGCTGCTGACCGTTCAGATTACCGCCCGGTGGATGCTGATAGCCGCAGCGGCTGCGGTTTTCGGCGGGGTCGTCGCGGCGATATATCCAGCATGGCGGGCAATGAACGTCGATGTGGCCGAAACGCTCAGCCTGGAATAAAAAATTGAACCACAAAGGACACAAAGGGCACAAAGAAAAAAAGAGTTCTTTTAAATTTCTATCCTTCGTGTTCTTTATGTTCTTTGTGGTTCAGGTTTGTCTTTTGTTCTTTGTTCGCGTAGTTCGCGGTTAAAAAAATAATGACCAACCATCGTAACGGATACATCCTGGAAGCGGCCGGGGTGCACAAGTCCTTCGTCAGCGGCGATGTGCGGGAGCACGTTCTGCGCGGTCTTGACCTGCGCGTCGGCGCCGGCGAGTTCCTGGCTGTGATGGGTCCCAGCGGGTGCGGAAAGAGCACGCTCTTGCACATCCTTGGCCTGATGTCCGGTCCGGATGAAGGGGCAGTCATCATCGACGGGCTTAACACGACCGGTCTGGACGAGCGAGGCCGGGCCGATCTGCGCCGGCGCAAGATCGGCTTTGTCTTCCAGCGGTTTAACCTCATAAGCGTCCTTAGCGGATACGACAATATCGCATTGTCGATGCGAATTCGCGGGCTTGATTCGAACCCGGCGGATGAATTGCTCCGGGCGATGGGCGTCGCGGACGTCGCACGTAAAAAACCGTCGCAGATGTCCATCGGTCAGCAGCAGCGTCTGGCTGTGGCGCGGGCGATCGCGCATCGCCCCGACATTCTCCTTGCCGATGAGCCGACCGGAAGCCTCGATTCGGAAAATGCCGAAGCCCTGCTGGGGCTGCTGACGCAAGCCAATCGACAGGACGGACAGACAATTGTTATGATAACTCACTCAAAAGCGGTGGCCGACGCCGCGGGGCGAATTGTGCGAATGAAAGATGGAAGAATCCTCGACGAAAATCCTTGAACCAGCGAGCCGCGACCGCAAGGGAGCGGAAGAAGCGGAACCAACCGAGTTGCCCGACAATAGCGACGGGCTGAGCGTAAAACGCTGGTTGGCTGCCTATATCGCTTATCTGCTGGCATTGGTAGTTCCCGCGGCGGTCATGCTGGGACGAATGGGGGTTTCTTTGCGCCGGTTCCTCGACGACCCGCGTGGAGTAACGACAGCGGCCGGTCCGGTCCTCAAACTCCTTATCTTTGCAATCTACATCTCGCTGGCCTGCACGTTTTTCCCCATCCCGACCGGCTGGATCGTCTCGATCCTTGCGACCCGGCAGGTTGGCCTGTCCGATAGCCTGATTATCACGACGCTTCTGGTGGCAAGCGTCGGGGCGTTCGCTTCGATGGTCGCAAACCTGCACGATTTCCACCTTTTCACGCTGGTGTTGCGGCACAAGGGAGTTGCGCGTCTCCGAGGCACGAAACTTTACGACCGCGCCGCCCGCTGGTTTGGACGAAGGCCTTTCGCACTACTGGTGATTTTTAATGTCCTGCCGATACCCATCGACGTTATACGAATGCTTGCTGCAACCTATCGCTATCCGCTCCGGCCGTTCGCTGCCGCGAATTTCATCGGGCGGTGGATTCGGTACGCCGTAATCGCCGCCGGTACTTTTATCATGGGTGAGAAGGGCTGGATAATCGCCGCAGCCCTGTTAGGCGTGGCGATAATCCTGGCGGGAGTCAAAATCGGCGGGAAACTTTTCGCCCGTCGCAACGTCTAATACGTTGGGGCATAAAGAGAATTCGCCGGTGGTAGATAAACGAGCCGCGACTGCAAAGGAGCGGTCAGGCAAATGCGGAT
>JAXHSV010000029.1:0-18504 GCA_034190305.1 Planctomycetota bacterium | reverse complement strand
CGTCTATGACGAGAGCAAGATTAAGGTTCTCGCCGGTCTGGACGCGGTGCGCAAGCGTCCCGGCATGTACATCGGCGACACCACGCCGCGCGGGCTGCATCACCTCGTCTGGGAACTGGTCGATAACGCCATCGACGAAGCGATGGCCGGCAGGTGCAATAACATCACCGTGCGTGTCAACGCGGACGGTTCATGCACCGTCATCGACGACGGTGTCGGCATACCCGTCGGGCCTCACCCGACGCTTAAGATGTCCACGCTCGAAGTGGTCATGTGCAAACTGCACGCCGGCGGAAAATTTGACCACGATTCATACAAGGTCTCCGGCGGCCTGCACGGCGTGGGCGCCTCGGTGGTCAACGCGCTGAGCGAATGGATGGAAGTTGAAGTCTGCCGCGACGGGCATGTCCATTTTATGGAGTTCAGGCGCGGCAAGAAGCAGGCGAAACTCAAAAAAATCGGGCGGAGAAAAAAATCCGGCACACAGATTACCTTCATGCCCGATTCGGAAATCTTCCCCGACAGGAAATTGCGCTACGAGGTGCTTTCGACCCGCCTGCGCGAATTGGCATACCTGAACGAAGGTTTGAGAATTAAACTGATCGACCAGGCCGATGAAAAGGAAGACACCTTCCAGTTCAACAAGGGGCTGCTGGCGTTCGTCGGACACCTCAACGAGGGCAAGAGCGCGCTGCACCGTCCCATTGTAATCCGAAAGCAGAACGAAGACGCCATGCTCGCGCTGGAACTGGTTCTCCAGTACAACGACAGCTACAGCGAAACGCTCTTTACCTTCGCCAACAATATCCACACCATCGAAGGCGGAACGCACCTTTCGGGCTTTCGCTCCGCCCTGACGCGAACGCTGAACTATTACGCGCGCAACGCCAAAGTACTGAAGGAAAAAGACAAAGCGCCCTCCGGCGACGACCTGCGCGAAGGTCTGACGGCCATTATCTCCGTAAAAGTCGCCGAGCCTCAATTCGAAGGACAGACCAAGACCAAACTCGGTAACAGCGAGGTCGAGACCTTCGTAACCCAGACCGTCAACGAGCAATTGAGCACCTGGCTGGAGGAGCATCCCACCGAGGCAAGACGCATCGCCAATAAAGCCATACAGGCGCAACAGGCTCGCGACGCAGCCAGAAAGGCCCGCGATCTGACACGCCGAAAAGGCGCCCTTGCCGGCGGATCGCTTCCGGGAAAACTCGCCGACTGTCGAAACAAAGACGTCGCCAGCACCGAACTGTTCCTGGTCGAGGGCGATTCGGCGGGCGGGCCTGCAAAGCAGGGACGGGATTCCGCCACGCAGGCCATACTGCCGTTGCGGGGAAAAATCCTCAACGTCGAGAAAGCACGCATCGATAAAGTGCTCTCATTCAATGAAATCCGCCATATAGTCGCGGCTCTGGACTGCGGAATCGGAAACGATGAGGTGAACATCAGTAAGTGCCGCTACGGGAAGATCGTAATTATGACTGACGCGGATGTTGACGGCTCGCACATCCGCACGCTGCTGCTGACATTCTTCTTCCGCCACATGAAACCGTTAATCCTCAACGGGCGGGTCTTCATCGCCCAGCCGCCGCTGTACCTCGTAACAAGAAGAAAACACAGCGAATACGTTCTCGACGAAGGGGCAATGCGTGCGACGCTGATTAACCTCGGGCTGGAGGGTGCGTCACTGCAAATCCGAGGCGGCGCCGGAAAACAAAAGGCGACCGAACTGAAGGGCGCAAAACTCCGCGAACTTCTCGAAATCCTGGATGAATTGGCCGAAAAGGTCCATGTCGTCGAACGGAGGGGGCTGAGATTCGCCAACCTTATGGCCAACCGAAAACGGGGAAAACTGCCCACACATTGGCTTGTCCTGGACGGTAAAGACGTCTTTTGTCACAGTTCAAATGACTTTGACAAAGTGCTCAATGAATACGCCGATACACTTATAGACGATGAGTCCGGTAACGGAAACGGGACTGGCGACGACGGTAACGGGCAACCCAGGCTCCAGAAAAAGGCTGAACTCCACGAAGTCAGGGATATAGAAAAGATTATCACCAAGCTCACCGCCTGCGGCCTGGACATCGAGGATTTTTTTCTCGTCCGCACCGAGTCCGTTACCGGCGAGAAGCCTCCCGCTAAGTTCATCCTGATCAACGATGATACTACACTGGAGATCGATAACATTGCCGGTATTACCGCCGCCGTTCGCGAACTCGGAAGCAAGGGTATGGAAATCAGGCGATTTAAGGGCCTGGGCGAAATGAACGCCAACCAACTCTGGGAAACCACAATGGACCCGCAACGACGGACATTGCTTCGCGTCCGGGCCGACGAGGCCGAAGAGGCAGAGAGAATGTTCTCCGTCCTCATGGGCAACAACGTAGAACTCCGCCGCGAGTTTATCAAAGATCACGCTCTGGAAGTCAAAAACCTTGATGTGTGATTGGCCACAGAGACACAGAGAGCGCAGAGTCTAAAGATTTTCAAGGCCGGTGGCGCAGTCGCGGTGTTTGCGACCACGTTGTTAACGTATGCGCATCCGCCACCTGTCCATAGTGTAAATCAAGCGGTTTGGCAAATTAGCCGATGCGGTCTATGCGTCAGTATAAACAAGGGATTGCCATGACTGCTACGGCGAAGTTGTTTATAAACACATGTGGTTTCCTCTTTTATTGTTTGCAAACCGTCGTTGTGACCGCTGTGGCAGCCGGGCTGCTTCCCGGTTGTCAACCACCTCCGAAACCGCCCACGCCTGAAGCGGTACTGTTAAACCAGGCGATTGACCCGATCCGGCTCAAAGCGGACCTTCAGGCGTTTGCAGACCGGGCGTTTTCGAGCGTCGTGGCAACTGCCTCTGATATCGCAGCCGGGACGAAGGACCGAAAAGTCCGCGAGAATACGCTCATATGGAAGATTCGGACACATTCGGCCTGCCAAGGCTATCTTCTGGAGGAAGACCCGCGTATGGGTTTTGTTTCCGCATGGACGGGCGCCGTGCAGCTCCGCAAGTACCTGACCGAAGGGGAAGGTAAGGACATATTCGGGAACAAACAGCAATTGGCAACCGCCACTGCCGGGAAAATCGAGGCTGCTGCTGAAGCTCTTGGCGGCCGATACTTTCCGCCCGAGGCGATTAAGGACGCCAGAGACGATATCGAACGTCTGGCGGACCAGCACGCAGAATCGACGCCGTTCGTTTCCGAGGAAATCGCCGTCCATAAAAGCCAAAGCGAAGACCTGGGCAGGGTCCTCGGAATACCGCTTCTTCCGGTTACGGCGCTGGAGGGCGTCGGCGGAACGCCCAAGGCCATTGATCGTTTCACCGATGTCGCCGGCGAGTTCGAAAGCACCGTCCAGTACCTTCCGCAACGGATGCGATGGGAAACGGAACTGCTTTTGCTCGAGATGGAGTCTCTTAGCGTCGTCGATACTGCCCTTCGGGAATTCAAGGAGTTCACCGCGTCAATTCGGGCGATGAACGAACTGGCCGATAAACTTCCCGGAAAAATTCGCACAGAGTTCGAGAATTCCCTCTCGACCATTGAGCAGGTCCAGCCAAAACTTCAGACCACACTTACAGAAGCGAGTGAGACCGCCGGAAGAACCAAAGAGGTTGCCGAGCAACTCGCCGTAGCGGCCCAGGCCTGGCAGGCGACTGCCAACGAAACGCGCCTTCTTCTTGCCGATTGGAAATCACTCGATCTGCAAACGGACGATGATAAAGACTTGCCGAATGTCCGCGACTACACGGAACTCGCCAGGCAGACGAACGCAGTCGTGACCGAAATACGTGCGCTTCTGACCGACCTCGACAAGCCACTGGCCGAAACCGGACGCATCCGACAGGCGTCCGCCGGTTTCGAGGCCATAATCAATAAAATTTTCTGGCGAGCCGTCGCACTTGTACTGTTGATCTTCGTTTCGGCCATCTTCTATCGCCGCGTCACAGGGCGGAAAAGTCGAACTTATCCAACAGCCTCTTGAAGCAATTTCCACAACCGGTCGGGTCTTTATATGCGAACACAGGTTCGCGCAGACCTTTATTTGATTCACACACAACCTGTTACGGTAACAGCATTAAGGCGCCCCATCCGGGGCTTGTATATTCGGCGTCGCTCTTTTCCCCGCCCTTCCGGACGGGGCTAAGAAAGACGCCGCTGACGCGGCTGAATACTACTTTTCAGGCAGAGACTAAGCTCGACTTTTGCCATTTTTGAGAACATTACGCCGCCAGACTGAGGCGGTCCAGCAAAAAGTTCCTTAGTTGAGGCGATAGTTTTTCAAAACCATTATTATGAGTAGGGTCTTTCAAAAGTATCCGGGACCAAAACAGCCGTCGCACCGTGGCAATGGCGTCCGAAAAGGTCGGTTCGGTCTTGGCGTACCATGGAGTTCGTCGCAGGCGGATGCGGTGATGTCGCGCATGCTGGGCAAAGACCATGCAAATGATACTGAACAATCCCAGCAGACATGGGGCAGTCCGCAGAACCGACTTTGCTGCCCGCTGACGCGGCGTCTCGAAACCCAGATGGGCACGCACCTCTTGAAAGGTCGTCGCAATCGGCCAACGGGCGGTGAACAAACTGACGATCTGTTCCGGTGCCAGAGTCAGATCGGTTGTATAAACATAGTCATCCCGATGTGTGCCCTGAATATCATGGACGTAAACCCACCGCACTGGCACCAATCCCTTGCCGGCCTTGTACCAGTGCCCAGTACCGCTGATCAACTCGACGCGTCGGTCCGATCCGCCATACCAACGGACGGTGGCGACAGTGGCTTTGCCGGCGGTTACGATGTCCTTGGGGGCCGGCAGTTTTCAGCCCTTCACTCGCGGCCGTCCCATTTGTCTTGTTCGCTTCGGTGGCCTGGCATACAGATTGGCGTCGCCGCGGAACCGGCTGACCAGCGTAGCGTGACGGCTGTAACGGCGACAGAATCGTGCCAACTCGTGGGAGGCGTAGCCGCCATCGCCCAAAAACACGAATTTTCTTTCGGGAAACCAGTGAATCAGAACAGCCATGAGCTGCCGAGCCAGATCGAGCGGCGTCTTGTGCTGGCGTCCCTTCGGCGACGTTGAGTTCTTCCGGGCGGTACAAGAGGCTGCCAGGACCGGCAGGGCCCACCTGCGCGAGGTGAAGGGAAACTTCACGGCAATCGCCAGGACAACCCAACGATGCCCCCAGCGGGAGAATCCTCTGGAAAGTCGGTCTGGTGAATGCTACGGAAAGACTCATGAAAAACGGCTCAGCCGCCGATGGGAGAGAAAGCATAGTGGACTCCTTTCCGATTCAGCTAACCTTGCTTGGTAGCAAGAATCGGCAGGAGTCCGTTTTTCGCGCCAGTGATTATCTATCCATCGACGACCTCAAAGGCCTCAAAAATGGCAAAAGTCGAGCTAATCGGTCTTACATAAGTTCTGCATGGTGGAACAGGCATTCTTGCCTGTTCTTCACGACGACACAGCATGGAAAGGCTGGGCCCCACCTCAAAAAACTTACTTGGTACCGTCTATTGAGTATTTCTCGCGCTTATAATAATACATATCTTCGGGGTCGTTACTGCCGTCGCCGTCGATATCGATAAGGTTGCGGTGACCTTTCGGAAGCGTCAGCACATGGTTGTCACAGAAGAGGAAATTGTAGGCGTCCATGTCGCGGTGATAGGGTGTCGGCGAGCGACTCGGCGGCTCGACCGGAACGGCCCCGCTCCACATGCCGTCGAATATTCCGCTGCCCACGTAACGATTATACCCCCCGGCTGTCGGCGCGTCACCGTAGTACCACGACTCCCACATATCGCCCAGGAGTATAGTGTCGGCGGGAACCTCAACGTCTGTGCTCTTCCATATCGAACCGTCGCTTGTGTACGGAGTCTCTCCGTTATACTTCGGGTCTAAATTCTCACCATATTCCGACGGTCCCCTGTATGCCACGTTTATGTTGCTTGCGTAGGAGCGGTTATGCTCGACCCAGACGGGACGCTCGAGTTTATCGCTGGGGCAAACCAGCAGGCCGTAGTTCTCGTAATAAGGCCAGAGTCTGTCGTCCCACGTGGGCGGGTCGCCGCCATAGCCCGCGCTGCCGGGATACCAGTCGTTGTTTTCATTGGTGTAAAAGACATATGACAGACCCAGGCTTCTCAAGTTCGACATACATGAGACGATCCTCGCCTGTTCCTTGGCCCTGCCGAGCGTCGGAAGGAGGATGGAAACCAAAAGCGCGATTATCGCCACTACAACCAACAACTCAACCAGCGTAAAAGCGCTGCCCACTCGCCGGAATTTAAACTCTGTACTGCTCATAATAAACTCTCCTTATGCATCATTATTCACTTTTCACAAACGCAACTTGCACCCAACTTGCACCCAGAACAAGCGCGGCTGTCGCTCTTATTTTATGCGTCGCCAGTAATAACCACCGTCTTCGACGTTCGTGCTGGTGGTTGATGCTACATTGGGGTCGTCTTCCGACAGTGTATTCACGTGGCCGTCACAGAAGAGGAAATTGGCTGCGTCTTCATCTCGATGATTGTAGGTAACCCGACGAAATTCGTTGTCGTAATTGTCAGATTCGCCCCATTGGTAGAAGAATATACCGCTTCCCTTGTACAAGCCGTATAAACCCGGAAGCGGCGCATCACCATAGTACCACGATTCCCACATATCCGCCAGCAGGACGGTATCGGTGGGGCTTTCGACTTCCGACGTCTTGTGGACGTATCCGGGCCAGCGATTAGGGTACCCTGGATAATCCTCGCCGTATCCATTGTTGTCCGCCCAGTCCGACGGCCCCATCCACGTTACGTCGATGTTGACCGCATAGGAGCGGGGTTCATAACCCAAATTGATGTAATAAGCGCGGTCCGTCTTGTCGCTGACGCATTTCAGAAGCCCGTAGTTCTCATAGTAGTTATAGAGGGTGTAATCCCAGGTTGGCGGGTCGCCGCCGTAGCCGCTGCCGGGAGGATACCAGTCGTTGTTTTCATTTGAGTAAAAGGCAAACGACAGACCCAGGCTCCTCAAGTTCGACATACACGAGACGATCCTCGCCTGCTCCTTGGCCCTGCCGAGCGTCGGAAGGAGGATGGAGACCAACAGCGCGATGATCGCCACAACCACCAACAATTCAACAAGTGTAAAACCACCACGGCGAAAAGAAAACTTGAACATGATTGCACTCCTTACTCTGCTTTACTCGCTCTTCCGAAGTGAACGCCCTGGGTTCACTGCGAAAGGCATCTGGATTTACATTGTGCTGAGGTCCCGGACAACGTAGTTGACAAAGAAAAAAGTATTTATTCCACACCAACGCAAACCACGATATGCCCGTTTTTCAACGGCTGCCGAAACACCCGATGCGTCCGATACCCAGCCGCCTCATAAACGACAATGCCTCTACACCAAAAATTGTACAGGCTACTCCGGATTGTACAACATTCTATTTGAATTATACACCAGTTATCCGAAATTATCACGAAAATTTTTTTTATGTTTCGTAACGGGTCAGTTAGGGGGGCTTCGGGATAGATCGGTCTCAAACAGAAGGATGTACGTATCTAATGCGGGATTATCAGCGAGTTGGTCCAGCCCGTATCGTCGGCGTCTTTTACGACGGGCCTGACGTTCTATAAGCGTGTTGGGCTTGAGAAGCGCCTTCGACGAGGGCGCCGATGAGCCGAACAGACCCTCCTTGTCCGTCCGCCCCAGTAACTGATCCATCACCGCTATTTTCACCGGTTTCCGGAACATTCTACCCGACAAACCGATAGTCGCGATTCAACCCGCTCCGTAAAGGCAATGTTTGCGAATGTAATCCACCACATTATCGGGCGTTAAATATTTGATCGGTTTTGATCCGGTGGCGAGTCGTCTGCGGATATTCGTGCTGGATATGTCAATCAGCGGTGTCGAAACCACGCCATCGGCCAGGCGATCCACCTGCTCGCTTGTGAAGTGGTTCCGCAGGTTTTCCAACACCGCCGGGACGCGCTGGCTGTAAGGAGGGCGAGCGGCTGTAATGATCCTGGCCATTTCAATCACCTCGTCGGCATTGCGCCATGTCGGAAGGTCTTCAAGCATGTCGGCGCCGATTATCCAGTACAAATCTGCGTCATGCCCATACCGCCGGCGGAGCGACGTCAGTGTGTCGATAGTATAACTCGGACCACTCCGCTGTATTTCAATGTCGCTTACGTCGAACATCTCCGAACCGGCCACAGCCAGGCGGACCATTTCCAGGCGGTCGGACGCCGGGGCGGATTTGCGTCGGGTATGACCTTTATGCGGCGGGACCTTCGCCGGCATGAACGTAACCTTACGAAATCCGAAATATTCAGCCACTGCTCTGGCGGTAATTAAATGTCCATGGTGGATGGGGTCGAACGTCCCGCCGAAGATGACGATTTGTTCAGTCATAATTTTATATGGAAAAAGATCCACGAATTACACGGCGTTGCCTTCGGCCGCAACCAAATTAGTCAGTAGTCAGTAACCTTATTGTAAAAATGGCGTTACTCCAGAGGCAAGAAAGGAATTGATAGCCAAAATCTTCAGCCTCAGGAGAACGCCATGGATGGATTTATACAAAAGTACGACAAGGATGTCATCGGTATTTTTAACGGATGGTATCGTCTGATGATTCGCGGGACATTGCGGCCTTGGTACAGCGAGGATCTTTCCTTGTTCCGGGAGATCAATCGAGGCGAACACTTTCTCGGCGGGTTCCGCAATCGTGACATAGCGGCGTTGTTGTATCCTCAAAGCCTTCTATATCCTCGCGATCGCCGCCGGGTTTCTGCGCGAATCAGCCGTCGCCTGCGTTTGCTTCCAGCCCATCACATTATAAAGAAAATTCCACATACTCATCGTTACCAGTTAGCAGCCAAAGGCCGACAGATTGTTACGGCGATCCTTCAATCGCAAGAATTAATTCTTGCAAGACTTACGGAAATCGCCGCATGAAAATCTTTACAGAATTTTGAGAAATCGAACGTTAGTGGTGCGAAGAACACAAAAAAACAAAAGGGCTTTTTTGTTTATTTACTCTTGGTATGCTTTATGCCCTTTGTGGTTTGATTTTTTTGAGGCTATTCAACATGAACGCCGCTGCCGACGACTGGACGGTCCTGCGCCTGCTTAACTGGACGAAGGATTATTTCGTCCGGTCGGGTCTCGATGAGCCCAGGCTTTCGGCAGAGGTGCTTCTTGGGCATGTTCTGGGCTGCCGGCGAGTCTCGCTGTACACGCAGTTCGACCGGACGCCGAACAACGAACAACTGTCCGCCTTTCGCCGACTCGTCCGCCGGGCCGGTGGCGGAGAGCCTGTCGCATACCTGACAGGATGGAAGGAGTTCTATTCGCTGGCGATAAAAGTAACGCCCGACGTGCTTGTACCCAGGCCCGAAACGGAACTTCTGGTCGATGCGGTGCTGGATTACGCCCGCAGCCGGGGCGACCGGGCATTGCGATTGTGGGATGTTTGCACCGGAAGCGGTTGTGTAGCGGTCGCGGCGGCTAAGCAGCACCCGGCCTTGTCGGTCCTTGCGACCGACATTTCCACCCCCGCCTGCAACGTAGCGCGAGAAAATGCCAAGAGGCACGGGCTGGACGACAGAATCCGCGTCGAACAGGCCGATTTATTGACTTTACCGAAATCGACAGAAGGATTATTCGATATAATCACAGCCAACCCGCCTTACGTAACCGATGCGGAGATGGAACAACTCCTCGAACCGGTAAAGCGAGAGCCTGCCTCAGCCCTACGCGCCGGACCGACGGGATTGAAATTCATCGACCCCATCGTTCGTGACGCCCCATCCCATCTGAAACCGAACGGTCTGCTGGCCGTCGAAATCGGCTTCGACCAGGCAGAACGAGTCTATGACCTGCTTAACAAAACCGGTCGATATGAGAATATTCGATTCGTAAAAGACCTCGCCGGAATTGAGCGCGTCGCACTGGCGCACATAATTGCGGATTGAGCGAGTTAGACGTGCTTATTTATTCACTTTGCGGCCGGATTACTATTCCATAATTTCGAACACCGGCGAGGCCGTCAGTCCGTGGTCGTTGAGGATGTACTCGTCGGTCCACTGTTCATCGTGCGGGCTGAAATGATTCGGTCCGGTCCAGCCGCCCCACGGCGTATGGAGCGGGCCGAGGATGTTCTTCCGTCCGCCGATAACCTCGACGCAAATTTCGTGGGCTTCAGCGGCAAGCGAGTCGGTTATGTCCGCGCTCATCGGTGGCCAGGGCAACACGAAGGTCTCGTCGCCGACGTGGATGGCGGCAGCGGTGCATCTGATTCCCGGAAGCGCCATCCGGATGCGCCGCCCTTCCCGGATGGCAGAGCGAACCGAGTCAGGCATGACAATGCGATATTTCACGGCCCCGCCGTAAAAGTCCAAACCATGCCCAGCCCACGAACCGGCAGGTAGTTCCGTCGGCGGAGCGGTCAGCGTGTAGCCGTCAAACGTGGGTTTCGCACCCGTCTGCCGGACGCCGAACGGGCCTATAAGGTGCAGCTCTTCCAGTTCCATGTCCGAACGGTAATCGAATTTCAGCAGAAGTTCGTTTTCACCGGCCTTGACGGCATGGCCGATGTAGATCGTCTTAAGGTCCTCATCAACCCACCAGCCGACCGGTTCGGACGCGACCGTTTGCCCGTTGATGATGATCTCAAAATCTTCCGGCCTCTCGATTGCGACGTGCAGTGACTCCGGCGTATCGGAGAGATGGAAGTTGAACATCATCTCGCACCGGCCCAGCGGTTTTCTGTCGGCCCTGCCCGTTTCCGCCAGATACCAAGGCTGTTGCGCGGCGTAGTCCCGATTCGGCAGACCGAAGTTGGTGCGAATCTTCTCATCGGCCAGCAGAACCGGAACAGGGTCCGAGAAATCCCCCTCTTCGATGCGGAACCGGCAGAAATCCAGCGGGAAACTATTAGGTTCAAGCAGTTCTATCTTCCACGGAGGCGTGGAATCGAACGTCGAAACGACAGTTGGCGTTTCAGCGGGTTCGTCGGCCTGGACTCGCAGACCCATACTCACCAAGGCTGAACCGGTCGGCGGAAGGTGCAGGTCGAACTCAGCTTTTCCGCCTGACGATGATGACTTAATTTGTCGCCGCTGTCCCGTCATTGCGTCCCAGAGGACGACGGGTTTTTTGGCGACGACGGAAAGGTGAACGTCGTGTCCGGCTTTGCGATCGCAGGATTGAATAAATAAGAGTTGCCCTCCTTTGACTTTACGCAGCATGGTCCAGACATATTCTGTCCGCCGGCCTTTTTCGGTAACGATGACCCGCCGTTCCAGGCGATCCTCAACGGCTTCGACAACGGCTTGTGGGTCCGGCGAGCACCTTCCGGACTGTCTCAGCAAGTCCGATAATTTGTCGGAGACCTCCGCGTCAATGCGCTCCGGCATGCTTCCGGCAAAGAGCACCTGCCCGCCGGCGGAGATGAATTCCTTCAGCAGCACTACTGTGCTTACCCGCAGAGTAACCGTCGGAGGAACCACCACGAGGCGGTATTTCATCCTGCCGATGGCCAGCAGACCCTTATTCGTTATCTTGCCGTACCGCCCCAGAAGCGATTCGTCAGCCAGGTCGTAGTCGTATTGCCCGTCCAGCAGGCCCGTCAGCAGCGACTGGAAGGCATTGTCCAGTTCCACAACCGGCCCGGACGAAGGTGCTTCCGGACATTCGGACGTAGGAGTGAACAACCCCCAAGCGCTTTCGATGGGATGTATTACCAGCACGTCGCGGACGCACTTACCGCAGGTTAGCATCACGCTCAGCCGGGCGAAATAATCCTCCACCGTCCGGTAGTACTTCCACCACGGGCTGTGAGTAAAAATGCTGGCGGGGTAATCGCGCTTGCCCGCTCCGGCCAAAGAATACAGTGACAGGTGCGGGCAGCGGAAATTGACGCCCAGGACGTACTGCCAACCGGCGTTGAACTTGTGCCCTTCCAGAGGCCAGTCCCAGCCGGTGCATCCGTAAAGTTCGCTCAGCACCCGCTCGCGCCCCAGTTGGGCGGCGACGGAGGTGCACTGCTTGACCGTGGCGATTTCGTCGCGCTGATCGGTGAGAATGTCGATGCCGGGCCACTGCTGGTGGGCGTAGTGCGGCATGGCAGAGCCGATGTGTTGCGTCTGAAACGGCAGGGTTCCCTCGGCATTGTAGTGTCCTGTCAACACGATGCCGTTCCGCTTGCACCATCGTCCGATGCGGACTGAGAAATTCTCAACGAACAATTCCGTTAGCGTCCGATAGTAATCGTGGCGAACCTTGCTGAAACAATCGCCGGGCGAGGCGAACGCCAACTCGACCAGATGGTCCCGCAGATCGTAGCCGCGACGGCGCTCGAACTGTCGCGGCAGATGCTTCGTCCATGGAAGCGCCGCAATCAGACCGTCCATGCGGACCGAGCCGTGGGAATAGTTCGGCTCATCGGTAAAAATTGCCGGTACCACGCCCCCAAAATCCTTCCCGAAACGCTCGGCGTAGGCCCGGTGCGTAAGGTTGATGAACTGATCAACCGCCTCGGCGCTGAGAGTGTCCAGATAAGGCGCGTCGTTGAACCACCGTTCAGGATCGGACGGCGCGACGGCAAAGGAAATAAGCGTCTCACCGTCAGCGGGACATTCGTCCTTTTTCAAAGACCGATAATCCAGGACGTGCCCGGAATCGTCGAACTTTACGGCAAATTCCCGGACACGCTCCGTATCCGCCGGCGCACGCTCCCGGCGAAGCGCAACCAGCAGATGCACGCCCAGGTCGGGCCGGTTTCGTGTAACAATTCCGCCGGCGCTTCCCGACGGCCAGCGGTCCTCGTCGTAGAGATATGCCTTCATACCGAACCGGCGAGCATGCTCTATGCACGCATCCACACATGCAAACCACTGCTCGGAAAGGTACGGCGTCTTCAGGCCGTCGCGACTGTGCATAAAGAAACCGCCCATACCCGCCGAGTGCATCTGCCCTATCTGACGGCACAGACGCTCCGTATTCAGCCGATCGTTCCACGACCAGAACGGCGCGCTGCGATAAATACTCGGCGGGTTCAACCATATTTCCTCGGTCCATTCTACTGCTCTGCCCATCGGCTGGCTCCCATTTTTCACAGCAAACGATTCTCACTGTGAGAAAAGGGATTGTCGTCGGAAAATTGTAACAGGCAAGGAAATGATGTCGCAAAATGTACTTTTTTCGTGAGATTTCAGCCGAAATGAAACGGAATCCGGAATGCAAAGGGACGCCCTTTCCGTCCCGCACCAAAGACCCATCGGGGCTGGTTAGTGCACGAGTCCCCTACTACAGGTCTTTGGTGCGGGACGGAAAGAACGTCTTTTTTCTTGTCCTGCAACCTGCGACCTATTTATGTCTGCGTCACAGGAGAACGCCGACCGGGCCCACGCCCAGAAACGTCGGCGTCGCCGGTTCGGAGATACCCGTAATCGTGTACTCGTCAATTTTAAGAGTGCAGGATGAATTTGCAAATAGATGAAATTGTGGGATGTTTTCGTGGAGCCGGTGTTTACGTTTGATATTTTACTTTACCGGCTTCCGCGGCGTTGAACGCAGCCCGGGTTCGGGCTATTTTTTGACGGAACTGGCGGGGGGTGATGCCGTTGCTGTTTAGGAAAACTTTGCTGAAGTAGGGCGGGCTTTCGATCCCCACCATACCGGCTACTTCGGAGATCTTCATGTCGGTCAGCAGCAGTTGCCTGGCCGCCTCCATGCGAACTTCCAGCAGGTACTGGATGGGTGTCATTCCGGTAGCGGTCTTGAACTGGCGGCCCAGGTGGTTGACGCTGCTGTCGGCGGCGGAGGCGATGTCGTCCAGAGTGATGGGCATGTGGTAGTGAGAGTGAATGAATCCTTCAGCGATGCGGACCCGCTCGGGGAAATTTTTATTTTCGATCATGGTCTGTCTGCCCGCCGTCAGTGAAATCGAACGTCCTGCTTTGGAAGTCGAAGGGCGGCGGGGAGGGGCCGTCGCCAGCCCCTCGGCAGCGGTATCGGTTCCCAAACATCGCACCCAAAACTCCATGAGGAGGCACCTGCTGATGCGGTCATAATTGGAGTTGCGGGATCGAACCTCTTCAAGCAGGCAACTCGTCAGTCTGCTGAAGTGCCGTCCCAGGAACAGTTGGCGCCACGTTCCCTCCAGTTTGTCTTTTCCGGGTACTACGCGGAGCAATTGTATCCACATGCCCGATAAATAACTTTCCACAACCATGAACGAGGAACGACGATCCGGATCGAGGTTTTCGACGAACTGCGTTATCGTCTGGGCCGGTCCGCGACGTACGCCTCCGGGCAGGAGCATTATTCTGCCCGGTGTAAAAATAAAGTTTTTGTTGTCAATGCAGTACGGCGCTTTACCCGTAAGTCCGACTATAAGCATCTGCCGTCGGGACCGCCACCTGGGAGGCTGTTTGCATTCTATCGGTTCGGTGCAGTCAGCGGGTGTGATTTGATCCGGCAGAATCAATTTGCTGATTCCGTTGCTTTCAACCCATGGCAGGATTCGCCGCCTGATAACGCGACGTATTGTTTCTTGCACGTCTTCCATTGTGTCACTATCATGCTATTCGTTTGCACTTGTGGTTAGCATCCTGTTACGGTGCATTTTGTATTACCTGTGTTTTTTCGCTCCCTCCAGGCCTGCCTGTCTCCGACAGGTCGAGGCTCGCAGGGCGATTTCATCCATTAACACGCAGGTTTCAGGGAAAAGAAAAGATTCGCGTAACCAGTTGCCATTGGTATTATCCATATTTTCAATAAGGAATCAATGGACCAGTTTATTATTCAAGGCGGAAGTCGGCTTCGGGGTGAAGTGGTCGTCAGCGGCGCTAAGAACGCTGCGCTTCCTATAATGGCGGCGTGCCTGCTGGCCGAAGGTCCAAGCCGACTGACGGGTCTGCCTGAGGTCGCCGACGTAACGACACTGTCGGGTCTGCTGGGTGAACTTGGCGTCGAGTCCAAACGCAGGGACGATGCCATCGACCTGAAAGTCGTCGGCGAAGACAACTCCCACGCTCGATATGACCTCGTGCGTACGATGCGTGCGAGCATCTGTGTGTTGGGTCCGCTGCTGGCGAAGCGCGGTTACGCCCGTGTTGCCATGCCCGGCGGGTGCGCCATCGGTTCACGCCCGATCGACATTCACCTCCGGGGACTCGAAGCGCTGGGCGCACAGATCGACCTGAAGAGCGGCGATGTCGTCGCAAAGGCCAAACGCCTCAAGGGCGCGGAGATTTTCCTCGGCGGGCCTTTCGGTTCGACCGTTACGGGAACATCCAACATCATGATGGCTGCGACGCTCGCCGAAGGCAGGACTATCATCGAATCGGCTGCATGTGAGCCGTGCGTGCGGGACCTGGCGGATTTCCTCAACTCAATGGGCGCGAAAATCACCGGCGCAGGTTCGCCGCGAATAACAATCGAGGGGGTCGATAAACTCCGCGGAACGACACACCGCATCATTCCCGACCGCATAGAAGCAGGGACGTTCATGGTAGCAGCCGCCATTACAAACGGGGAGATAAAACTCTCTCAGGTCCGTCTGGACCACATGATGGCCGTTATTGATAAACTCCGGCAGATCGGCGTCATCATTGAAAAAGACGACACCGGAGCCGTCATCAGTTGCCGGAGGAGGATTTCCGCAACAGAAATAACAACTCAGCCTTATCCGGGTTTTCCCACCGACCTTCAGGCGCAATTGATGGTGCTTTTATGCCTGGCGGGGGGTAACAGCGTAATCACCGAGAAGATTTATCCCGACCGCTTCCTGCACGTTTCCGAACTGGCGCGGATGGGCGCGAACATTCGCAAGGAAGGACCGACGGCGATTATCACCGGCGTAAAGCGCCTTATCGGCGCGCCGGTAATGGCCGGCGACCTGCGCGCCTCGGCGGCGCTGGTTCTGGCGGGACTGGCGGCTGAAGGTACCACGACCATCAGCCGGGTTTATCACATCGACCGTGGATACGAACACATCGAAGAAAAACTCGCCTCTCTCGGCGCCGACATTAAACGCATCGTCGTCTAGCAGTCCGTGGCGAAAGTGCTTCTTCGGCGAGAGTGAGGGATTTCGCCCGGGTACAAGGAGCAAAAACGCAGGCGAATCCGGGAGATTCGTCGAGTTTTTGCGACGCAGTGCAACGGGTGAAAGACCCGCTCGCAGCCAGAATGACTTTCACCACGGGCTGCTGGGCTGGGACGGAATCCCGAAGGGATATAGTCCAGACAATTCGCTCCGTCCCATGTGATTTGATGAAAATGGGTGGCTCGGGCAAGCGTTGCTTGGCCTCGCCACCCGTCGCTTATTAGCTTGTCATTTTGATAGGAGGTTTTATTTTCGTCGCCGGCGGAGCAGCGCCAGGCCGGCCAGTCCGATCAGTGACAGCGTGGCCGGTTCGGGTACGTAGTAGTACTGCCAGTCTGTGCTGCTGACGTCCTCGTTGTCCGTTACGGTGCACGAGACGAGGTACCAGCCCGCAGCGCCGTAGGTGTGCGATGGCGACTGGTCGGGCGAGGTCTCGTCGTCGCCGAAGTCCCACAGGTATGCCGCGACGCCGCCGTCGTCGCCGACCAGGACGGCGAAGTCCATCATAAGGCCGGTTCCCGTCGCGTACATGTAGGCGGTCGGCGCGTGGTTCTCGTACGGGGTGTAGTTGGATGTCTGATTGACGTCGAGGCAGTACAGCAGGCTGTAGGCGTCGTTGGCTATCCGGTGCTCCACGCGGGTCATGATCTCCGCCGGGGGTACCCCGTGCGCCCGTCAATGCTCCAGTAGCGAGTTGACCTCGTCGAAGATGCGTGCCTCGCAGGGCAGCGTGCAGCCTTGCGTTACGGCCTCTGCGCCTTCGTAGGAGTATCCCCGCCAGTTTTTTGAGTGCAATGAGTGCGCCCGCTCTGCCATGTGGCCGTCTCTTAGAACCTGGGGAATGTCGGTAACGGCTACCCACGCCGGGACGGTAATGCTGTAATCGGCGCGTCCCATCGCCGCCCACATTGTGGTAAGGGCAGGATCCTCGCCAGGCGCAACGCCCTGAAAGACCGCTGTCGAGACCGTGCCCGGGTCGGCCAGAAGTTTCATATCCCGCCCCGGGCCATAACGCGGCAACTCGTAGCGGTAAAGGGACCCGTCGTAGCCGTTCATGAGCGTCTTTGCCGAGAGCACACCCTCGTTGATCAGCCCGCAGACGTTGTAGGCGGCCGAATAGTAGTAATTGTCGCAGCCGTAGCCGCCGCACAGGTCGTCGGCACCGTCGGCGTTCTCGTGGAACTTATTCGAGCGGACGACCCATCCCTGCTGATTGCGCGTAATAGCCGGAACCGTGTAACTAAAGCAACTGGGGGCGGGAAGCATATTGCCGGAGCGGTTGGCGTTGCTGGTCTGGTACTCGAAGAAAACCTCGCGGTCATATTCGAACATCGTCGCGTTTCCTTGCGCGTCCATGAAGGGGAAACTTCCTTCATGGCGGTTGGCGGAACCGATGTTGTCGTGCCGCCACTGGATTTCCGTTCTCACCTCGGCGACATTGGCGAAGTTTGCGATCATGTAGCACATGAACTCGCTGCCGTTGGTGCTGGTGGAGTCGCGCCGGCCACCGCTTGCGTCGCCGGTGCACAGGCCCTGCGTGTTGAGACTCATCATCGGCAGCGTCTTCCGCTCGGTGCTGCTGTCGCTCAACAGGCTCGCTATGCCGATGTAGGGATAGACGGCAGGGTGCTCCACGCCGTCTATCTCGTAGTGCGTGAAGTACCGCAGGTAGTTGTTTGGTTCGCTTAGGCCCAACTGGCGGACCTTCCAGAGGATCGGCCTGCCGTCCTGCGTAACGGTTCCGTCGGCACAGCCGATGCTGCACGCCTTCGCGCCCGCCGAGAAAGCCAACACTATCACCAAAGCGGCGGCCGAGACGACGACACATGTGCACTTCGTGTTCATCATCGTTCACTCCTTTTTGCTGCGGCGTATCCTCTCGTTCACCGGTGTGAGACCGGGGGACACATCCCCGTTCAAACACCAGCATTATATCACAAGGGTACGCCGCCGTCTATGGATAATACCACCCCTATTGCCGGAGGGTGCATCCCGTTTGAGTAGGTAAATCGTCGAAAGGGGCGAAAGACGCCTGTTTGGTGCGAGACCGACGGATGGCTATCCGTCGGCTTTGGGCCTAATCTACCTGATGAAACTGGACACATCCCATAAAAAGTACCTACTGAAATGGGATGCACCCATTGCCGGAGTATATCACCTGACCTCCGCCTCGCCCGGGATAGCGTAGGATATTTTGTGTAAGTTTGCGGCGGCATCAGAAATGACGAAGGCTTGGTTCAATTTGAGGTAACACTCTATGACGCCGGAAAAACAGTTCAACCGTCCCTACGGGACTGACAATTGCCTGGCGTCTTTGACCCACCAGTGAACTGGTGGGCTATTATCATAAGCCCCTACGGGGCAAGGCGATAACAAAAAGCAG
>JAXHSV010000289.1:0-3149 GCA_034190305.1 Planctomycetota bacterium | reverse complement strand
GTTTAATGTCCAGCAACATTAGTATAATATGTAAGGTTTTTTAATAATTTTTTCTGCTGACAGATATTTTAGGCCTCATTCGATTTACGAAGAAATATCGCAGAGCGTCGATGAAATGGTCAGGCCCGTCTTTTACAGGCCTGTCGGTCTGGCATGACGAACCGGGAAGCGGGTAATGATACGTCCGAAAGGCCTCTATCAACCCCCGGCACTTGCGGTCGATCTTAAGCCTGGCCGGTCCGGTGGCAGGGGCCAGGGCGGCGCGGATCAGTTCCAGACCCTCGTTGACCGTCGAGACCCGCCAGCAGCATCTTATCCCCGCCGACGCCAGCAATTCGGTGCACGCCGCCCCGCTGGTGGACTCCCTGGCATTGCCCGCAGGGTCAACGTAGGTCGTTACAATCGCAGCGGGATTATGGGCGAGTATCCCGACGGCGTGCTGCGCGACTGACCGACGGGCGCGGGCGTACTCGTCGATGACGTGCACGACGCCGGCGGGGGTAATCTGAATCCACAAACACACCAGCGGCGAAGTATATCCGAAATCGATCGCGCGATACGTAGGCCAATCGGGGCAATATTCCAAATCGGCGACGTGCAGGCCATGGTCGAACTCGCCAAAAACGAGCCAGTCATTCTTTGCGCCCAGGCAGAGCATTTCCGCCTCCCATGCGTTTCGGCTTGAACGCGCCTTTATCGCAATGGCGTCGTCGATTCTGAAGAAACCGTCGGCCCGTCTGGCCTTGCCCTGACAATCGTCAGACAACGGGCAGTTGTCGCACCGTCGCGGGGGTTTGCATTTCTCGATTACTTCCCAGATGCACCAGTTGAACATCTCAAAGCCCCCGACATCCTTCCGGGCCTGCTCGACCAGTTGTTCCATAAGCCCTCCGGCGCGGTGCAGCGTGGAGAATATTTCGATTCCGCCTCGCGTCCGGTCGCTCGAACGTGTGGTGAACTGAATTGCCTTCCAGACATCCGGGTCGAACAGGTCAACCTCGTCGCACCGTATCTTCTGCGCGTGCTGCCCTCGGACTGCCCGCTGGGACTGGCTTAGCATACGTATATCGGCGCCGCCGGTCAGACGTATTCGCTGGCGAGTTATCCTTCCTGCGACCAGTTTACCCAAGTCCCCTGAAAGAAAATTCCGCAGGTAATCCGCCAGACGGTCCGACTGGTCGAATGACCCGCCGAGTATGCGGATATTAATCGGGGCCTTGTACAAGGCGTCCAGCAGCGAGGCGATTGCAGCCAGCATCGTCTTTCCGCCCCCTCGATTCGCCCAGACCAGCCGATCGGCAGAATCTCCCCCGCTGTCCAGGAAACTCGCCGCCAGGTAATCCAGCGGCGACCGGTGCGACGGGCAGATCGACTTGTCGGGAATACGCATACCAAGTACGTCCCGGACCCATCGGGCGATTTCATCTCGGATGACAGGTTCACTCGGCAACGGGGATTGCGTTTTCGAGGCGCTTAATAATTCTGTCATCAGGTTCTCCAAGTTATATCGTTGGACATGAATAGCCTTCGAGGAAGGACGGCGCCGGCGGCGGCGAGGTAGTAGTTATAGTTTAGTTTTCTGCCCTTGAATCGCCCGAAGGCGCTCATTCCGCCTCGTTCGAAGAACGGGTGGATTGCGCCCATCGTAGCCAATGCCTCTACCAGCGGTGTCCCGGCAGTTCGCAGCGCGTGACGGACAAGCCTGACCGCCAGGCCGCAGGAACGATATACCGGATGCACGACAACACGAGAAATGCACTCAATCTCCGCGTTCAGCAGGCCCGTCGATGCCCGACGGTCGGGGCTTACGTAACGCTTTCCCGTGGCGACGTTACGCCCCCGGCAGCACAGAACGGGGGGCGAAATCACCAGAACGGCTGCGACTTCGGGCAGTCCCGGACGACGGGTTTCGGCGGGAGTGCGAATCGTCCAGACACGCTTATGTGCAGCCGGTGGACCGGTCAGATAATGAAATCGACTCAACGCGCGATAGTCCCCTATCCGCCCCCGCTCAATGCGGGACCCCAAATCGCGATAGTCTGCGATTCGGGAGCCATCTTTCCGGTCCTGGACTTCCAATCGAAAATCGGAATTCGCAAATCGGAAATCGTGAATCACCGGTTCGCTCAGACCTTTGACTATTGTGCGGTCAGGTTTGATTATCTTCAGTAGTTCATCGCGCGGCGTCGCGACGATCATCGCAAGGTTATATCGGTCGGCGAGTTTCCTCAATCCTGTCGAAAGAACCGAAGCAGTGGTGGTGTCAAGAGTCGAGGCGAACTCGTCAATAAGCAGCAGCCTGGGACGGCCCGAGACAGACGCCCGCCAGACCGCCGACGCCAGCGCCAGTCGATATAACTGCCCGCCGGAAAGATTCTTCGCCGGCGTAATCAGCGCCTTGGCGTCGGCCAGGCCGCAACGAGATAAAACCGCAAACTTTTCGCTAAGCCGGCCATCCTCAAAACACGCGATTGAGGCTCTGCTGTCGGCCGACAGTGTGTCCATCTCGAGCGTTATCGCATCTGGCACAGCCGTTTCGGCGGCCCGCAGAAGCAGGGTCTTTCCCCCGCCGCTGGGACCGACCACCGCAACAATCTCGCCTGCTTTAATTGTCAGGCGAAAATCATCGTAAAGATGTTCGACGCGCCGGACGGACAAACCGAACATATCCGCCACTACCGAAGCGTCCGAATCCGCCGGCGGAGAGTGAATGATTTTAATGTTGACCGGGATGTTCCACTTCGAAGTACTCATCTCCAATGCTCCTGATGAAGGCTCTCAAATCGCAGACTATCGCGATTTGGGGTCCCACGAAGAAGTAACGAGGATTTTTTCTGCGAGCATGCCAGCCCGTCTATGATCCCGTTGACCTCCGACAGCGCTTTGCGAACAGAGTGATATGGCAGGCCTGTCGTCGCAACCGTATCCCGCAACGACTTTCCCTGAAGTATGTAGTATCTGGCAACAGCAGCCTGTTCTTCATTGAAAAACATCAGGCCTCGGGCGGCGCCGACAAATTGGGGCGAACTGATCCGTTCGATTAACTTTCGCACACGATACCTGACGGACGATGGACTGGTCCGGTTAATCTCAGCGACTACCTTTGTCGGCTGATTGTAGATAAGCACCGCACGGAGAAGGTTTCTATC
>JAXHSV010000288.1:0-3178 GCA_034190305.1 Planctomycetota bacterium | reverse complement strand
TCGAGGTTCGTTCACTCCACGCCGACCGCGTGAACCTTCCGCTGATGCCTCGTCGAAACCGCTGGCTTGAGAGGCGATTTGCGGGTATCGGGTCGGTGTTGATCCTATCGGCCAGACTGGTCCGTCGCGTCCGCGTCGAAGACGATTCAAGAGCAGACCAGTTCGGCGACCACAAACCTGTCGCGCTGAGATCAATCGAGATCATGCCTCGCTGAAATCTGTTCCGTTGGAACGGCCGCGTCGGAAGAATGAACCGACACGGCAGGCGGTGTAAAATGGATACGCCTTGATATTGGCGGGGTTGTATCGGACGGCCTTGGCGAGGAACTGTCGGCCTCGACGGTAATCGCCCTGCCTGAGCAGGATTTTCCCCGCGCTGTAATGGACGCGGGAAAGTCGTCTGAAGGCCTCTTTTCGCGGTAGAAATTCACTCCCGCCCCGCTGGAAGTAAAATCGTTCGAGCATGGCTGCCTTTATGCACCGGCCTGTGGCGCGGTTCGAGCGGGTCAGCGACTTTTCGTGCCACCGCCGCTGTGCCAGAGGTTCGTCGATCAGGCCGAACTCAAATTCCGTCGAGACGCGAAGCCAGAACTCATGCCCCACGCAGACCGGCAACGATTCGTCGAATCCGCCACACTTCTCGATTACCCGCTTGTGGAAAACGGCGGCTGGGTCGTGGACGAAGATGCTCTTGAACAGTTTTCGCGTCAGTTGCCCCGCCAGGCAAGGCTTGGAGTGTCCGGCAATCGGCTCGACGCTCATGCGAATCGGCTGCATCGGCGTATAAACGATACTGATACCCTCGTGGTCGGCGAGGTAGTCCATGCAGCGGGCGAGTTTTTCGCTCATCCACAGGTCGTCGGCATCCAGAAGCGCGATCCACTCACCCCGCATCTCGGCTATGGCGCGATTGCGCGCCGCTGCCAGACCCTTATGCTCCGCCAGGATGGGCCTTATCTTCGACCAATCGGCTGCGAGGGACCGGACTACTTCCGGCGTGTCGTCTCTCGAACCGTCATCGACAATAATGACCTCCAGGTCCTGATACGTCTGACGGCGGACGGAATCGACGGCTTGGCGCAGCATCGGTCCACAGTTGTAGGCCGGGATTATGACGCTAACAGTCGGATTGGACACCGGTCTGACCTTTGTTATTCTTGCAGCGGAAGAGTATGAACCTCATTCCTGATAACGTAATACAGTTTTCCGTCGCTAATCTGGAGTGACTTATGTCCGATCCAGTCAATCGACTTTTCAATCGGCTCGAACAAAACCTGCGAACCTTCCAGCGTTAGCGTGCAAACGTTTTTACCGAAGAAGGCGTAGATTTTGCCGTCGGGTCCGACAACCACGTTGAAAAGCTTTTCGGTAATCTCATTGAGGTATTCGATTGAGTCGTTGGACGGGTTCCATAGAAACAACGTTCCGGTCTGCAAATGCCAGGTAAACTCGCCCTTTCCCTCCAGTCCCAGAATCTTCCCAGACGGCAGAATCGCCAGAAGATGAACGACTCTGGTTCCGTCGCGGACTTTCTGCTGGTGGTCGATGGTCAGTTTTTCAGTGTCGAACGAAACAAGTTGGGCTGTCCGTTCGGTAGCCGGTTTCGAGTCGCCGTCTGCATAGACCTCGGTGGCGAAATATGTCTTGTGTTCGGCAGGATTAATCAGTAGTCCGTTTGGCGTCTGGTTTGGAACGATATTCCGCCAGACGCGGATATCGCCAGTTGCCGGGTCCAGACGGGAAAGCGCCCCTCCGAGCCGTCCGTACTCGGCGCTCGACGTCAGCCAGATGAACCGCCCGTCATGGACCATTGATTTTGGCCTCATCTGTTCGCGCCCGACTTTCGCCAGGATGCGCGGGTTATCAGGCCAGGATGCGGGTTTCGCCGGATCGAAAGCGGTGATAGTACAGGTGGTGTAACTTGCCATTATCAGCCTTTCGGTGGCCTGGTCCCAGACCATGCAGTTGACCTGCCCCTCGCCCGACGATGCCCGGCCAAGGTCCCGGCCTGAACCGGTTTCCAGGTCGATACTCCAGAACCGCTGATTGATAAACGGAGCGCCGAAAATACGCCCGGCCTGGGGGACGACGCACATCGTTTGAGTATTCGTCGGCCCGGATGAATCGAGTTGACAATCTAAGACTTCGTCAGTCTGCGTGTCGTAACGCAGATATCTTCCGAACAACGTAACGGCACATATATAGCGGTCGCCCAGCGCGTAAATTATCGCAAGATCATCGCCCGCCAGATGCTCCTTGACGGGTTCCCATATCCACCGACCCGCCGAAGTCTCTATGCGATACAGCCCGCCACCGGGCCAGATCAGGCTGTAAATATTTCCGCCGAGCATACAGCAGGTTTGCTTTATCGTATCACCATTCGATTCGATGCCCGCCAACGGGCTAACCCGTCGCTCGATTTCAAAAGACGGATACCGAAAAACGAAAAGTTCGCCGTCGCTTATCACTGCAAGGCGACCGGCATCCTGGAAAGCAAGCCAGTGAGTATAATTTTTACCGACAAGGGCTTCAGGCGTATGGTGCGTTGCCTCCAGCGTCTTCGGGTCAATCAGTATCAACTTGGCCTGTGGAACGTTCATGCCGACGAGTATTTTGCCGTCCGGACACTCTATGGCATTGTGCGCGTACCGGGACGCAGGCGCACCCGTATCAAGGGGACGGAAAACCTTCAGCAATTTTCGTTTTCGCCAATTATAGACGCACGTTTCGCCCATATCGGCCGACCAGACAACCAGCGAATCGGTAACACATCCACCCCATGTGATGCCGTTTATTTCGCCGCTGACCGGAACCTCGAAGCGGTCGGCCCGCGGGTCATAGACCACTAGCGAACCTTCCCCGCAGCCGAGGTACAGACACCCGTCGGCTGCAGTCCGCAACATGTACGCACCGCATATACCATCAGGCATCCGACGATAAATACTCTCGCCCGTCTGCGGATCAAAGATATAAATCCGCCCGTCGTCGTCGGCGCTCCTTACACTGGAGACCAAACGCGGTTGGCCGTCCATTTGAATCTCAGCGATCTCGCCATTAATAAACGGTAATCGCGTGTCGGGGATTTGATATTTGCGCATTTCGTTTCTCCGTTGAAAGAGTCATTTTCGTTACGCTATCTCAATTTCAGGGATGAAGCGTTTGAGGTTTTTGTAGAGGA
>JAXHSV010000287.1:0-3201 GCA_034190305.1 Planctomycetota bacterium | reverse complement strand
GCCCTGCGGCGATGGTCTTTTGCAACGCTTCCATCACCTTGCGGGATTCGGCAGGATTCACCGGCGGAACATCGGTTCCGCTTTCGGCACCCTCGACCAGCAGGTAATGGCTGCCGCCAAGGTGGGCCGTTGTCGTACCCAGCAGGAACAGGATATTCCCCGCCTCTTTGGCGTCGGCGGTAACGCACCGGGAAATATCTTCGATAACGCTGATAGCCGAGATGAGCAGCGTCGGCGGGATGGCTATCGTTTCGCCGGTTTCGGTCTGGAATTCGTTGTTCAGCGAGTCTTTTCCGGAGATGAACGGCGTACCGTAGGCCATCGCACCGTCATAGCAGGCCTTGGCTGCAGCGACCAGTGCGCCCATCCGGTCGGGTTTGTTGCAGTTTCCCCAGGAGAAATTGTCCAGAATCGCCATCTGCGCGATATTTCCCCCTACTGCAATGTTGTTCCGCAATGCCTCGTCGATTGCGTGCAGGGCCGAATTGTACGGGTCCAGTTCGCCGAGGCGCGGGTTCATCCCACAGGAAATCACCAGCCCCCGCCGGCTGGTCAGCACCGGTCGAACAACGGCTGCATCGCCGGGTCCGTCGTGCTCGACCCCCACCAGCGGTTTTATCACACTGCCGCCCTGTACCTCGTGATCGTACTGCCGGACAATCCACTCCTTCGAAGCCACGTTCGGCGCCGCAAGAATCTTCAGCAGCACGTCGCTATAATTTTCCCTGGGTTTAGGCAGTTGGCTTGTCTGTTCGGCGATTTGGTACACCGCTTCCTTTGTAGTCCGTGGAAGTCCGTCATGGAGGAATTCCATCGCCAGTTCGCCGACGAGTTGCCCGTCATACAACAGCCGCAGATGTTTGTCGGCAGTGCCGTAATTACCGATGACGGTGGCTTCGACGCCCTCGGCGGCGAAGATTTTCAGAATTTCCTCGACATTTTCGGGCGGGACAGCCAGAACCATCCGTTCCTGCGCCTCGGACTCCCAGATTTCCCAGTAACTCAGGCCGGCATATTTGAGAGGTACGCGATCCAGGTGAACTTCGGCGCCGAGGTGTTCGCCCATTTCGCCGACAGCGCTTGCCAGCCCGCCGGCGCCGCAATCGGTAATGGCGCTGTAGAGTCCCGCGTCGCGCGCCTGGATGAGCGTGTCGAGCATCTTCTTTTCGGTGATGGCGTTTCCGATCTGGACGGCTCCGGAGAACTCTTCCTCATGCTCGTGCGTCAGTTCGCCGCTGGAGAATGTCGCGCCGTGAATGCCGTCTCGTCCGGTTCGCCCACCGACGCAGACAATAGCGTCGCCGGCAGCGGGATTCCCGAAGCATTTCTCCCTCGGCATCAGGCCTACGGTTCCGCAATAGACCAGCGGGTTTCCGATGTATTTTTCGTCGAAATAGACCGCGCCGTTAACTGTGGGGATTCCCATTCGATTGCCGTAATCGCGGACGCCCGCCACCACGCCGCGCATTATCCGCCGGGGGTGCAGGACGCCCTTGGGCACGTCCGCCAGCGGCATATCCGGCGGCCCGAAGCAGAAAACATCGGTGTTGGCAACGGGTAACGCCCCCAGCCCCGTACCCATCGGATCGCGGACGACACCGCCGATACCCGTACCCGCCCCGCCGTAGGGGTCCAGGGCCGAGGGGTGGTTGTGCGTCTCGACCTTGAAACAGACCGCCCAGTCGTCGTCGAATTCGATTACTCCGGCATTATCCTCGAAGACGCTGATGCACCAGGGCTTGTTCAGTTTCTTCGTCGCGGCGAAGATCGTCGTCTTGATAAGGTTAGGGATTTCTTCCACGACCTTGCCGGAATTATCGCGAACGCAGACGTCCGAGCGAAATGTCTTATGGACGCAGTGTTCGCTCCAGGTCTGCGCGATTGTCTCGATTTCCACGTCGGTCGGTTCACGCCCCAAATCTTGGTAGTGGTCCTGAATAGTCTTCATCTCGGTAACGTTGAGGAACAGGTCGCGGTCCTTGCTGACTTTTTCCAGGCCGGCGGCGTCGAGTTGGCGAATAGGGATTTCGACGATCTTCAACTCATATTTACCGATGCGTGTTTCGGGCGGTGTATAGGCTGAAAAATGGACATCCTCGATTACGTCGTTCGCCAACAGACGGCGGGCGATTATCACGCGCTGCTCGTCTGTAACCTCGCCCGCCAGTTCGTACCGCCGGGCGGTGCGGACAGAGGAGACCTCCAGGCCCATGTCGCTTATTGCCTGCTCCGCCGACGCCGCCACAGGGTCCATAACGCCGCTCTTGCGGTGAACCTCGATAACGGTGGTGGCACAGGTTTTCAATCTGTGCTCTTCGGCGTTTTGGTTCTGCTCGGGCACAGGCTGCAAACCTGTGCCACCAATCTGGAATTCTTCGATAACAGAATCGGCGAGCAGTTCAGCCGCTACGCGCCGGGCGTCTTCGGCGCTCAACTGCCCTTCCAGAAAAAACAGCCTGGCCGACCGCACAGCCGAGACCGTCTCGACCCCAAGTTCCTGAATCTGCGCGAGAACGCCTTCGGCGTGCGGGTCTGCGAAATCTTCACGCAGCCTTACTTCAATGCGATGAATCATACGGCTTTTTTCTCTCCTGTTTTCGCCGCCAGTGCGACGGCCTGGCGGATGAGCAGTTCGTCGGCGCCGTACCCGATAGCGGTAATCAAAGGCCCGAATCCGTAGCGGCAGGATGTCTTACCGCCATATTTTCCAAGGTCCTTTCCCCATCGCGTCGGATAATATCCGCAGTAACCGTTGGCGTAACCCACAAAAAATGTCTCCAGCGGCTTCGTACCGGCCTTGATGCCAAGGGCGATATCGGTAAAGACCTCGAACGGAACGCCAACCAGTCGCAGGTCGTTGATGGCCAGGGTGAAAATCTCGACAGGTAAAGTCGCCGGGACCGTACCGGTATCTATAGCCTGTTTTATCTTGCCGACCCAATTTAGCACAGCCTTTCCGAGCCGTTGATTTTCTTCATCATCAGAATCGGCCCGGGCCCGGGCTTCGGCGGCGACTTGGTCAATTTCTTCCTGCGAAGGCGGCGCGTCCAGCGGAACGTCTATCACCTTGGAAGCGGCATTAATTTTCACTTTCTCTGTAGCAGGAGCACCTTGCCTGCCGGCAGGTACATCGGCCAGCGCTTCGGCGGCGGCTTCGGCAAGTTTCTTGCCTATTTCATCCGTGTCGTCAAACGTGCCTGT
>JAXHSV010000286.1:0-3203 GCA_034190305.1 Planctomycetota bacterium | reverse complement strand
CACATAATCGCCTCCGGCGCGGTAGGTTCGCTGCGGGAGGAAATCAAACCAAAGGACCTGGTCATCCCCGACCAGGTAATAGACAAGACCTACCGCCGGGCGCCGACGTTCTTCGACGACGGTCTGGCTGCTCATGTGGAGTTCGCCTCGCCGTTCTGCCCGGTCCTGCGAAAACACCTGCTCGGTTGCGCCGATTCTGTCACCACTACGGTTCATGACTGCGGAACCTACATCTGCATGGAAGGTCCGGCCTTTTCCACACGCGCCGAAAGCGAGATGCACCGCGCCGCCGGCGGAGACCTGATTGGCATGACCTGTATGCCCGAAGCCAAACTTGCCCGCGAAGCCGAGATCGCTTACGCACTTGTGGCGTTACCGAGCGATTACGACTGCTGGCGGCCTCATCCGCAAGAACTCGACAAGCACGAACTTCTCAAGGAAATCATCGGAAATCTCACCGAAGCGACTCACAACGCTGTCGAATTGATAAAAACTGCGATCGGGCGATTTGACGAAATCGCCGATATACCATCCCCCGCACATAGCGCCCTGGAACAGGCGATATGGTCCAACAGGGAGATGATTCCCCCGGAGACAAAGAAAAAACTCGGCGTCCTCGTGGAAAAGTATCTGTGAACAGGCGATATTTAGGCCTTAGTTCAAAGTGGTGGTTTTATCATTCTCGAACCGCCCCGACGGTTGTATAATGGATCAGTGGTATGAATGAGGAAGTGCATACGATGACAACGAAAGAACGAGCGGTTGAAATTATATCGAGGCTTCCTGATGATGCGTCGGTCAGTGACATCATGGACGAATTGTACGTTCAGATGAAAATCGAGCAGGGGCTGGAGCAGTTGGACGCCGGTGAAGGAGTCGAACACGCAGAAATCAGGAAGAGTGTTGGTTTAGCAGTCGTCGGTACGACGACTTGAAGGCGGTCGCAGACAACCGCTGCTAAACTGGATTCGGAGACTCATATTGATTATCGCCTATCACGCTATCTTCACTACTTACGGTACGTGGTTACCGAACGATCCAAGGGGGTCGTTTTCCAAAGAAATTTATAATGCGGAACTCAGTGCGTTGGGCGAAATCAAATACGGGAGACAAAACCCGCAACCGCCCAGAGGAGCAATCAAAAGGTTCTGGACAGCGGCTGCTCCAAAGATGTCTCGCCGGCCGTATTTCATCAACGATTCAATTCGGCCAATTGTGGCGAAGGGGTTTACTCAGGTTGTCGGACGACTCGATCTAACCGTTCGTGCCTGTGCGATTATGAAGGACCACGTGCATATCCTTGTGCTCCGCTCCGGGTATAAGATTGAGTATCTTGTCAATCAGTTCAAAGGTGCGGCTACACATATGCTGGGACTCAAAGTTACACCTTGGGCCAGGGATTGCCGGAAGGTTTTTATTAACGACGAGGAAACCCTTAGCGCCGCGTCGGAATACATTGAAATGAATCCCGTCAAGGCGGGACTACCGCCGCAAAATTGGAGTTTTGTTACGCAACTTTTTCCTGTTTAGCTTCTCGCCGGAACGGTGACCTTAAGGCGGTCGCAGGCGACCGCCGCCAAACAATACTTTCGCATATCCGGGGAATTTGTTATTCTCCACAAACCATGTTTGAGGCATTGACAGATAAATTTTCCGGCGTTTTTCGCAAGATGTCAGGCCGGGGCAGAATCACCGACCAGAACGTCAAGGATGCGATGCGCGATATTCGCTCCGCTCTTCTGGCAGCCGACGTGCACTACAAGGTCGTCCGAGAATTCTGCGAATCCGTCGTTCAAAAGGCGCGCGGGCAGGACGTAATCAAGAGCCTTCATCCAGGTCAGTTGATGGTCAAGATCGTCCACGACGAACTGGTCGATTTGATGGGCCCGGTTGATACGAGGATTTATTACGTCTCTCCGTCGCCGACGATCATAATGATGGCCGGTCTGCAAGGTTCCGGAAAGACGACCACCTGCGGTAAACTGGCCCGCCACATTCAGGCACAGGGTAAGCATCCGATGCTCGTAGCCTGCGATCTTCAACGCCCTGCGGCGGTAGAGCAGTTGTCCATCGTAGCCGAGCAGGTTGATGTTCCGTGCTTCAAAACCGACGGCGAGAAGAACCCCGTTCGCGTCGCACGCAAGAGCATCTCCTGGGCGAAGGAAAACCAGCGCGACGTGGTCATCATCGATACCGCAGGCCGGCTGCACATCGACGAAGAAATGATGACCCAGGCATCGGATATCGCCATGGCCGTCAGCCCGCACCAGATTTACCTCGTCTGCGACGCGATGACCGGACAGGACGCCGTCAACTCCGCAAAGGAATTCAACGAGCGACTCGAACTGGACGGGGTGATCCTGACGAAGTTCGATTCCGACGCTCGCGGCGGGGCGGCCTTGTCGGTCAAGTCCGTTACCGGAAAACCCATAAAGTTTATCGGTGTCGGGGAAAAACTCGACGCTATCGAGGAGTTTCATCCCGACCGCATGGCCGGTCGCATCCTCGGAATGGGCGACGTTGTAACACTGGTGGAAAAGGCCCAGGCCTCCTTTGACGCCGAACAGGCAGAAGCGCTTCAGGCCAAGATGGCCAAGGGCGCGCTGACTCTTGAAGATTTCCTCGGCCAGATGAAGCAGATGAAAAAGATGGGGCCTATGAAGGAAGTCCTCAAACTCATGCCCGGCGTCGGAAGTCAACTGAAACACATGGATTTCGACGGCGGCGAGATAGACCAAATGGAGGCGATTATCAACTCGATGACGAAGGCGGAGCGGTCCGCCCCTTCGGTCATAGACGGTTCGCGCCGTCGGCGTATTGCCCGCGGATCGGGATGCGAAACGCAGGATGTTTCAGGACTGGTCAAGTCTTTCACCGCCGCTTCCGGAATGATGAAACAAATGGCGGGGATGGGAATGCGCGACCGGATGCAATTCGCTAAGCAGATGGGCAACATGGACATGTTCGGAGCCGGCGGATTCAAGATCAAAAAACGATCCAAACGCCTGACCAAAAAAGAACGAATGCGGAAGAAGAAGCGGCGAAGATGATGCGGATTGCTTCCGCGAGATCGTAAAACAATATATGAGCCTGTTGCATAATTCTGTTTTTGAAAAGTGAATAATTATAGCCTGGCGGGTAGAATGCGGTCAATGGATTGATTGATAAGAAGGGATTCTCTCATGGCTTACAACTTCCTGCTA
>JAXHSV010000285.1:0-3216 GCA_034190305.1 Planctomycetota bacterium | reverse complement strand
TCCGCCAGTTACTTCATCAGATACCCCCAGGAGCTGCACGTGCCACCGATTACCATCGCTTTATTGCCGGCATTTTAGAGTTGATATTCTATCCCTACCTGCAATGCCCACAGATTGAATATCCCATCCACGAAGGACGGAAGCGCATCGACATTACATTCGATAACGCTGCACGCGACGGATTCTTCTACCGGTTACACACTACGCACAAGATTCCCTCTGCTTATATCGTTGTTGAGTGCAAGAACTACTCCGCAGACCCCGACAACCCAGAGTTGGACCAACTGGCTGGTCGATTCTCTATTAATCGAGGACAAGCCGGCCTGCTCATGTGTCGCCGCCTAGATGACGATACCATATTTCTCCGCAGATGCACGGATACATATAAGGACGGGAGGGGACTTATTCTCCCGTTTACAGATGAGGACCTCGATCTTGTACTTCGTACCATCGCGCACACATCCCAGAATCCAGTCGATGAACTGCTAAGCAATAAACTCCGGTTAGTCGCACTTGCATAGGTTCTGGAAAACAACCGGTACGGTTTCCCATTTCGCTCTGATCCAATTAGTTCCGAGCGTAACATGTCAGCCAAGTAGGGCGGGCAGGCTTGCCCGCGGAATGTTTCACAGGCAAAAAGTCTTGTGCGGGCCAGTGTGGTCCGCCCTACTACTTTTTTTCCCAACCTATCCGCTCCCATTGAACCGGAGTCAACTGAGTGAATTTACCTTCCGGACACTGAACAGTTACTTGTATTGCTTCCGGAGAAGGCCGATCACTAGAAACTATACCTAGAAAACACCACTTGGCTGTACCTGCCGCCAATGGGTAAAGAGATACCGTGAATTCTTTATTCTTGTTAGTAACATCAGTCCAGTGTTCAGTGGGAAGATCCTTCTTGGGGCCAAGGCGAATCTTGCCAAGCCCGGGGGAGACCAAAAGCCACTTCGCATCCTTCTTATACTTGACTGTTACTTCAACATTATCCAAATCCAATTTTGCTAGGTTAGCAATGGATATCCTGTAAATCCAAATTGTTGGTATTTTTTGAAGATTGAGAAAACCCGCACGATGCTCTTCGGTATAACCCCAATAATCCACCTTATATGCATAAGGTGGGTAATCCTTCCGAAAAGTATCCAAGTGAAATCTGCCCTCCTCTGAAACTACTCTCACATTGTGAGTCAGGGGAAATCCCCTTTGCAACATATAGCTTGTCGTTGCAGATACCGCGGCGCTGACAATAGCACATATCACTACAGTCTTGAGCGTCGTGTTAGATTGTGTCGTTGTCATTATTCTTGTCCTCTTTGTTAGCCTAGCATAGTAAAAACAGGCATTTAGCTCATTTTAGTCTTAATCCCTTTAATAAACCACTCTCTAATTCGCAGGGCGTCGGGTGGTCGGGGCAAGGGTTGTTGATGGAGTGTGATGAGCACGCCCCTTCTGAAAAAAGCCCTGCAAGGGCGACACATAGCATCGCCTTTTTTTGTACCGGCCCGGAGGGCTGGGGGATAGTAGCCGGGGGCTATAAGCCCCCGGAAGAGTAGTCAAGAAGTGATAAGTCCTGAAGGGACGTTGGAGAAAGCAGGCGATTTTCCGACGCCCCGTCGGGGCTGGACTGATTGTGCTGCCGGTGACCGTGGGCTATCGAGTTCTCCAAACCGCTGTACGTCGCGGTTTGGAGCCTCTTCGCCCACGGCTACTGTCCAAAGCCCTTTTCAGGGCTTACTGAACAGCCAAGTAGGGCGGGCAGGCTTGCCCGCGTTCTTGCTGCAAATGTTACAGGAAAAAGGCGCGGGCAGGCCTGCCCGCCCTACCGTCGCACCGCATTATTTTTTGACATGTCCGCGATTGGCATTTAGCATTCAGCAGTCAGCAATCAGCAGCCTCAGGTGCACGGTTTTGCTGATCGCTGAAAGCTGAACGCTGATCGCTGACCGCTAATCGCTTGAAACATCGAAAGGGGAAAGACATGAAGACACTGCGTCAAATCGGTTCGTTGGCCTTCGTGGCTGGGCTTTTTACTGCGGTATTTGCCGGGATTCCGTGGCACGTCATGGTGGCCGAGGACCCGACAGTGCCCTGGTGGCTTAGGATAGCGGTTTTCTGCTTTCTGGGCGGTATCCTGGTGGTTCTGCTGACGGTGGCTATCGAGCAGAGGAAAAACAGGCCGGTGGAAGCGAACCTGCCGCCGCCGGAGTCAGATTCCGGAGTTATGCTGTTGAATTCGGCAGAAATCCCGGGCCGGGATATTACAGGTATTCTAGGCCTGGTCCAGGGCCATACGGTATTCGCCATCTGGCTCGGTAAAGACCTGTCCGCGCTGGTCAGGCTCATCCTCGGCGGCGAACTGACCGAGTACACGGAGATGATGGGAAAGGCCCGTGCGGTAGCGGCGAATCGGATGGCCGCCCGGGCTGCTGAGATGGGGGCGGATGCAATAATCAATGTTCGCTATATGACCACAAGCGTCATCGGAAGTGCGGCTGAACTTTTAGTCTATGGCACTGCCGTCAAACTCGGCGAATAGGCCTCCTTGCAGCGGGTGGATTGGCAAAGGGTGTTGATGGTGGAGAAGAGAATATTGAATAATGAGCACGGAATTTCGAATATCGAAGTGAAGTAAAGAAACAGCGGTCCGGTCTATCCACTAGCCGCGAGTGGAAACGAGCGGGTTTGACTCAACGGTGTTGGCGGAACGTCCCGCTCCCTGCCGGCCTGCCTGTCGGCAGACAGGTCGCGGCTAGCACGCCAATATGAAAATCCATCCGTTCACCTGCCTACCGGCAGGCAGGCATCTGCGCGCTTAAACGTGAACGCAAAAATCCGCTGCCGAGATTTTTTTGAAAAAAATTACCTTCCTGTCGGCAGGTGGATCTCCCGGCCGGGCCGGAGTTTATGGCCGGGCGGGCAAAAAGGGAAAAATTTTTTCCGTTTTTCGTACACATATGCGCGCGCAAACGTGAACACAAATGTTAATACGGGGGGCGATATGGCGCCCCCGGCCTGTCGTGAGTCCCGACGAAAATCGGGGCCGAACGGTGCGGTTTTGACAAGTGAATATGAGAAGACAGGGACCGGCAAGAAACAACGAATATTGAATGACGAACATGGAATGTCGAATTTCGAAGTAAAAACAAACAAATCGCTGCCTTTGGGATATTTTTCAATTCGTAATTCAAAATTCTTTGTTCAATATTCGACATTCTCATT
>JAXHSV010000284.1:0-3223 GCA_034190305.1 Planctomycetota bacterium | reverse complement strand
GCATCTTATATTCCCCCGGCCTCCATAGCCGGGGGCGGATTGAAACGTCGGCACGGGCACGTACTTCGACTGGGACGATTATTCCCCCGGCCTCCATAGCCGGGGGCGGATTGAAACTTCGGCGATCTGGCGGTACTGGAGTTTAGGAGCATTCCCCCGGCCTCCATAGCCGGGGGCGGATTAAAACGACTGTCTTTTCCCATATCTTCAGGCAGACCTTGTTGCCCTCAAAGTGCCCTCAAATCGAATCGCAAGACAGAAAAAAACCGTGCGCGAAAAGCAAACATTCGAGAGAGCCTAAATCCTTGAAGTCGCGACGCTTTTAATGTAAATATAGCCTTTTGAAGAGGTTGGCCATTCGGATTTGTTCGAATCCCACCCTCTCCGTTGAGAACTGGGAAAAAAGGAAAAGAATAAGGGGATAAGTCGGGGCAATTCAAAATCAAACATAATTCCTGTAATTCTGGTAAGCGTCCCGATTTCCTGGCTTCGTATGGCAACATGATTCCTGAAGATTTTGGACCTGTTTGGCGCCCATTTCGAATTGCGGATCGCGCCTTCCTGTTTGAGTTCACACCCGAAGTATTACGAAGGAATAATAAAACCTTTCCGACGGTCGGATCCGTGTAAACTTTGGCGGGCAGGTTTGGAGTAAAGTCAATATGCCGAATTGCTCAAGTCCGGCTGCCTGCTGGACGACGCTTTTTAAGATAGGCCATTTTCTGGATAGCATTCGGTGAAAGTATCCACGATGCGGAAAATCGACCGTTGGCTGGGGGCGCCGGCCTGCGCTGCGCTGACGGTCATGCGGAAATTCCGCGACTTGAAAGATATGCTGCAAGAACGCCGCCCTGCAAGGATACACAGCATCCTGTTCGTGAAACCGGCAGAGCAAGGCGCCACCGTCCTTTCCCATCGGGCGCTGAAAAGAGCGGTTGAAATTGTCGGACGGGAAAACGTCTTTTTTCTCGTCTTCGAGGAAAACCGTTTCATCCTCGATGTGATGGAAGTTATACCCGAGGAAAACGTCATCGCTATTCCCTCATGCAATTTCCGTTCGATATTGGTCGGTACAATACGCGCCCTGTGGCGAACCAGAAGGCTTGGTATCGACGCAGCCGTTGATTTCGAGTTCTTCGCCCGCAGTTCAGCCGTCCTGACTTATTTGAGCGGTGCCCGCGTCCGAGTGGGTTTTCATTCTTTCGCGGGCGAGGCCCCCTACCGCGGCAACCTGATGACCCATCGCCTCATATACAACCCCCACCTCCACATCTCCCAGACCTACGCAGTGATGGTCGAAGCCCTTACCGCCCCGCCGGAAGATATGCCGTCTCTGAACATGGTTGTTCCGCCCGTCCAGGAGGCGGGGGCGTCTTTCACCCCGGAACCGCAGGAACTGGAACGAGTCAAGACCGCCCTGAAATCCCAGGCCGGAACGAGCAGTTATTCGCCACTGGTGCTTCTCAACGCCAACGCTTCGGACCTTCTGCCGCTCCGCCGCTGGCCGGAAATTCGATACGTGGAACTGGCCCGGCGATTGCTGCACAAGTCGCGCGACGTGCACATAGCCTTTACCGGCGCACCGGATGAGGCCCGGAACATCGAGAAACTCGTCGAAGCCGTCGGTTCGGATCGCTGCTTTTCAATGGCGGGCAAAACCACGCTGCGGGAACTTTTAACTCTCTACTGCCTGGCGGATGTGCTGGTTACAAACGACAGCGGACCGGCCCTTTTCGCCACGCTGACGCCGATTAACTCGATTACGCTGTTCGGGCCTGAAACACCGGAATTGTTCGGCGGAAATACACCGAATACGAATATAATCTGGAAAAATCTTCCGTGCAGCCCGTGTGTCAGCGCGTATAACAACCGCTTATCGGCATGCAGAAACAATGCGTGCATGCAAAGAATAACCGTTGAGGAAGTCTTCAGCCTGGTGTGCAGGCTTTGCCGAATATGAAAACCATCAGAAAACAGAAAGAAACGGCCAGAGGGATTCCTGAATCACTCATGACAATAATTGCCCTTGTAGCGATTCCGCTGGCGGCGGTAATCGTTTATCTGCCCGCATTCAACGGAGGATGGATATGGGACGACGGTGCGTCCGTCTTTCGAAATCCTCTTGTTACAGACCGTCAGGACGGTCTGTATAGAACATGGTTCACCACCGATAATCACGACTATTGGCCGATGACCACCACGGCCTTTTGGATCCAATATCAGATATTCAAGAATCAGGGAAAGCCCGCCGGAGAAGAGCCGTCGGCAAGAAACTTCCACATAGTCAACGTGCTGCTCCACGCCCTTGCAGCGGTCCTGATTTTTCTTGTCCTCAAGCGCCTGGCGATTCCCGGAGCGATACTTGCGGGTCTGGTCTTCGCCGTCCATCCGATTAACGCCGTTTCCGTCGTATGGGTGTCGGAAATGAAGAACCTCCTGTCGATGATTTTTATTGCCCTGACGCTCCTTTGCTATCTGCGTTTCGAGCGACTCGGACACTGGCGATGGTATGGAATGGCGCTGGCTGCATTCACACTGGCGTTGGCCAGCAAGACAAGCGTCGTGATGCTTCCGTTCGGGCTGCTTGGTCTGGCGTGGTGGCGGCGGGGACGGATCGGACGCCGTGACATCATTCTCAGTGGCGGATTCTTCCTTCTTTCGGCGGTAATGGCGGGGATGACCGTTCTTGTGCAGAACAGGCACATGGGCGTACTCACCAAACCATTGGACGGAATATACCGTCTTGCCGGGGCGGGCTGGGTCATGTGGTTCTACATCTACAAGACTCTGTTACCGGTCAAAATGAGCATGATCTATCCTCACTGGAAAGAAACGATCGAGTCTCTCGGTTGGATATCTTTCCTTCCGACGGCTGCTCTTGCGGGAATATTCGCCGTGTTGTTTCTCAAGAGAAGAACCCGGTGGGCCAGGCCGGTATTATTCGCCTTTGGGTACTTCGTCCTGGCGGTCTTTCCCGTCCTCGGCTTTTTTAATATGAGCTTTATGATGCATTCGCTGGTGGCAGACCATTTTCAGTATCTTCCGATTATCGGCGTCATATCGCTGGTCTGCGCTGCCTGTTGGATGCTCGCTCAAAACCGAAAGCCGCAAACACGTGCGATTATGGGGACAGTTGCAGCGGGCGTGCTCGTTTTACTTGGAATGCAGACTTTCCGACGCGCCAACGTCCTCAAGGACGAGTTGTCGCTCTGGCGAAACACCG
>JAXHSV010000283.1:0-3248 GCA_034190305.1 Planctomycetota bacterium | reverse complement strand
GGTGCTCACAGAGTCAATAACGGCAGGATAGTAAGTACGATGAACAAAATCTTCTTCGGCGACAACCTACCGATCCTGCGAGAACTACCGACAGGAAGTGTCAGGCTGGTCTATACCGACCCGCCTTTCAACACCGGAAAGACCCAAAAACGCACGCAACTTCGGACCGCCCGCGACGATACCGGCGATCGCACCGGATACCAGGGCAGGCGATACAGTTCTATCCGCCTTGCCGAGAGGGATTTCGCCGACTCGTTCGACGATTACCCGGCGTTCCTGAAGCCGAGACTTCTCGAACTGCACAGAATTCTCACGCCCGACGGCTCATTTTTCCTCCATCTTGACTGCAGAGAGGTACATTACGCCAAGGTTCTCCTGGACGGTATCTTCGGGCGGGAGTGCTTTATGAACGAGATTATCTGGGCGTACGATTACGGGGCAAGGTCGAAGAAAAAGTGGTCCGCCAAGCACGACAACATCCTGTGGTATGTAAAAGACCCCAAAAACTATATATTCAACCATGACCAGATGGACCGGATTCCGTACCTGGCCCCGGGTTTGGTGAGCAAGGAAAAGGCCTCGCGGGGCAAGACGCCGACGGACGTCTGGTGGCATACGATTGTCGCGACCAAAGGGCGAGAAAAGACCGGCTACCCCACGCAGAAGCCTTTGGGTATAATACGCCGACTGGTGCGGGTGCACTCGCGCCCCGGAGATACGCTTCTGGACTGTTTCGCCGGAAGCGGAACGCTCGGTGTTTGCGCCGTAGAGGAAGGAAGAAATTTTATCCTGATTGATAACAACCCGCAGGCGATGGAAATTATGTCTCGTCGATTGGATTTCGCCAACCCGGAGATTTCGGGTTTTGGGGCATTAGACGTTACAACAACAGGGCAACGGATGTCCCTGTAACAACGTGTCTTACCACAAAGTGGCCGGAAAGTTATCAACATTAACGTCGCGGGTCAGGCACGGGCAGACTTGTCGGGCAAGACGGCAAGGGCAGGTTAAAACGCTGATGGAATTGAACAACGGCGGAGACGTCCGGCGGGTGGAACAATCGACGATAACATCTTGAAATAAAAGGAGTTAGCGATAAAAGCGGCGTAAAACCGGTCGTCTTAACTACTCCGGCCTACCGCCGGGGAAAATTAGGTGGAAAATACCGCTACCGGCCCGAAAAGGTAGCAGGCGGAAGTTTTGCACAGGTTATCCACAAGCGGAAAGATAGAGAATCTATGGTACTTCTGGAGACGAAAAACCTGATTAAGCGTTATTCAGGCAGGGCAGTGGTGAACCATGTGGGTCTGTACGTCGCCCAGGGCGAGATCGTCGGGCTTCTGGGGCGAAACGGAGCCGGGAAAACAACAACCTTCCGAATGGTAATCGGTATGATCAGCCCCAACGAAGGCCGAATCGTATTCAACAGCATGGACGTAACTTCGATACCCATGTATAAACGCGCCCGCCTTGGAATGGGATACCTTTCGCAGGAGCCCAGCATCTTCCAGCGGCTTACGGTCCGGCAGAACCTGCTTGCCGTCCTGGACACCATGAAACTCACTAAGCAGACGCGGCTTGATCGGTCTGAACAACTGCTGGAACAGTTCGGGCTATCCGCTCTGGCCGACCACGAGGCTCGGACGCTGTCGGGCGGTGAACGGAGGAAACTGGAGATTGCCCGCGCCCTGGTTACCAACCCGACAATGATCCTTCTGGATGAACCGTTCAGCGGTGTCGACCCGATCGCCGTGGAGGAACTTCAGCGCGAGATCGTAGGTCTGAAGGAAAGGGGTATCAGCATCCTGCTGACCGACCACAATGTCCGTGAGACGCTCAACGTTACGGACCGCTCTTACATCATCGACAACGGAAAGGTTCTGCGGGAAGGCCCGCCCAGGGAACTGATTAACGACAAACTGGTCCGCAAGACCTATCTGGGCAGGACCTTCCGGGGCGACGAGTTCGACGACGACGGATACTTCGGCGGGCGCTGATATCAGTCATAACGACAAGTGGCATTAGCGGGCACGAATAAGCCGCAGCAACCAGCCGCTTCATCCCGCGCGATCCAACCGGAACCAACCAGTACGCCGACGGGATGAACCTCTATCAGTACGTTGGAAGCAATCCTTTGATTCACCAAGATCCGACCGGACTTTACTACGGATACAATCCTGACGACTGCGAGAAGAAATACTGCTTGAACGAATGTGGCTTATGGAAATGTAACAAGGCAAAGCGTCAAGCAAATAAGGCCTTACGCAAAGCCCAAGAATTATTTCCTGAGGATTCACTCCACAATGGTGAAGGCGATGCTTGGCGGCACTGCTATTGGAACTGCAAGATGGTCCGAAAAATCGGCACGCATTGTGCCAAGTATATCGCTGACCAACACGAGGAGGCAGGATCCCGGGCGGAACCACCACAGCCAAAAGCTGAAGCAGATATGGATTACCACAACAATCATATCGGCCGCCAATTAGCGTCCCAGGAAGGAAGCTGCTCGGGGCTTTGTATGCAGGCATTGAAAGATGGAAAACTTAAGAAACTGAAGTAAATTCGGATGATATGCAGAAGCCTCGCGCCAACCTTGTTGTCAGAATGCGAGTTAGCGACAGAGGACGGGGTCATGTTAGGTCGGCCTTTTAGATGGACTATACTCGCCGCGATGTTGTCGTCTTGGATTTTGTGCTTCGGCTTCGTCGGTTGTGATTCGAAGCCCAAGGCGGGACGAGCGTTTGAATCTGAGGCTTGGAAAAACGCTGTTGGCGAGCAAGCCGTTCTCAGAAAGGAAATGCTCGGAGATCTCTTGGCACAGCATAAGATTGTTGGCCTGTCTAAGCTCAAGGTTGTACAACTTCTTGGGGAGCCGGATTCCAAAGACCGTTACTCTAGTGAGACTGGAGGGTCGGACTTTAACTATTACCTTGGTCCGGAGAAAGGTTTCATTTCCATCGACAGTGAATGGCTCACGGTCAAGTTCGAAGAGGATAGAGCGGTTGATGTGCTCGTAACCACCGACTGACGTTGGGACATGCTGATGCCATGATCTGCTTCGTTTTCATCTTTGGGAAGGCAAGGGATTTGACACGTCGTCTGTATGGCCATGTTGAAATGGCCAAGGCGTGGCGTGAAGGGGACATTTTCCACTTAGGTTTACGGTATATCCAATTCGAAGTATTTGCATTTTGATATTCGTTCATTGCCTCCCGGAAAGTTCTCTTACCCATACCACTTTCACAGGA
>JAXHSV010000282.1:0-3266 GCA_034190305.1 Planctomycetota bacterium | reverse complement strand
GGACGACGGGACCGATTCGATCGAAAACGCCGTCAATCGCGTTCGGGCCGCCTTTGAGTTCTTCGAGAAACTCGGTGTGGGGTTCTACTGCTTCCATGACCGCGATGTCGCGCCCGAAGGCGCAACGCTGGCTGAATCGCACAAAAACCTCGACGAGGTAATCAAGGTAATCAAAACCGAGCAGGAACGGACCGGTATCAAACCGCTATGGGTAACTGCCTGTCTGTTTGCCCATCCGCGTTACATGCACGGCGCAGCGACCAGTTGCAATGTCGATGTATTCGCATATGCCGCAGCACAAGTGGCTAAAGCAATGGAGGTCGCCGTTGAATTAGACTCAGCCGCTTACCTGTTCTGGGGGGGACGCGAAGGATACAAGAGCCTGCTGAATACCGATATGGGCAGAGAACTGGACCATTTGGGGCGGTTTCTCCACATGGCGGTCGATTACAAGAAGCAGATTGGCTTCGACGGGCAGTTCTACATCGAGCCGAAGCCTAAGGAACCGACCAAGCATCAGTACGATTCGGACGCCGCTGCCTGTTTTGCCTTCCTTCAAAAGTACGATCTGCTTGACGACTTCAAACTGAACATCGAAGCCAATCACGCCACGCTGGCCGGACACACATTCATTCATGAATTAAAGTTCTGCCTGGCCAACGGCATCTTCGGAAGCGTCGATGCCAATCGCGGCGACCTGCTGCTTGGATGGGATACCGACCAGTTCCCAATCGACCTTTACGATACGACCTTTGCGATGCTGGCGATTCTCAAGGGCGGTGGGTTCACCACCGGCGGGCTGAACTTCGACGCCCATGTCGCCCGCGAGAGTTTCGAGCCGGTGGACCTGTTCCACGCGCACATCGGCGGGATGGACGCCTTCGCCCGAGGCCTCAAAGCCGCGGCCGCCATTCGCAAAGACGGCCGGCTTGACGAATTCCTCAAACAGCGGTACGCCAGTTGGGACACCGGCATCGGCGCGGACATTGAAGCCGGCAAAGTCGGATTCGCCGAATTGAGTGAATATATGCTCAAGAAGGGCGAAATCGCCCCCAACGCCTCAGGCAGGGTCGAAATGCTTGAAAATATCATCAATGAGCACATCTAAAATAAGGAAATAGATAAATGAGAAAAGTCCGGCAAGTCATGTCGTTTTGTCTGGTTTTACTTGTCGGCGGATTCCTGCAATATGTAACCGCCGGCGAGGACGGTTCCGGAACCACAACCGGATGGGAATCGCAGAGGTCGCTGGCAGAGGGAATCCAGCCGCGAATGGGAAGGGGTATATCAAACACCACTCCGGCCATTGTCTTTGACGTAATGGGCGACGACAAATGGACCATGATATGCGGCGAATTCTACGGGAAATTCTTCGGCTACTACTGGGACGGGGGGAAATGGGTTCCTGACCGCTCCAGGGTCGAAGGCCTAAAAGACATAGGATCATGTTCAGCACCGGAATTTGTAACTGACCTGACCAAGCAGAGGAAATGGACGCTTATTGCCAGGAACGGAGCCGGAAAGTTCCTGGGTTTCTACTGGGACGGTAAAAAATGGGCATCCGACCCGGCGGCAGTTGAAGGCCTTGGCGTCGAGCCGGGAGGGGCGGCCCTGACAGTCCTGGATAATCTAAAGGGCGACAGCAAGCGGACGCTGATAACAGGAAGAGAGGACGGCACGTTCAAAGGCTACTGCTGGGACGGGGGAAAATGGGCTGCCGATCCCTCAACCGTTGCCGGCCTGCCGGGTATTGGACAGCGCTGTCGGCCCCGGCGGCAGTTTTCTCGACAGGGACCTGACGCTGGATCTCTATAAAAAAGAAATTTGGTATCCGGAAATCATGGCCCGGTTATCAAACAAGGTATGGATGAATTCGGAAAAGTTACCGTTTAAAGAACGCCTGAAGAATAAAGTTGACCGGATTGTTAAAGAACATCGCCCGGTCCTTATCCCTGACGATCAAAAGCGTCAAATATCCAAGATGATAGAAAGTTATGAAGCCGGACTCGGAAAGTAACGAAGATTGCTTTATGTCCCGTGCGCTGGTCTTGGCGCGGCGGGGCAGGGGTGCGGTCGAACCGAACCCGATGGTCGGTGCGGTAATAGTCCGCGAAGGGCATGTTATCGGCGAGGGCTGGCATAAGCGTTTCGGTGGCCCACACGCGGAAATCGAAGCAATTGCCGCTGCTCACGCGGCTGGGGAAGAAACCGCCGGTGCGACTATGTACGTTACGCTCGAACCCTGCTGCCGTACAGGAAAGACCCCCCCGTGTACGAAAGCCATTATCGCCGCCGGAGTTTCGCGCGTCGTGGCTGCGATGGAAGACCCGGATGCGAACGTTGCCGGTGGTGGATTTCACGACTTGCGGCAGGCGGATATTAAGGTCGTAACCGGCGTAATGGAGGCGGAGGTTCGCCGGTTCCTGGCAGCGTATATAAAACTACGAACAAAGGGGGCGCCCTGGGTCATTTGCAAATGGGCGCAGAGCCTCGACGGAAAGATCGCCACGCATAAGGCTCACAGCAAGTGGATTACGGGCGCAGCCGCCCGGCGACGGGTCCACGAGATACGCAGCCTCTGTGACGGGGTATGCGTTGGGGCGGGGACCGTCCGCGCCGACGATCCGCTTCTGACCAGTCGGGATGCCGACGATAACGCCGCCGGCCGACAACCTGCTCGACTTATACTTGACGGGTCGGCCACCATCCCGCCCGATTGCCGGTTAATACAAAGCATTGATATTTCGCCCGTCATTGTGGCGGTGCGCGAAGATGCTTCGACTGATTCAATTGAGGCGCTGACCGGCGCCGGCGCGGAGGTGTTGGTGCTGCCGGCGGGGGACGAAGGTGTGGATTTATCAGCGCTTCTGGAAGAACTGGGCCGACGGGAGTGGACATATCTTCTGGTCGAAGGCGGACGTGGTGTCCACAGTGCATTTCTTGCCCAGGGCCTGGTCGATGAACTGCTGGTGTTTGTTGCTCCCCTAATCATCGGTGGTTCGGGAAGTCTCGGCCCGGTGGACTGGACGGACATTGACACCATTGATGAAGCGTTCGCCTTGCCGAAGCCACAAGTTGAGCAGATTGGCGACGATGTCCTCCTGCGATATGTCCTGTCCAAATGACCGGAATACCAAGTCCCTAATCCCTGGTCCCTAGTACTACAACGAAACTTATGCTCAAGAATTTTCAAGCGGCCATCCGATGACTGCTTCCAGAACCCTTTTTTCTGGAAGGAGATACAGAATGGACGCCAAACAGATTAA
>JAXHSV010000281.1:0-3298 GCA_034190305.1 Planctomycetota bacterium | reverse complement strand
ATTGGCTGTACAAATTCCGGTCAATGAAAGTCGGCGTAAAGCCCGTGCTTGCCGAAGACGGGAAAGTCATTACCACGGACAATGATCCTCGTTTCACACCAATTGGACGGTTCCTTAGGCTCGGATTCGACGAACTACCGCAACTGTTCAATGTCCTGAAAGGTCAGATGTGCCTGATAGGTCCGCGACCGGACGTGCCGTGGGAATTGGAATGTTACACACCGAGAGAGCGGACGCGGCTGCAGGCCTTGCCCGGTATCACGGGGCTGACGCAGGTTATGGGCGCAAGGGAACTGAACAACGCACAGAACTACGAACTGGATGTTCGATATGTTACCGATTCGAACACGTGGACGGATGTGCTGATTCTGGCGCTTACCCTCCCGTATTCATTCGGCGCCAAGAATATCGGGCGGAAGGTTTTCGGTCGTTACATGGAAGGTTTAAATCGTTTCGAGTAACATTACCCCGGATCGCGGTTCCATAAAAATCAATTTGAGTGTGTGGAACCGACATTAAGGTAATTTTTCAATGTCAACATTGCTGGTTTTAGCAGCGGGATCGCTTCAGTTACCGGCGGTAACGACCGCTAAGCGGATGGGATTGCGCGTTGTTGCGGCTGATGGGGATGCTCATGCGCCGGGGCTGGCGTTGGCGGATGTGGCTTATGTTATCAATATCCTCGACGCCGACGCCTGCCTGAAAATCGCTCGCAAGGAAAAAATCGACGGGGTTGTCCACATCTGCTCGGAAATCTCGATGTATGCTATGGGGCGGATTAACGAGGAACTGGGCTTACATGGAATCGACTCGGCCACTGCCGTTCGTGCGACGAACAAAGAGCAAATGCGGCAGGCCTTCGCGTCCGCCGGCGCGCCGTCGCTAATGTACATCGGTGTTACAACCGCCGAAGAAACCCTGGCGGCGTCCGAGCGTATCGGCCTGCCGTCAATCGTCAAGCCGTCGCGCAACAGCGGAAGTCGGGGCGTAACTCTCCTTACCAAAGAAGACGGACCGGAAAAAGTAATCGCTGCTTTCGAGTACGCGATGAGCCAGAGCCGGGATCCGTCCGCACTTATTGAGGAGTTTGTCGAAGGACCTGAATTCAGCGTGGAAATCCTGATCTGGGACGGTCAGCCACATGTCCTGACGGTTACGGACAAGGAGACGACCGGTGCGCCGCATTTCGTCGAGACTGGTCACAGCCAGCCGACTCGACAGGCCGAATCGGTCAGGCAGGCAATCGAGTCCGCCGCCGTCAAAGGCGTCCGTGCGCTGGGGATCGACTGGGCGGCTGCACATGCCGAGATTAAACTGTCGCCGCGCGGGCCTGTCCTCATGGAAATCGGCGCTCGACTGGGCGGGGATTTCATCACCACCGAACTGGTACCACGGTCCACAGGTATCGATATTGTCGAAGGAGCAATCAATCTCGCGCTGGGACGCCAGCCGGACCTGAAACCGAAGAACTCTGTTCGGGGCGCCTCTATCCGATACCTGACACCTCGGACGGGAAAAGTAACCTCCATCGAAGGCGTCGAGCGAGCCAAGGGTATGCAAGGCGTGAAGATCATTGCATTAGGCGTGGAGGCGGGAGGCGAGGTTCCCGCGATAACCTCAAGCCTGACGCGCGTCGGGCACGTTATCGCCGAGGGCGCCACCGCCGAGCAGGCCATCGCAAACGCTGAAGCAGCCCGAGATGCGATTATTATTCACACCGAACCAAACCAGCCATGAAAAAGGGACTTTTTGGCATGATTTGCAGTGTACAGGAGGATTCTGCCGCTCACTGTTACCCTTGTGATGTCGCTTGAACGGAACGTTCTTTTCTTCGTACCTTCCAATACTCGCATCGTCCGAAACTTCAATATGGTGAAGTCCGGTCCTCCCCGCCCCACACGAGTCTGTCGAGACAGAACCGGAGCGAAACTCGTCAGGCGGATCGCCAGTCCGACGATCAGAAAAACGGCAGCAGCCCGATCAGGCCCAGCGAGGCAACGACGACGTCAAGAATTCTCTTGATCATGTCGGCGGTTGCGTGAGGTCTCATGTCAGAATATCGAGCAGGTTCGAGCAGACGTAGTCGAGATCCTCTTCCGTCATGCTCGGGAACAGAGGAAGCGAGATACATCCGCGCCAGATCCGTTCGGCGTTGGGGAACTGATTGGGGTCCAGATGGTACTGCTCCCGGTAATACGTCATTCGATGCAGTGGCTTATAGTGGACGGAGGTACCGATTCCCCGTTCGCCCAGAAGTCTGATCAGTTCATTCCGGCTGACAGGCGCATTGTCCCGCAAGGTGACTACATACAGGTGCCAGGCATGGTCTTCCATTGGAACGTGGCAGACAGGCAGATCCAGGGACGGTATCTTCGAAAGCCGATCGTAATAATACTTCACACACTTGAATCTTTGCTCCCAGAGGCTGTTGACCCGCTCCAGTTGCGCCAGACCGATCGCCGCGTGAACATCGGACATATTATATTTGAATCCGGGCGCGATCACGTCGTATTCCCATTGAATATCGGTTGACATGAAACGGTTCCACACGTTTCTGTCTATGCCGTGAAGTCTCATGGCTGACGCGCGGTCAGCGACCGCCTTGTCGTTGGTGGTCAGCATCCCGCCTTCGCCGGAGGTGATTGTCTTGTTCGCATAGAAACTGAAGCACGTTGCACCTTCCAGCGAGCCGATCTGCTTTCCGCCGATTCGGGCCGGAAAGGCGTGGGCAGCGTCTTGGATGACGCTGATGCCGTGCCTGCGGCAGATATCCATAATGCCCTGTCTGTCTTCCGTAAGCATGGTCGCGGGCTGTCCGGCGAAATGAACCACGACCAGCGCCTTGACGTTCTTGTGATCGGCGATGGCGCGTTCAAGAATCTCCGGTGTGATCAGGCTTGTGCCATACTCCACATCCAGCAGCAGCGGATCGGCGCCGAGATAGCGGATTACTTCCGCCGAGGCCGTAAAAGTCATCGTCGGCACAAACACCTGCATTCCGGGCCTGATACCGGTCGCCTCCAGCGCCAAGTGCAGCGCCGCAGTGCACGAACTGACCGCGAGGGCGTACTTGGCATTGACCATTTTGGCAAAACGGTGTTCGAATTCGAGGGTCTTCTTTGCTGTTGTAAGCCATCCGCTCGACAATACGTTCGCCAGATAACTCAATTCGTTCCCGTCGCAAGTTACCCGACAGAACGGAACCTGCCTGGTTTTCGGACGGGCCGTCTGTACGTCGTTTTCTGCAGCGATTGGGATTCGCACGCGCGTTCCACATACATTCGAAATAGCATCTTTC
>JAXHSV010000280.1:0-3305 GCA_034190305.1 Planctomycetota bacterium | reverse complement strand
GTTCCATGTTCGTTATTCGATGTTCTCTTTTCTGGCGAGCACCCACAACCTCCGCTGCGCTACGGTTGAAGGTGCCACCCAACATCAACAATTCACTCCTTACCGCGGCCACCCGCCTTTGGGGATAAGGTCACGAAGGGGACATGCCACGAAGAGGTCTTCCTGCCATCGATCCTGTTTGCCAATCACGCCAAGCCTCCCTGCAAGCGTTTGAACATCGAACTGGAAATTTTACCGGCAGAGGTGCATATTGACTACGGAAATGCAGAGAACTTTTTCAACAACCCCACCGTCCCGGTTGTTTCCGGTTGTTTCGGAAACCGTCCCAGTTGTTACTTAAAATCGGAAACCGTCCCGGTTGTTAGGAAACCGTCCCGGTTGTTAAAATCTGAAACCTTCCCCGGTTGTTTGGCTGGGCAAGCCGGACGTCAGACGCACATTAATTCGTCCTCATTGATGCGAAGGCCAGGCGAACTACCCGATGCTTCCTCCATAATCGCCGCATAGGCTTCCCGCCTGCGCAAAGTCGGCGGGCGACTCTCATAGGCGGCAAGAAGTAAGGCGAAAATCGATATGGACCTTACCTCGTCGCCTTTCGTTTCCGATTTGACGGCTAATCCGTCCAGCCCGAACTTGCGAGTAATTGCACTGACTCCCTTAATCTGGAATCCGATTGGACGGTTGTTTTCGGCTGATCGATACACCGTCAATATTTCATCCACCCGATCGGCTACGACTGCCTCATCCGCTGTCTGATAGATTATGCAATCGCCGTGCGGGTTGTACCACGGTTCGGCTCGAAACCCTTGTGGACCTTCGACAAAGCTGTCTAGGAAATGTTTTTCCATACCAAGCCTCCGTATCTGTTTTGCCAATCCGCCGGGCAAGCCATGTCGTCAGACGCAGCCAACTCCGCCCTGCACTCGTATATACGCATATTCCGGTTTATATACACGGCAAACACTTTATCTTTCGGAAAAGGAACCTCAATGCCCACTCTTATATACCATCTCTCCGGTTTTCCAGTATAACACCAACCACCCTCGTTATACAGCCTGACACCGTAAAATATCCTTTCGGGATTATCTAATACGTACTTTGCAGCCCTCAGGTTCTCCCATCTGACAGGCATATACTTGTGAAAACGTTCGATCAGGTCACCGGAAAGAATAACGTCCACTTGCGGCCCACCTGGGTTTTCAGGGTCAATCGTCTCAAAGACGAAGTCTTTTGCCATGTCGCGGATTCCTCAAGCGGCCACGCCACCGAAGATGAAGATTATGTCGGCCCGAATTACTGTGTGGATTAATAACCCATCTTATTGTTACAGGGCAAGTTATTTTACTCCACCACCGGTACGGGTCCGGCGAGGGCCTCGAAATCGGTCATTGGCGTGCGTTCGCCGGAAGTGATGAACTCGTGGTCCATTCGCAGTTCGGGCATCTTGGTGGCCAACCAGCGGTGAAGGACGGTTTTTTTGGTCTCCGAAGCGGTTGCCTGGTCGGCGAAGATGGCGCCGACGATGAGGAAAATGGCCATATCCACCAGTCGGCGCCCCATCAGGTCCATGTATTCTGTTCCTGGCTGGTTCTTGACGAATTCGACGGCTTCGGCGAGCAGGGTCTTGCCGGCCTGGATCTGTTCGATGTAGGGCGCCAGGTCATCAGGCCAGTCGCGGGCAGACGCCCGCCCGTCTGGGCGCCCTTCAAGGAGCATGTCGATGACGGCAACGGCCGAGCCGCTGGAAACGCCGCGGACGGCTGCGAGAACCTGCAACTGGCTGGTGCCTTCGTATATGGTGGTGATCCTGCTGTCGCGGAGGTGCCTTTCGACGGGGTAATCCCTCATGTATCCGCTGCCGCCGAGGACCGATATTGCTCCGTTGGCGACACGCATCGACATTTCCGAGGCGTAATACTTGCTCATCGGCGTCAGCATCGCGTTGTAACGCTTGTATTTGCGCGATTCGCCCTTCAGTGCCTTCTTTTCGTCCTTGTCGGAGACATCACCGAATTCGAGTTTTTTCAGCGCGCCGATCTCGATATCGACGCAGAAACTCGCGAAATAGGTCAGCGCGCGAGCGGCCTGGATATCGACCTGCATGTCGGCGATGAGTTCGCGCAATGCCGGGAAATTTTCGACCTCGGTTCCGAACTGCCTCCGGCTGTGGCCGTAATCGCGAGCGACGCGATAGGCTGCTTCTGCGATACCGAGCGACTGGGCGGCGATTCCGACCCGCGCGCCGTTCATCAGGCTCATCACGTATGTAACCAGCCCGCGCTGGCGCTCGCCGATAAGTTTGGCCGGAGCGTGGTCGAATACTATCTCGCACGTCGGCGAGCCGTGGATTCCCAGTTTGTCTTCAAGGCGGCGTATCCTGACGCCTTGTCCTCGCTCGACCAGCAGCAGGCTCAGGCCTCGACCGTCGGCGATTTCCGGCTCGGACCGCGCCAAAACCAGCAGCACCTCTCCGCACCCGTTGGTGATGAACCGCTTGACGCCGTGGACGAACCAGTCGCCCTTTTCGTCCTGATAGACATGCGCGGCGCACTTGACTGCCTGAAGGTCGCTTCCTGCGTCCGGCTCGGTAAGGACCATCGCGCCGGTCCACTCGCCGCTTGACATGCGAGGAAGATATTCCTGCTTTATCTCTTCGGATGCGAAGGCGTTGATGGTCTCGGCGATCCCCTGCAGGCCGTAGATGTTCATCAGCGACGCATCGGCCCGGCTGATGATCTCATTGCTCATCGTATAGACGAGATTGGGGCAGTTAAGCCCGCCGAAACGGTAAGGCAGCGTAAAGCCCATCAGGTCCGCCTGCCCCAGCAGTTTTATCGCCTCGGCGATGCCCGGCGCGTACGTAACCGACCCGTCGTCGTTGAGCGTATTGCCGATGCGGTCGGTATCTTCGGCCGTCGGAGCGATCCTATCGCCCGCCAGTTCACCCAGCACGGTCAGTATCCGCCGATAATTATCGATCGCATCGTCGGCGTCGGCCGGCGCGTGGTCGAACTCGGCGGCGAAGGTGAAATCTTCTTCGGCCAGTCCGGCAAGCCGCGCCAGGTCCATGTGATTGAAGGAGAAAAGTATGTCTTCGTTATCAGTAAAAAAGTTAGCCATGTCGCTTTCCTAAAAATCCAGCAGGGATGCAGGGGATGGATTAGAAGACGAATAATGAATATTGAACAGAGATTTTTGAATTACGAAGTAAAAAAACTGCTTTCATTCGTCGCAGGAACCATATCTTCACTTCGACATTCGAAATTCAGTGTTCATTATTCAATATTCATTTTTGCTGTTTATCC
>JAXHSV010000028.1:0-18909 GCA_034190305.1 Planctomycetota bacterium | reverse complement strand
CATGGATTTGTATCGGCAATCGTTCCGGAGCAGGTCCATCAACGCCGGACCAAGCGGGCGGATGGTATCATCGGACGCCATTTCCAGAGGCCTGAGGAGTTGTGAGAGTATGTACATCCGCTCCAGTGGCTTTTTGGGCAGCGATTTAATTGCCTTGCCCAGCGGACCCGACGATTCAGAGCGATATTGCATTTTCGCAACAGCCTTGCTTTGCGGGGGGTCTTTGTCGTCGTCGGTCTCGGCGAAGGCTTCGGCTTCTGTCTTGAGTTCGCCGACGATCTTCTCGAATTCCGCCTCGGTCGTCGGTGTTTCCAGCGGGGTTTTTGCGATTGTGACTGAAGCAGCGAGTATCACCATTCCCACAACTGATGTTTTTTGTAAAAATTTTCGCACGTTTCGAACTTCACGGGGCATAAACATGAAAGGTACTCCATTCATGCTGAATTTGACAGGTCAATCCGTCCTGCGAGCCGCGATCGTAAAGGAGCGGTCATGCCAGTTATGATAGTCTTGCAGACCGCTCCCTTACGGTCGCGGTTCATAAGGTTGCCGGTTACTATCTTTTTTTTGGAAATCTTTCGGCACTTTGCGCATCTTTGCAGACGTTTCCGGCGACATGACGAAGACGCCGGCAACTTCGCTGCTGACGGCGTACAGACCTTTGGTTCCCACCGGTCCGGTCCGTGCGATTTTCAACGAGATTTCCCTGCCTTCGTCTGTCTTTAAAATCAATGTCATTGCCGGCGAGTCCAGGCTGAAGCGTTTCAGGTCAGGTTTTGGGCTGTAATCAACGAACCGTTCTGCCTTGGTCCCGGAGAGTCCGGAGAGAAATTTTTCAACGCTGTCGTTATCTATTTTAACGAACCTGTCAGCCGTGTATCGCCACACTTTCTCCGACCGGACAAATTCCATCGTATCCTCGCCCATGACCATTTTGATTGCCGTGATTTTGTCGGCATCTATCTTCAGGGCAGTTCTTTCTCGCATCTCGGCTACAGCAAAAAGATCGTAGCAGTCAGCGCGCACTTGGCCCACGACAATGGGGCTTTCGCCCTCCACCCGGACGAAAGACTTACCGTCGTCTTTTGTAACAATCAGCACGGTGGAATGGGTCTGGGGTTGTGTCGGCTTTGTTGTTGCCTGCGTGGTTGTCGGCGCACTTGTTGTCGTCGTAATGTCGGCAGGTGCGCCGAGGCGCCAGGTCAATGCGACCTTTATTCCCTTTGCGTCGGCGAATCGTTTCGGAAGAGTCTCGTTCAACACGACGATCTTGTCTGCCCGGATGTTCCTGACGGAATCCAGGAGGGCGTTGACGTTTTCGGCGTCGGTATCGGCCTTGATTGGGCTCGTAAGTCTGAATTTACCGTCGGCGGTTTCGACGATTGTGAATTTTCCGTCGGGTCGGTCGAGTTCGACTCGCGTAACGGTCGCATTTTCAGGCAGTTTAAAGATTGTCCTGTTCCAGTATGTCGGCGACGGCTGGAGAAGTTTGGTCAGTTCGGCCGACGGTATAACCGCGACGGACCTGCTGTCGGCGGGCATGACGAACCCCATCTGTCCGCTGTCGCTTTTTGTTCCCAGCAGGAGTATGTTTTTCCTGTCGCTGTCGCGGAATCGCAGCGTGATTTTCCCTTGCGGCGGATCCAGCCCGAAGGCGGCCAGCGCCGTGGGGTTGTCCCGGAATTCATCGGCCTTAAGATCCCGCAACGTCGCCAGCAGGTCGCCGACGGCTTGATCGTTGCATTCGCCGGTAAAAGGCGAAAGCATCCGCCATTTACCGTCGGCTTTCTCCAGCGACGCCGATCCGCCGGCCGACAGTGAAAGTTCAATCTGCGTGATTTCCTTTCCGTCGGTCTTCATGATGCGTTTTTCTCGCAGGTCCGAAAGTTTTGGCTGGAGGTCGGTCAGGTCGGACTCGGCTACCGCGAAGACCCAGGGTTTGTCGGCGAGTTTGGCGAATACCTTTTCATCGGTCCGAGTCCCGAAGGCAATGGAGATGACCTTGTGCTTTGGCGCCGGTTGCGTCGCCGGTGCGGTCGCCGGCGCCGGAGGTAACAATTCAACGGTTACCACAAGGCGGGGTTTATCCAGCCCGTAAGGGGCGAGGTCTTTGGGATTGTCGTCGATGAAATTATCGGCGCGGATGTCCGAGACCGCCCGAAGGAGGGAACGGACTTTTTCCGAATCAGCCGGGGCCGAGACGGGTGAGTCGATTGACCATTTACCGCCGGTTTTGACCAGTTGGTATTTCTCGTCGCCGCGAACCGTAATGCGTTCAGCCTGTTCGTTCTCGAAACGGGATATGTATTTCTGACGGTATTCCGCCAGTGTTTTTCCCAGCGAGTTTTGCAGATCGGCTTCGACGACATATATATGTTTGTCGCCGGCGAGTTGCACGTATATTCGCCCGGAAGGCGGCGGCGGGGCCTCCTGACCGATTTTTATCGTGCACGTCTTGTTCTTGTCGTCGGTGAATGTAACGCTCTGGAGCGGGGCAGACAGGTGTGTCAGATCGTCCCTGGGACAGTCAGGATCGTCCTCGGCGTATTTGTGGATGTAGCGAAGGCCGACAACATTCGTTACGATGGCATCGACGGACCAGTCGGTGGCTGGAGAGTCTATCGGATCGGTGATATGCCATTTCCCGTCGCGGCGGACGAAGACTATTTTTTCCGCGCCGGGTTTCTCCAAAACCAGTTGCTGAATTTCGCCAACCTGGCCCGCCAGACGTTTATCGCCTTCGGTCGCCACATCCGGTTTATCCTCTTTACCGAACCATCCGGCGTGAAAGACGAGTATATAGCCCACGCAAAAAATCAGCAGAATCAACAAAACTATCGTTGTCTTGGTGTTCATCTTTTGCTCCGTAACACGAATTTCACGAATTGATTCAAATTACACGAATTTTTTTCTCTTTTGAAATTTGTGTAATTCGTCTTCATTCGTGTAATTCGTGGTCTAATTTTCTCTTCGCGGATGTTTTTTTACCGTGAATCCGGCGCCGGCAGAACCGTCGATAACGCCGTCGGCCTGGAATGATACGATCTTGCTTCGACTATAGCGGACGGTGTCTATCGCTGTCTCCTGTGAAAGTAGCTCCGCCATGCTGGCGGGTAAGTTTTCCAGTTCGTTTTTCTTTACAGCCAGTCCGCCGGACGGAAGAGGCAAGTGGACGTACAACCTGTCGGTTCGAGGTTCGACGACGTCTTTAATAGCTGCAAAAAGTTGTTTGAGGTTCCTGGGCCTGAAGCGGTGCGGCATCTCTCGTTGTTTGATCGATGCTACGTCAGAGGCATCGCAGACGGTCAGTGTATATTGTCCATCGGGCAGGTCGTCGGGCAGCGTCAGCGAGACTGTTCTGGTAACCCGCTCGGCGCGGAACGGTTTGAGTGTTACCAGGCCGGTAACTTTTTGACCTGGTTTATAGACGTTTCTGTCGAGTTTTAGCGACAGGATTGAAGCCGTCTTTTGCACCGGTTGAATTATTAAGGCCACATTGATGGATTTCGGGAAGACGGGCTTGCCCAGCGGCGTTCCGGTCATGGCTGCCAGCGGACGGGAAAGGTCGCTTATAACGTCATAAACGTCGTTATTGCTGCTGAAATTGGAGGCTCTATACCGCCCGAACTTCTCATACTCGACGTCAATGTCATAGGTGATGGTGTGGCGATCCGGTACATAGCGGTTGGCGTAAACCGACTGGAACACCGTTATATCCGCCAGTATGGTTGTCAGGAAACGGTGGCGGAGAATGTTATAGACGAACTTTTGCTCGCCGGTAGGCCAGCGGCAGGTAACGGTAACCGGGATCATCTCAACCTTTTTACCAATCTGCCCGGATATGCCGGTGTACTCGTCGTGCGTCAGCGAGCCGGTAATCTTCAGCGTCGAACCGAGTTTGAAACTCGTATAAGCCGAGGAAATTACCGTGTGTACGTAGGCCGTCCCCATCGGCATCCTGACCGGACCTTCGGCGAACATAGAGTGTCCGAACGCCAGCACGCGGTTTCCTATGACTTCGGTAACGGTTCCAACGCCGGTCCAGTCCAAATCGCCGGTAATCAGCGGGACAGACACCGACGAACCGGGGGCGAGTTCGGTGGTTTTCGACGATTCCGCCTCGGTTGCGCCGACAGCGCCGGCGCGTAAAACAACCAGACCGGTGCCTGCGAAGACCTTCCCCGCCAGTTCAATTGTTTGCCTTCCCGCCCCTGCCGCCATTATCGGGGTGTCCAGCGGAATAAGTTGTGGCTTGTCGGCAGAGAAAGTTCGGATACCGTGTTTTGGTCGGGACAGGGTCGAAAAGTTGATTTTTTTCGGGACCAGGACGGCTTGTGCCAAGTCGTCGTTTAACCGATCATCGCCCGTCCTGAAGGTCGTTTTGGATTTGGCTGCGGGTTTATCGCCCGGTAAGGGGACGCCCTGGATCGCCAGCATCTGCGAAATCGGCTGAACGCCACAGAGCGGTTCTTTTTGGAACGACCACCCATACGCCAGCGAACCGATCATCTTGTACTTTCCGTCGGCGTCGTCCTTGATGTAGATCGGCGAACCGCTCATGCCGGAAATAATCCCCGTCTTTTCCAGCCCAAGCCCGCTGAGCCGGCAGAGAATTACGTCCTGATGGGGATACCAGTTGTGCATGACGCTGACGATGGTAACGTTGAATTTTTCGATTTTCGTCCCGGTCATTACGGTCAGCCCGTATCCGGTCATTCCGCGACGGAGTTTGGAATGATGGAGATACTTATCCGACTTCGCCACAAAACTCTCTGCCTGGCGCAGGCGGGCGTCAAGACTTTCAGATTTCTCAGCGGTAAATGATTGCTGCGAGAACGAGAGCATCGCCGTAATCAATCCGAACAAAAAGCACAGTTTTCGCATCCTGGAATCTCCTTGGCGGCAATTCTTGATTAGGCAATGCTACGAGTTAAGCGAATCGCCGACAAGCGAAATCTTGACAAACGCCTTCCGGATTGGCTATATGGTTTGTTCTACGATTTGCTCATGCAAGGACTTGACCGGAATGATAGACGTAAAGAACCTGACGAAGAATTACGGTCGGACGCTGGCGGTTAATGATATATCCTTTCATATCGACGCCGGCAGCGTTGTCGGCTTCCTCGGACCCAACGGCGCAGGCAAGACCACCACGCTTCGGATACTGACCTGCTTCATGCCCGCTACGAACGGTTCGGCGACCATCGCCGGTTACGATGTTTTCAGTCAGTCGCTCCAGGTCCGCAGCCGGGTCGGGTATATGCCGGAGAACGTCCCGCTCTACCCGGAGATGCGAGTGCGGGAGTATCTGATGTTCCGTGCGGCGTTGCGAGGTATGAGGCGCAAGCGCCGGTCGGCGGCGGTTGACCGCGCGGCTCAGCGGTGTTGGCTTCTCAAGCCTGAGAATATGATGCGCCGGCGGATAGACCAGTTGTCACGCGGATACCGGCAGCGAGTCGGCCTGGCAGACTGCCTGCTGCACGAGCCTGGAGTACTGGTGCTGGATGAACCGACCATCGGGCTGGACCCCGCCCAGGTCCGCGAGATGCGAAACCTTATCCGCTCACTCGGCGAAAATCACACTGTTATTCTCTCCAGCCACATCCTCGCCGAAGTCGAGCAGGTATGTAATAAGTTGATAATTATTTCCGGCGGACGGATTGTCGCGCAGGGCACGTCCGGCGAACTGCGCCGACAGGTGTCGGGTCCGTCGCGAGTGATTGTCGAATTGAAGGGCGGGCAATCCGAGCAAATGGCGGAGACGGTGGCTGGTATCGAGGGCGTGCTCGACGTACAGCACGAACGGGCGGGCAACTGGACGCGCCTGACCGTTCAATGCGCCGAGGAGACCGACCTCCGGCAGGATGTCGCCGCTCTTGTGGCGGCAAAAGGTTATCAACTGCGCGAACTGCGACGAGAAATCGGTTCGCTGGAAGATTTCTTCGTTCAGATGACGTATGAACAAATTACAAGGGACTAGGTTCTGGGGATTAGGGACCAGGGAAAAGAAGCGATGCGCAAGGTATTGATACTGGCGAGGCGTGAGTTATCGGCCTATTTCTACGGCCCGATGGCTTACGTTATTGCCGCACTGTTCCTGCTTATGGTGGGAGTGATATTTCTGTGGGGTGTGCGTATCCCGTTTTTGAAGATAGAGATGGAACCGGTCTTTCGCAGCGGCGCCGAAGCCACTCTCCGCCCGCTGTTCGACGTGCTGGCCTACGGGTTGGCGGTGGTCATTCCGCTGCTGACAATGAGACTGATGGCAGAAGAGTTCCGCTCCGGGACAATCGAGATGCTGATGACGGCGCCCGTTACGGATACGACGGTGATTCTGAGCAAATTTATCGGGGCGTTTGTTTTGTACCTGCTGCTGTTGGCGGCGACGGGTGTGTTCTTCGCACTGATAGTGATATTCGGGAAACCGGACTGGGGCGTAGCGGGCATGGGCTATATGGGAATGGTCCTGCTGGGAGCTGCGTATATATCGGTGGGTTTGTTCGCATCGACTTTAACCCGGCATCAATTGGTGGCGGGTTTGATAGGTATCGCTATCCTGGTCTTTTTCACCGGCGGTCTTTATCTTGTAGTTCTGACGGTGCCGCCGGAATACGCACAGAGCGTCGCCAAACTGAACATGATTACTTACTTCGCTGATTTCTCCAGAGGCGTGTTTGATACGCGGGCCTTGGTGTTTTTCCTGACGATAACGGCATTTTTCCTTTTTATCAGTACAAAGGTCCTGGAGTCCAGACGATGGCGATAAAGAGAAAAAAGAGCGATTCGGCCAAGACGAAGACTCGCGATCTGAAGTATTCCCGCAAGGCGGCGGGGTTTAACGTTGCGATCTCCATCGTCGTGGCAACGGTGCTGCTGATCGTCGTCAATATCATCAGCAACAAAAAAAGCTATCGCTGCGACATGGAGACTTTAGGGCATTACGGATTGAGCGATACAGCCGGGAAAATTCTCGGGCAAATAGACCAACCGGTTCGCCTGACCAGTATTTACACATCCACTAAGCAGGACAGGAAACCACAGGAGTATCTTCCCCGTCTTCGTGACATGATGAGTGAAATTGCCCGGGTGAAATCCGGTGTAACGATTGTCAATGTAACGTCGGATCGCGACAAGGCCGAGGTTCTGGCTCGCCTCCGCCGGCTGCTTGACGAAGCGTCGGTCGATCACCGTGAAGTCATAAAAGAGTTCCAGAGACTCGATGGAAAGCATGGTCCTCAATACGAGGTGCTGGTCCGACAGTGGGCGGAGTATCCGTCCGGCGGGTGGCTTGAGCAGTTCGGCATGCCCAAGGCCGTTGAGAATGCAATGGGCGCGACCCGGAAACAGTTGCGGGAAACTGCGATGGAACTACGTCGGGACCTATCCGTAGCCGCTCTGCCGGATTTTCCTGGCATGGTCCGGCAAATCGAGGATACTCTGGAGAAACTCCAGAACACGCTGAAGCAGATAAGCGGCAGACTTCGCAGTCTTTCAACTGTTCCTGAAAAGGCGAAAAAGCAGCGTCAGGGACTTACCACCGCTGCCGGTAAGGTCCAGACCGCTCTTGCCAAAGCGTCATCAGGTATCGGACGGGCGAATTCGCCGTTGCCTCGCGATCCGCAAAAAGTAATAAAATCCTTTGCCGTCGATATTCGCGCTGCTGCCGATTCCGCCCAGTTGACCGCTACGCAACTGGATCAGTTCACCGGAAATGGATACGTTCATAATGCCCGTTCCTGGCGACTTGGAGGGGTTTCCCTGCCGATATTGTACCGTCGCCTTTCCGGCGACATTAACAACATTGCCGATCAGGCGGAAGGACTTGTTCGTCTGACGGACAAGGTTGACATCCAGCAGCAGTTCGTTGCGGAGGTCAGGCGGGTGATACTGCAGTATCTGGAGGCGTCTGGAAGAGTCCGGACCGCCGTCGATACCCTCATGGACGAACTGACCAAACTTGATGAACCAACCAAAAAGATTTTTGCCCGCGCCAAGCAGGACAATTATCTCCAGGCGCAGATTAAACCACTGAACGAATTGCTTGACCAGGCCGGAAACGTCAAACCTTTGCCCGAACACCTGACCGAACTGATCGAGAAGATCGGACAGGACAACATCGTGTTGATAGAAATCGGTGAAAAAACCGGCGTTGTGGATTTCGAAGAGGTCTGGCCCCTTGCTGCCGGACAGCAGATGGGACAGGTTGATGAGGACGGAAACAATAAGCGGGTATTTCAGGGGGATTCAGCAATCTGCGCCAAGATGCTGAGCATGACGGCAGAGCAGTTCGCCGAGGTTGTGTTGACCTATTTTGAGGACATTCCGCCGCGTCATCTCTGGCAGCAGCAGCCTCCCGTCGTAGGGTCTATTGTTTCGCTGCAGTTGGAGACTCTCCGGCAGCGACTGGAAAAGGCGAACCTGAAGGTGACGGAATGGAACGTTGCCAGGCAGCCTGGGCCGACTGCGAGCAGGGACATCCCTCAGGTGCTTCTTATTCTCCCCCCCCCGGAACCGTCGCCGATGCCGCCGGGGATGGGCGGGCAGAGGCCCCGATGGAGCCCCGATGAGGTGGCGAAGATTCGTAAGGTTATCGCCAAATCAACGCCCGCTGTGTTCCTGGCGGGTTACTTATTCCCGCAGTATATGGGCCGGATTACCATGCCGGCCTATTATGGCCTTGGCGATTATCTGCAAAACGACTGGGGCATAGATGTGAAAATTGCGTTACGTGTAATCCAGGCCAGCCCGGACCCGCTCAACCCCGGTGAATTCAAGTTGCCCATCCATACCTGGAGGCACTTGCCTCTGTCGGCGTTCACTGACCATCCGGTCGGTATGCCTCTCAAGGCCCGGCGGCTGTACTGGCTTAATGTTTGCCCGATAACAACCGTTTCCGACAACAAGAGCGGTGCAGTAATCAATGATATACTGACGGTCCCCGAAGGCGGCGGTGAAACGTGGGCGGTTTCCGATATAAATGCGTTTATCAGGAAGGTGGAGCAAAGAGAGTCTCTCCAGGCCGATCCGAACAGCGGCGACCTTCTTCCCCCGTTCGCTGTTGCCGTCGAAGCGAGTAAGCAAATCGAAGGCAAACAGGCGCGCATTATCGTCCTGGCTGCGGGCGAAAGCTTTACCGACTACTACCTGCAGAATCCCGTGATCCGATTCGGCGAAGATGGAACCATTGTGCCCGAACCGCCGCCGATTGCTGATGTGGACCTGCTGGTCAACAGCATCTATCACCTTGCCGGTCGGGACGAATACATCGGAGCCGGTCCGATCATTGTCGAACCTATCGAACAGATTAAATCGGGAACGATGCTCGGCGTGAAAATACTCTGCGGGCTTGCCTGGCCGATGTTGATGTTCGCCATCGGTATCGTCGTTATGATCGTCCGAAAACAGTGAATCAGTAGCCTGTAGTCGAGGCTGTCCGATAATTAGGTTTTTGTAACCATCTGCCCTATACAAAGAATTATGTAATGACCAATGACCAATTTTCAATGACCAATCAATGACTAATGTCTAATGCCGGAAGTCATCGTCGCGCTTTTTGAGGACACTGGGCATTGGTTATTTGGACATTGGGCATTATAACCAGAGCGTCTTGACCCGTATAATCATCGAACACTCTCAGTAATCAGTAGCCCGGAAAACAACCGACCACAGGTTGCTGACTACCGGTTACTATTTATAGGAAAGGGACGGGGTAATGAACAAAAGTGTCGTTGTCGTAGCGTTTGTATTTGCCGTTGCAGTAACTGCATGGGCGGTCAAACCGGTAACATGGACTCATTCCACTGAAGTACAATTTGCATCGGGCGAATTGTCCAAAACGGTCGTAACGTCTCTGGGCGAGGTTAAACTGTCCCGCGCGCTAGAGACGCTCGTTGAACCGGCCAAAAAGACCGGAATAATCTCCGCGATCGCCATTGACAAGCGGGGAGAAGTATATCTTGCCGCTGCTCCTAAGGCGGTGGTTTATCGGCTTGAGGGGAATAAACTGGTCAAATTCGCCCAACTTCCGGGTGTGCTGGTCAGGAGCATGGTTTTTGTTGGCGACAACCTGATCGCAGGCACCTGCGGGAAAAAGGCGGGGATATATCGAATCGATCGTAAAGGCAAAGTAAAGAACATCTGGACGGACAAGAAGGTTGCCTCCGTATGGTCGGTTGTATCGGCCCCTCGCGGCTCGTTCTTCGTCGCAACAGGTCCTGAGGGTAAGGTCTTTCACGTAAAGTCCGACGGCAAGGCGGAAGTTATCTACGACAGCGACGAGAAGAACATTCTTTCACTTATCCGTGGCCGGGATGATCTGCTGTATGCCGGTACGGGGGAAAACGGGCTTATAATTGAATTGGCCCCCGCCAGGAAGAAAGGGCGAATCCTTTACGACGCTCAGGAGACGGAAATTTCCTGCCTGCTGGTCGATGCCGACGGCGTTCTTTATGCATCCACTTCCGATTCATCCAAGGCTTCGGCTGACGGCGAGGAGCCGTCAGGTGAAATCAAGGGCAAACCGGATAAGACCACGCCGACCAGACCGGCTGGTAAGGTTGCCACAAACCCCGCTACCAAACCGGCGTCGAGACCGGCGAAAATGCCCGTTACAACCGCTCCGGGCGGACGGACAGATAAAAACGCCGAGGAGATCGAACTGCTGAAAAAAGCGCCGGTTAAACCCGACGGCAAATCGAACCGGCGACTGGGAATTGACACCGTGCCGACCGGAGGGCCGACAACACGCTCCGGCAATCGGCGCATGTTCGGAACGGCTGTCAAACCATCGGTCAAGGTCGAGACCGTCCCGACCCCCAGGCAGGTCCCGCCGGAAATAATGAGGCGCATAGCGGCTGCCCGGAGAAGCTCCGCGCCCGATCTCCCGACTCCGTCCAAGCCGACATCGGGCAAGGGTAACGCCGTCTATCGCATAGACAAGTCCGGTTTCGTCCAGGCTGTCTTTCGCCGACCTGTTACCATCCTTGCGATGGTGATGCACGAAGGCTCGCTGGTTCTCGGTACGGGTCATGGCGGGCAGGTCTTCACCGTCGGTACCGACGGTGAGCAGATATGCGCAATTGCGAAATTGGACCCGAAAGACATAACGGTCTTGGCTGCTGACTCCCAAGGCAGGTTGTACATAGGCACGTCCGTCAACGGCGGGTTGTTCGCACTGAGCAAGGGATTTACCGAAAAAGGAACGTGCATCTCAAAGGTTTTCGACGCCGAACAGATCGCGCGATGGGGAACGATGAGCGTTAGCGGCGACGTACCGGCAGGCTGTGGCGTTACCATCGCCACACGCAGCGGAAACGTCGCCAAACCGGACGAAAAAACATGGTCGGACTGGTCCGTCGAAACGGTAGTCGCCCCCGGCTGGCTGCCCATAATATGCCCGGCTGGGAGGTTCATCCAGTATCGCCTGACACTCGCCGGCGAGGGTAAAACCACGCCGTCGGTCGATAAGGTTGTTCTCGTCCACCAGGTCGGCAACCTTGCGCCGGTTGTCTCATCGGTTCAGGTTACTGCCGGCTCCACACCCGCTCCCGAAAAGAAAACAAACGGTCCGAAGAAATTTCGGATTATTCAGACCAAGGCCTCCGATCCCAACGGTGATGCCGTGCAGTATGAATTCTCTTTCCGTCTGGTCGGGCGGGGAAAATGGATAAAACTGGTCGAAAAAGCCTCCAAGCCGGTCTTTGCCTGGAACACACTGACTGTCCCGGACGGGGAATACGAGGTCCATGTCGAGGTTTCCGACGCCCCGGACAATGCGCCGTCATCAGCCCTGACGGCGGCGCGTATCTCGCGCCCGATTATCGTGGACAACTCCCAACCGAAGGCGACCGACCTTGTCGTCAAAAACCTTGGTAAGGATAAGGTGAATCTGTCCGGTAAAGCCGGCGATGCACTCAGCCGCCTTCAACAAATTGACTATTCCGTCGATTCAAACGACAAATGGGTTACGATTCTGCCGACAGACGGCATCTGTGATTCGCAGGCGGAGACGTTCTCGACGACAATTTCCGACCTGGAAGAAGGCACGCACCGCATCGCCGTCCGCGTTACCGACCTGTACAACAACATCGGTTACGCATCGGTGGAGGTAACAATAAAGAAGTAACGATGAGGAATTTCGTCGCGCTATGAACCCACGCAGCGCAGTGCGTGGGCTTGGATGGAAAGAGAAAGAAGTTTCTGGAATATCAAGCCCACGGATTACGTTCCGTAAGCATTGACGCTTCGGACGCTTCCTGTTAGCATCCCTCGCTCGATTATCGACTTGTCTTACACGAAAGGAAACGGGCGCATGAAAACACACGTCGTAACGTTGATTACAGGTGATGGTGTTGGTCCGGAATTGGCCCAGGCCGCTCAGAGGTGCGTTACCGCAGCGCTGGAGAAAACCCCGAACGCCGGCGGAATCGAATGGAAGCAATGCCAAGCCGGTCTGGACGTGATGGAGGCAGAAGGCACGCCGATGCCCGAAGCGACCATCGAATCGGTTCGCAATACCGACGCGACGCTCAAAGCCCCGGTTACGACCCCCATCGGAACGGGCTTCCGCTCGGTCAACGTCCTGCTGCGACAGACGCTCGACCTGTACGCCTGCCTGCGCCCGTGCAAGTCTTATCCCGGCGTCCGAAGCCGATACGACGACATCGACCTGGTGGTAGTCCGCGAGAACACCGAAGACCTCTACGCCGGGGTGGAGTTCGAAAAGGGCTTGCCGGAAACGGCGGAGGTAATCGAAGCCGTCAACCGCCTTTCGACCGACAAAAAGATCAAGACCACACCGGCAACTACCGGCGTGTCCATAAAGCCCATCAGCGTCGAAAACAGCGATCGGATCGTCCGCTTCGCCTTCGACTACGCCCGCGCCAATGGAAGGCGTAAAGTTACCGCCGTTCACAAGGCCAATATCATGAAATTCTCCGACGGCCTATTTAAAGAAACGGCCGAACAGGTCGCCAAAGACTACACGGATATCGAATACGAAGAGCGACTGATTGACAACATGTGCATGCAACTGGTCCAGAAGCCCGAACTCTACGACGTTATCGTCCTTCCGAACCTTTACGGCGACATCGTTTCGGACCTCTGCGCGGGTCTGATCGGCGGACTTGGCGTGGCGCCGGGCGCCAATATCGGCGACAACGGCGCGGTCTTTGAGGCCACACACGGCTCGGCTCCGAAATATAAGGGACTCAACAAGGTCAATCCGACGGCCCTTATACTTTCGGGCGTACTGATGCTGCGACATCTCGGCGAACGGTCTGCCGGCGACAACCTCGAAGCCGCCGTTGCAGCCGTCATCACCGAAGGCAAATCCGTTACGTACGACATGAAACCTGACCGCGACGACCCGACCGCCGTCGGCACCAGCGAAATGGCGGACGCTATAATTGAGAAGATAGGGGTTGGGGATTAAAAAAACGAAATACTGGAGAACCGTAAAAATTCCCCCAAGCCCACGCACCGCGCTGCGTGGGTAACGCTGCCTTATGTACAAACGCCACGCCCCCTCACTTCCGCCAATAAAGACCTTCTTTGAACGTCCATACCCACGCCCCTTTCGTTGCGTGGCCAAGAATGTATTGATACACATTCAGTTGATGAGATCGACTCCTGACTGGTAGTGTTCGGCATTTCTTTTCCCAGACTCGTCCCTGTCGTCCGCGATCGACGAGAATATGGTATGCGTGCTTTTTCGCCCTGCCGACAGCCTGACGGGAAAGGAGATTGCCGAACCTTGCCAATAGATGACAATGAACGGCATCAAGGGAAAGCACCAGCAGTTCAACACCCTGGTCCATCAGCATCTCCACCATCGCTTGTCCGGCGATTCTTTTTTCGTCGTCGTCCAATAAAACCGGTGACGATTTCATCAGGCGCTGCGAACGTTTGTGGAATTGTTCGTACTTTCCGTCGGGAGGCGGATTTTTATAGTGCCCTTCGACATGTTCTCGATGATGCCGACTTCGCCACCCGCGAGGGTCTCCCGGCAGCCAACTTCCGTAAGTACCTGTGGTGACGTGATACCATCCGTTCCATGCATCCATAATGGAATTGTAAGTTTCCCGATAAACGATGGAAGGGGTTTCCGATAAGGTTTTTGATATGGAAGCGTTAAACCCACGCAGCGCAGTGCGTGGGCTTGGAATACTCTGGACGTTGCTTCTTTTCTCCAAGCCCGCACACTGCGCTGTGTGGGCTTTTACCCGTGCATAAAAACAGTTAGTATGTCCGCGATGAATGCTTTCATTGGAAAGATAATCGCGTCGCCTTATGCTGGAATAATGCGTTTGCGTCGCTGGGCGTACCGGCGGGGGATAATGAAAAGTTACTCTGTAGATGCGCCTGTTATCTGCATCGGCAATATCACCGTCGGCGGGACAGGCAAGACGCCGATGGTCGCATGGGTCGTCGAGAGTTTGAAAGAGGCGGGGCGGAAACCCGCGATCCTCATTCGCGGATACAAGGCCGTCGGTGGCAGGAGCGATGAGGCGGAACTGCTCAAGCGGTCAACGGGCGCGCCTGTTATTGTCAATCCTGACCGCCTGGCCGGTGCGCAGAAGGCAATCGCCGACGGAGCCGACGTATTGGTAATGGACGACGGCTTCCAACACCTGCGGCTGAGGCGGGATTTGGATATCGTCCTTATCGATGCGACCAGACCTTTCAACGGCGAAATGTGCCTTCCTGTCGGTCGCCTTCGGGAGCCGCTGACGGCGCTGCGGGATACTCACGTGATTGTCATTACGCGCAGCGACACGGTACCGGCGGAGATATTGAATAATCTTCGCAAACGGCTCGCCCATTTAGCGCCGCAGGCCTCTATTCACACAGCCGTTCACAAACCCGTCAAACTTATTGATGAAAAAGGAGTCGAGTTGCCCCCCGATGCCTTGTATGGGCGAAAGGTTTGTGCATTCTGCGGTATCGGTAATCCCGAAGGTTTTTTCGCCACGCTGACCGAAATCGGCGCTCGGATTGCGGAAAAGGTCGTCTTCGGTGATCATATTTCTTACGGCCCGTCAGAGATCGAAAGTATAACGTCCGCTGTTGACAGCAGCGGCGCTGAAACCGTCGTCACCACCGCCAAGGATCGCATCAAGATCGATAATCCCGCCTCTTTACCGCGACCGTTATGGACGCTTGAAGTTCAGATGCGGATGGCCGAAGGCGAGCAATCCCTGGTGGATATGCTATACCAGACATTGCAAGTCTGATGTTGCGGGTATAGAATTCTCCTCATGCACCGTTTGATCGAGATTGTTGAAGGTTTGTCCCATCCGAAGATCGCCTTGATGGGCGATTACATGCTGGACCTTTATGTCCGAGGAGATACCGAGCGTATCAGCCCGGAGGCGCCGGTTCCCGTCTTTCGCGTGCTTGGGCGTGAGTCCCACCCCGGCGGGGCGGGCAGCGTCGCGATGAACATCCTGGCTTTGGGCGGGCGGGTCAATTGCATCGGTGTTATCGGGCAGGGCGCAGTTGGGGATGAACTGATGGGTATGCTTTCGTCGGGGGGGGCTGAAACCGCCACGCTGACGCGCCTTCCGGGTCGTCCTACAACGCTGAAGCAGCGTCTGGTGGGTCTGGCCCAGCACCGTCATCGCCAGCAGATTCTTCGCATGGATGAGGAATCTTCCGATCCGCTTCCGAAATCCGTTGCCGCAACGCTTCGCGCCTCGCTGCGGTCGGTATTGACTGACTGCCGGGCGGTTGCGTTTGAGGATTACGACAAGGGTGTTTTTACCGATTCGACCATGCCGCAATTAATAGCCGACGCCCGGTCGGCTTCCATTCCGGTGGTGGTTGACCCTGCTCGCATCAGCGATTACCGTCGATACCGCGGCGCGACCATACTGACGCCGAACCGGTATGAAGCCGCTCTCGCCAGCGGCATCGAAATAAGCGATACAGACTCGCTGGAACGGGCGGCCAGGCAGATAATTCAGACGACCGCCGCCGAGACCGTTATGATTACGCTCGACAAGGAAGGTGCGTATCTTGCGCGGTCCGACGGCGAAAGCCGGACTGTACCGACCCGCCCTCGAGCGGTCTATGACGTAGCTGGCGCAGGCGATGCCGTCCTTGCGATGCTGGCAGTGGCGCTGGCCGGCGGATGTCAGGCCGAAGACGCCGTAGCCCTTGCCAATGTTACCGGAGGACTGGAAGTCGAACGCTTCGGCGTCGTGCCGGTCTCCAGGGACGAGGTGCTCGATGAACTTCACAGGATGCTCGGCCTTCGCGGCGGCAAAGTTGTCAGCCGAAAACGCCTCGCCCGCGAAATCATCCGCCGTCGCCGTAGCGGTCAGACCATCGTATTTACCAACGGGTGCTTCGACCTGCTGCACGCCGGACACGTCCGCTATCTCCGCCAGGCAAGAGAACTCGGCTCGTGCCTGATCGTTGCCGTCAACTCCGACGACAGTGTACGCCGACTTAAGGGTCAGGGCAGGCCCGTCATAGGACAAGGCGAGCGGGCGGAGATGCTCGGGGCGCTGGAATGTGTGGATTACGTAACCATATTCGAGGAAGATACGCCCGAGCCTCTTCTGGAACAGCTCAAGCCCGACATCCTCGCAAAAGGCGGAACGACGCCAGTAGTCGTCGGCGCGGAAATCGTCGAAGCCTACGGCGGGAAGGTCCTCATGCTGGATATGGTCGAAGGCGCAAGCACCACCGAGATAATTAACCGGATAGTCAACAGCGGCGAACAGTAGTCCGGAATGAAGTGTGAAGAACAATAAAAAAATTGACGAAATGACTGGCGAACTGGTTGCCTCTTTCGGTCAACTCGACGAAACGGCGCGGGACATTATTGGTAATATTGCCAAAGTCCTGATAGGCGCCTTCAGTGCCGGTCAACGAGTCTATCTCTGTGGTAACGGCGGATCAGCCGCCGATTCACAGCACATCGCCGCCGAACTGATTGGGCGTTTCCGACGAAAAAATCGCAAACCGCTGCCGTGCGTTGCTCTTACGACGGACACAAGCGCACTGACGGCGCTGGCGAACGACTTCGGCTTCGAGCAGGTTTTTTCGCGCCAGGTTGAAGCACTGGGAAATGAAGGCGATGTATTGTGGGCGTTATCGACTTCCGGGAAGAGCCCCAATATACTCTCTGCGGCGGGGGCGGCGAAACGGCTTGGGATGAAAGTCGTCGCAATGACAGGACCCGGCGGCGGTGAACTGACGGAATTGGCTGACGTTTGCTTCACAGCACCGGGCCGATGGAGCGACCAGATTCAGCAGATGCACCAACTGGCGTATCATGTAATCTGCGAACTGATAGATGAACACTTTTCCTCGAACGGATGAGAGGAGCATATCATGGATCACAAGTGTGTCTTTCTCGACCGCGACCGGACGATCATTGAGGATCCTGGTTACCTTACTGCCCCCGACGCAGTCAAACTCCTTCCGGGGGTTGAGCTGGCATTGCGTTCTCTTGCCCAGGCGGGTTTCAAACTGGTCGTTGTTACGAACCAGTCGGCAATTGCTCGCGGGTTGTTGACCGAGGACGGACTTGAGCAGATTCACAGCGAGATGCGCCGGCAACTGTCCGAGAGAGGCGTTGAACTGGACGCAATTTACTATTGTCCGTACCATCCGGAAGGTTCCGTTGAGCAGTACACTCGCGTATCGGCTGACCGCAAGCCCTCTCCGGGAATGTTGCTTCGGGCATCGAAGGATTTGCAGATAGACCTTCAGGATAGCTGGATGGTGGGCGATGCGCCGCGCGACATCGAAGCCGGTCAAAGGGCCGGTTGCAGGACTGTCCGCGTTCGACTCAAGGGCGACGGCGAACATGAACAGGACGAAGACGTCCAGGCCGATTTTACCGTCCGCAACCTAATCGATGCTGCCCGCGTAATCCTGCGAGAAAGCGGCGCCGGTCTGGCAGGGGCGGGAAAGGCCTTTGAAAGTCCGGCGGCCATATCGGCAGGTACAGGGCAGTTTCCCGGAAAGGTCGCCGACCCCATAGAAAACATGACCGATTCGCAGGTTCTACATGAAATCCTGCGCCACGTCAGACAGAACCTTACCTCCAGCGGCGAATCGGAGTTCTCCACAGCACGCCTGTTCGGCGCAATCCTGCAGATATTCGCCTTCGTCGCACTGGTCTGGGGATTGGTAAATATACCCGGCGCGACGACTTTACAGACAAATTATACCGTCTGCCACATAGCATTAACTACGGCCGGCGTTTTGCAACTTGCGGCGCTGACTTTCTTTATTCTTTCGCGCCAGCGATGAAGGCAACGGCTTCCGGCATCATCTTCGAGATGAACAATTTTTGTTCATGTAGGACGTGAGACGATCATTCCCGTCCTTGCGCGGACATATTTATCTTCCCCGAATAGCGATACAATTTATGTGGCACGAGTATTGCGTCTTTTCGAGGGTGTTACTACATGCACCGAAGGAGTAAACGCATGAAAAATGGGCTTCTGAATGTGATGATTGGGGCATTGGTGCTGTTCATCGGCCTGACCGGTTACAGCCGGTCGAAGGATAAGGACAAACAGCCGACTACCAGACCGGAGGCGACAACGCTGCCTAATATGCTAATGGCGCCGGTTAATGACGCTATAGATGCGGAACACCTTGCCGGGGTTCATAAGAATATTAATGAGGGTCTCGATTTCCTGCTGAAAGCGCGCAACGCCGATGGCGGATGGGGTTTTGCGCCGGGTCAATCACACCCGGCGCTGACGGCGATGGCGCTCAAGGCCCTGCTCCAACACCCCCAATATGACAACGAATCAAAAGTGGTGTCGGATGGCTTCAAGTGCCTGCTTAAATTCCGCAAAGGCCATTACCGCCACAGAGGTAACGTAGTTTGCGTTGCCCTCCTTGGGTATGTAGAACCCCCCGTCAACCTTGCGGAATTTA
>JAXHSV010000279.1:0-3305 GCA_034190305.1 Planctomycetota bacterium | reverse complement strand
TGACCTACCAGTGGCATTACTACTGGCGATAGAAATCTTGCAACAGCACATCGCCTTCGAACGGCAAGCCGAGTGAACATCGGCTTGCCGTTCGGACTTGTTTTACGATAAACCGTTCGCTGATGCCTTGCTGTTGATGCCGCAAATCCACATCCCCTGCATCCCTGCTGATTTTTTTCACGAGTTCCGAATGTAACAAATAGGCAGACTTTGTTGGTAAAGCGGGCGGGGTAATTTGACGATACGAAACACGCGGTAATACACGTGGAGTGAAAATGTATTTGAATCATTACAAATTGAAGGAACTTCCGTTCAGCGTAACGCCTGATCCGAAATTTTTCTTTCCGACCGCCCGGCACCGCACTGCATTGAATCATCTGCTTTTCGGAATCCGGCAGCGGAAGGGCTTCGTGCTGCTTACCGGCGAGGTCGGCGCGGGAAAGACCACGCTGTGCCGAAACCTGTTGAACAACCTCGGCGAAGATTACCACACAGCCCTTATCCTCAACCCGAAACTCACCGCCACGCAACTTTTACGTGCAATCGTTGCGGAATTCGGTATCGACAATTGCAGCCGGGAAGCACCCCGCCCGTCCGGGCGCGACCGCCTGGGATGCATCAACCGGCTCAATTCGTTCCTTCTGAAGGTCAACGAAGCCGGAGGCGACGCGGTACTCATCATCGATGAGGCGCAGGACATGTCCACAGAACTTCTGGAAACGGTCCGCCTCCTGAGCAATATGGAGACGGATTCCCGCAAACTGCTTCAGATCGTCCTGGTCGGCCAGCCGGAACTTCGGGAGAAAATCAACGGTCCGGCCCTTCGGCAATTGGCGCAGCGCATAACTGTGCGCTACCACCTGGAAGCGATGAACAGGATCGAAACGGCCGGATACCTCCATCATCGGCTTCTCGTCGCAGGCGGTGCAGGCCAGGTGCGATTCGATGAAAAAGCAATCGACGAGATACACGACTATTCAGGCGGGACGCCGCGCCTGATAAACGCCATAAGCGACAGGACCCTTCTGGCGGGATTCCTCAAAGGCGCCGCGGAAATAGACGGTGAAATAGTCCAACTTGCGATCCGCGACATGAAGGAGGCAGCCTGATGAGCCTGATAAACGAAGCGCTCAAGCGGGCCGACGGCATTGGCCCAAACACAGAAACGCAGCCGCCAAGGCGATCCACGCACAATGTAGAGCACCTCTATGACGAGAAGGTTCAGACAGGTTCAGACCCGTTCGAAACCGAAACCGAAGAAAATCCTTCCCGCCTGTTGAGGGGAAGCAAGACAAGTCTGGGGGGCGCTGCCGTATTGGGCGTCTGTGTGATATCAGTAGTAGCGGTGATAATGCACTTTACGCTTCCACAGGATCAGCAAAGTCCTGTCGAAGCCGAAGCCGGACTTCGGCGAACTCAGTTGAGCAGCGGCGTCCCAGCCGATGTGCCCGAAATGCAAATACCGCCTTCCGGCGAAGAAAACAGAACCAAACACGAAAAAACGATGGAAAAATCGGATATCGCCGCACTTCAGCAGACCATTGCCGAAGTCCCCAGACAAAACACCGCCCGGACACCCGAAATTACCACTCCGCCGCCCGAACCGGTCAGGGTAGTTCCATCGGCTGAAGGCAAACAGAAGCCACATGTCCCAAAGGCATCAGACCAATTGACGCTCAGCGGTATTCTGGCGTCCGACGGAAAACGTTACGCCATCATTAACAACCAAATGGTGGCTGTCGGGGATAACATCAACGGAGTAAAAGTTGTTGGAATAGGCAAATACCACGTCGTCCTGGAAAAAGACGGAAAGCAATTCACCCTGCGAATGTAAGGTAAATCTCACTCGATTCGACCGGCTGCCCGCAATTCCTGCCGCGACTTTGAGCACGTCCGGCAATCGCCCCAGGTGCAAAGCAGCACGTCGGGCTTGTCTTCGATCATTTCGCATACGGTCTCGATGACGTCCGAGCCTCGCATAAGCATTAGTTTGGACCCGCCAATCCGCCCATCGGTCAGCAAATCCTTGCGGCGCAGAGGATAATCTATCGCGCCGAAAGCGACGCTGCACGAAGGAGAAGTGTCCAGTTGGTGGCTGATTATCCTGCCGTCCGGAAGGCGCACCTTGATTGAGGGGATATTAAAGAAAGGCACGACTTTCAGAGCGCCGGCATGTTCTTCCCCCACGTGGACAGTGGTGTTGGAATTGTTCATCACGCCGATCATGAGGATTTTTCCGCCCATTTTTGCGAGGCGGTCCAGCGGGCTGTCCACCCCGACCGCCCGGCAATCCAGATGCCCGCGCGTAAGCATCTCGGCGTCGGGGCCGATGACCGCAACCGAGTGTGTCGGATGAAGACTGCGTACGGCGCCGGGGAAGTTTCTTCCCATCTCCGGAATGATTCCGGTCCGGGACGGCGTCTTATCCGGGTCAAAATAAGGTTGGGCTGTCGAAGGACCGTTGAACGTTGGAAACATCAGGTTCCCTTCCGGCCCGATTACGTCGAGTAACGCCCGGATTACCGTCTCCGGCCCGCCGGCGACCGGCCCGATAGATCGAAACGAACTGTGCACAACCAGGCTCTCGCCGGTCTCCAGACCGACCTTCCTGAATGCTTGAACGATATCTTCGCAAATCAGCGGTTCTTTCACGGAGACATTATAACACGTGCATACTTTACGACTCCTATAATATTCGGTAGAATTATTGCACTGTTCAATCCGGCATCATCTCGTTTCTGAAGGAAGGACACAGATGGACGTAGCCATTGTCGGAGCCGGCGGCGCCTGCGGGCGAATGATCGCCACTCACCTCCTGGCAGAGCGCGTGCTCGAAACACACGAGCGCCTTCAGCTTGTAGGGCGGGACGGGGGAGCGAGTTGCCGTTCTCTACCGGGTCTGTGTGCGGACCTGCGCGACGCATTCGCCGGAACGTGCCCGGAACTCGATGTCGCGCTGAGTCCGGAAGATGTCGTTGCGGATATCGTGGTTATAGCGGCGGGACGAACGCTGCCGGTTATAGATCCCGCCAATCCGCAAAAATCATTGCAGGTGCTCCCGACGCGCGACGATATAGCCACCAGCAATCGCCCTGTTTTCGAAGCCTACTCCGAGGCTATATCACGTCTCGGCGCAGGGCATGAAATCATACTAATCCTGAGCAATCCGGTTGAACTGGGTGTGGAGATTTTCTCACGGCGCCTTGAGCGACACCGCGTCTTCGGTATCGGGGCGTATTCGGATACGCTTCGTTTCCGTCGAGAGATCGCCGCAGAACTCGGCGTCCGGAGACAACTGGTCAGCG
>JAXHSV010000278.1:0-3321 GCA_034190305.1 Planctomycetota bacterium | reverse complement strand
TGTATTTTTCGTCGCACGAGGCGATTTTTGCTCTTGAAATGTTTTTCTGATAATCGAAAAATAGACTCGTATCATCGAGTTTGTTGGACGAATATAATTACATAGTTCACACTGAAATGGTGATGTTATGTCAAAGGAAAAACAAAACGGCGCAGAATTAGATGATCTTGGCGGATATGTACCCGTCGTGTACGCTCATTCTTTTGAACAGGCCGACTGGTACTGCCAACTCCTGGAGGACCACGACATCCCGGCGATAACTGACGAGGACTACAAACCCCCGCCCGGCAACAGAAGCGACCATCACCATCGTGGCGTTCCGATCCTGGTGCCGAAATCAATGTTGACCGATGCGAGGGAGTGCATCTCGCAACTGGACGAGATAGAAAGTTTCTGCCAGGACGATATGGACGATGACGACGAAAGTGAATTCGGCCCGGACGACGGATTCGAGACCAGCCGAAACGACGACGAAGAAAACGAGTATTTTTAACCACCTGTTATGACCGAAACTACCAGTGGAAACCGCAGGAAACAATCCTGTCGGTAGAGATAATTTTGCAGACAGCCGTTTTACGGTCGTTGCCTGTAAGGCGATTTGACCGGGCAACAGGCGTCGGAAAACATAGATCGCTGTATTTATAAAGGTGTTGTGCCGATAATATCGTAAGGGCAAAGGTTGCCTTACTGGAGAATGATAATGTCTAAAGACGAGTTGTCTGCGAAGAACGAAGGCCGGAGCGATTCGCCGGATGAACGGCGCCGCGGTGACAATCGCCGTCAAGAATCGGACCGCCGGACCAACGTGGTCGAGCGTCGGGTGGGTTTGGACCGCCGGCGCGGACCAGGACGCCGAAGAAGCGATACCCGACGGGCCGCCGAAGAAGGCGAAATGACCGACGAGCAGTTTGAATTCCTCATGGCAATCAATCGTTATAAAAGCGACAATAACCGCCCCTTCCCCACCTGGACTGAAGTCCTTGACGTCATACACGCAATCGGGTACAGAAAGGTTGCAGAACCCGAAGATATCAAGTAAAATGAAAGGTCGTTGGCAGCGGTACAAAGCGGAGCAAACCTTTTATGCTTGGTAGCGAACAGATGAGCCTTGCTGTTCAGGTCGCTGCAATTGTGGCGCCTGTGGCGATCTACTTCCTTCTTCTGGGTCTTCTCAACAGCCAGCCGAATCCACAGATGCTCAGCGCCCGAAGCGACTTTATTCTGCTTAATGCAGCCTTTGCTCCTGTTTTCTGCGTGCCGGTGTTAAACTACTTCGGAGCGTCGGTCTGGACGGCGCCGGTTGTCATCGGCGCGATGCTGATCCTTGCCCTGGTGTTGGCGCCGAGACGGGCAAGCAACTGGGTGGTATATAACATCACTCTCCCGGTAGCACTTCGCGCAGCAGAACGGGCGCTTTCGACGATGGGCGAATCTTTCGAGCGACGAGACCGAAGCCTCCTGCTTAAACGAAAATATCTCGTGCTGAAGTTTTCGTCCATGCCGCTGCTGCGGAATGTCTCGATATCCGTCGAAGGCAACGACGCAACAGATTTCGGAAAAAAATTCGAAGGTCTCCTCGCTGCTCAACTGGCCGGTGTCTCCACCGTCGCAACGCCGATGGCCGTTACGTTCCTGCTGATCGCCACGACAATGCTGATTACGCCCGTGGGCCTGCTGGCCGACAGAATGCCCGAAATGGTCCGCATCATCACAGACCTGATCAGATAGCCCTCCGTCCGGAACAGGTAAATTCCGCTTGATTCAGACCTCAATATCTGTATAATTCGTAACCTTATTCAGACTGAAGGTGAAAAGAACATGAAGGCAAAGATACATCCCGAATATAAAGATGTTACCGTAACCTGCGCCTGCGGGAACGTATTCTCCACCCGTTCGACGCTCTGCAAGGACATCAGTGTGGAAATATGCTCCGCCTGCCATCCGTTCTACACCGGCAAGCAGAAGTTTGTCGATACAGCCGGACGGGTCGAGAAATTCCAGAAGAAGTACGGCGGGGATTACTTCAAGAAACAGTAGCACCACAACCAATCGGAAACGCCTGCCTGCCGACAGGCAAGGCCGGTGTCGATACTTTGCGCCGGCGTTTTTTGTGAATTCAGCAATCAACCACCGGTTTTTTTTATTCTTTGCCGAATGCCAATTGCCGACCGTTGAATGCTGACCGCTGATTGCTGTTACATGCTTGAAATCTCACCCAACCTGATAGCGAAACTCGAAGCCGCCGCCGAACGCTACGGCCAGTTGGCCGATCAGATGAACGACCCGGAAGTGGCGTCCAGCCGCGACCGTATCGTAACTGTCTCGAGGGAATACGCCCGCGTGGGACGGATCGTCGAACCCTACCGCCGATACACTGCGATGGTCGAAAAGATAGAACAGACCAGGTCCATCCTCGACGATCCGCAATCAGAGCCCGACCTGAAGGAACTCGTGCAGGCTGAAATCGACGAACTGACCGGCCAGGCCGACAATCTGGCCGATGAAATCCTCCAGTTGCTGGTAATGAGCGATCAGGTCGAAGCCAACTCGGTCATCCTGGAGATTCGCGCCGGAACGGGCGGAGATGAGGCCGCTCTTTTCGCCGCCGACCTGCTGGGCATGTACACGCATTACGCCGAACGGAAGGGATGGAAAGTCGAAGTACTTTCAGCCAGTCCGACCAACCTGGGCGGATTCCGCGAGGTAATCGTCAACGTCAAAGGCGACGGTGTGTGGGACCGACTTTGCTACGAAGGCGGAGGGCATCGTGTCCAGCGAGTCCCGAAAACCGAAGCGGCCGGGCGGATACACACATCGGCAGCCACCGTCGCCGTCCTGCCCGAACCGGAAAACATCGAGATTGAAATCGACTGGGAAAAGGATGTTCTGGAACACGTCAGTCGCGCCGGCGGGCCCGGCGGGCAGAACGTCAACAAGGTCGCTTCCGCCATAAAACTGGAGCACGTCCCGACGGGAATAACCGTCTCGATGCGCGACGAAAAGAGCCAGCACAAGAATCGCGCCAAGGCAAGGCGTATTCTGGCGTCGCGAGTCTATGAAAAATTCCGCTCCGAACAGGTAGCCGACCAGGCGGCTGCCCGAAAGAGCATGATCGGTTCGGGCGACCGTTCGCAGCGAATCCGCACCTATAACTTCCCCCAGAACCGCTGCACAGACCACCGCCTCAAAACCGAAGGCCAGGAAGGCGGAAACTTCAACCTCCAGACCATCATCTCCGGCGACCTGGACGAACTTATCTCCGCCCTGGCCGCTCAGGAAAAAGCCCGACGCCTGGCGGAACTGTAAGCGTTTGCCAAACCA
>JAXHSV010000277.1:0-3323 GCA_034190305.1 Planctomycetota bacterium | reverse complement strand
CTTCAAAGCCTGTTCGCAGCAGCACAGGTTAAAAACCCGCGCCGCCCCTTGGGACGGCGAAGCCGCCTCCACCCTTAACAATCGTGTACATAAATGCGCGCGCAAACGTGTACGAAAAAATCGCCGAAATGACGTAAGTGCTTGTCCGCCAAGGAAGAAATATTTTCTATTTTTTTCGCCACCCCCCTTTTTTGCGTTGACGTTTAAGCGCGCAAACGTGAACGGACGGACTGATTTTGGGTGCCACCTTCAACCGGAACGAAGTGGAGGTTGTGGGTGTCTTGATACAGGACAGTTGTGTGTCCTGAAAATGTTGTATGTTTTCATGAAACGCACCCACAAGCTTCCTGCCTACCTGCGGTAAGCAGGCAGGCGCTCCACTGCGTTCCGCTACGCTTGAAGGTGCCACCCAACATCAACAACTCACTCCTTACCGCTGCCACCCGCTGTCGTAAGATTTTTTAATTCCCCAATGCCACCATGCTGTTTTCTGATAATAGCCCCCGTACGGGGGAATTGGGCGCCGTTACCGATGAGTCCTGTAGGGACGAATGAGGAGCACATAATACGTGTTCCTGAGAGAACTTCATTCGTCCCTCCGGGACTCATCGCCTTGGTCGTCTTTGTCCCAGCAGTGAACTGCTGGGCTATTATCAGTTGTCCCTTTGGGACTAAACGGGCTTTTTCAACAACCCCACCGTCCCGGTTGTTTCCCTGGGAACAATACCGGGCGCACAAAGTTTATGCGCTCGCGCATAGGGACACAAAGCACCGAAAGAACAGTTCGCATTACCATGAACAGTGTAGCCGTTAATCAGCCGAGCGCATTAACTTTGTGCGCCCGGTATAAGATATGGCACCCACCAATCCACAATCCGGCTTCGCCAAGGCTTCGCCGTGACAAGTCCGCAATCCGCAATCAATACGCGGGATAATCGATTTTGACTCGGCTGGTTGTTTCGCCTTACACTTGGCGGTGTGATGGAAGTAAGACTGGCGAAAAAACTGGGTTTCTGCTTCGGCGTCGAACACGCCATACAGACGGCTGAAAAAACCCTCGCCCGGCGAGGCGGGCCTATAATGAGCCTGGGCGAGATTATCCACAACCGCCAGGTTGTCGAAGCCCTTTCCGAAGAAGGTCTGAAAGTGGCCGATGATCCTTCCGAAGCCAGCGGGACCGTCCTGATCCGCTCGCACGGCGAAGGGCCCGAAGTTCTGGCGGAACTGCGGGCAAAGGGCGCCAGGATCGTCGATGCCACCTGCGTGCTGGTCAAGCGAGCCCAGAAGATCGTCGAGGAATTGGCTTCCGACGGCTATCGCGTGGTGGTCATAGGACAGGCATCGCACCCGGAGGTCCGCGGCGTCTGCGGTTACGCCCCGGATGTTATTTGCGTCGATACGCCCGACGAACTCGACCGTCTGCCCGCCGGCGGAAAAATCGGCATCATTTGCCAGACGACCCATTCGCTGGAGCATTTCGGTCGGATGGTGGGACTGATAGTCGCTCGCGGATACAGCGAAATCAAGGTCGTCAACACGCTTTGCAACGAGGTTCGGCTCCGTCAGGCAGCCGCTGTCGAACTGGCGCGGGAGGTGGAGGTTATGTTCGTTCTGGGCGGGATGCAGTCGGCCAACACGCGTGAACTCGCCCGACTCTGCGCCGAGCAGGGAGCCCGGACGCATCACCTTGAGAACTGGAACGATTTTCAGCCCGAAATGGTCGCCGGTAAAAAGATCGCCGGAATCACAGCCGGGGCCTCCACGCCGAAATGGGTTGTCGAGGAATTCGCCGAAAAACTCCGCGTATTCGAACCATGAGTCCGTCGGATTTCCGGTCTATATCTCATGTTGCTCAGCCATTGCTTGCTAATACTGTTTCATGCTTGCTGTACGTTTCGCTAATGGTTACAATTCCCTCGTGGTCGAGTGGTTTATGAGCCTTCTTTTAGTCTGAAAAGGGTCTGGCTATGGGCGCAATTCGAGGTGTTCCGCATCCTTTTCCTTACCAGGGCAGCAAGAGAAAACTTGCCGGTCAAATTATCGCATGCATTCCTTCGGGTATTGAGCGTTTGGTGGAACCGTTTGCCGGGTCGGCTGCGATAACTCTCGCGGCGGCATATCGCCGTCGAGCGAATCATTTTCTCATCAACGACATCCACGAACCTTTGATTGATCTGTGGAATGCCATTATTCATCATCCTCACAGGCTTATTGCATTGTATCAGTCCCTTTGGAACGAGCAATCGGGACGAGAACGCGTTTTTTACGACGAGATCAGAGACGAATTCAACAGGACGCATTGCCCCCATTGCTTTCTTTACCTGTTGGCAAGATGCGTCAAAGCGGCTGTTCGGTACAACGGTAAAGGACAATTTAACAATAGTCCGGACAACCGCAGAAAAGGTATGCACCCCGACACAATGGAGCGGAACATCATTCGCACCTCTGAACTGCTGAACGGCAGGACAGAGGTGTCTTGTCGTGATTATGAAGAGGTTCTGGACGAAACCACCTGTGATGATGTTGTGTACATGGATCCGCCGTACCAAGGGGTGTGCGGCGGACGCGATCAACGATATTGTCAAAGCATAGAGTTTGGCCAATTTGCCGAATCGCTCCGCCGCCTCAATGAGCGAGATGTTCCATTCATAGTCAGTTACGACGGGCGTACGGGTTCAAAGGTGTACGGGCGAGACCTCCCTGATGAGTTGGGGCTCATCCGGACGGAGATACTTGTCGGGCGATCAACACAAGCAACCCTTCTTGGAAGAGACCATCACACCTTTGAATCTTTGTATTTATCACCGTCAATTATGGAGCGACTCGGTTCAATACCTAAGGTTCTTCGGGAAAATCATCAAAAACTCCTGTTTGCATAGACATGACAAAATCGCGCGTCCCCAGAGAAATCCTGCGTAAAGTTCGACTCGTCACCGGCAAGCGGTCGAGAGTTGTGGTTGAGCACATCCTGAAATACGGCAGCGTTACCACGGAAGATATTGAAAACTATGGTTACAAGCACCCGCCCAGAGCAATTCGCGACGTGCGGGAACAAGGTCTTCCGCTTGAAAGATTTTGGACAAAAAACAGTGAAGGCCGAAAGATCGCCGGATTCCGTTTTGGCAATCCATCTGACATCAGAAATGACCGGGTCGGCGGAAGAATAGCCCTCTCGAAAGATTTCCAGAAGAAGATTATCGAAGCAAACAATTGCGAATGCGCGATATGCCACACGATATTTGCAGATCGATATTTGCAGATTGACCATCGGGTACCTTACGAAATAGCAGGGGACAGCAAGGCTCAAAACCGTAACGCATCGG
>JAXHSV010000276.1:0-3396 GCA_034190305.1 Planctomycetota bacterium | reverse complement strand
GGCGTTTTACGATGCGGACGTGTTCTACTATCAGGGGACGGATTTCATCGAGGCTGTCGAGAACCTCCTGGAAGAAGAATTGCGGCAGTTTCTCGGATGTGCCGAAGTCGAAACCCGCGCCGTAAGCGGGCAGATGGCCAATGCCGTCGTTTTCAGCGCGATGGTCGATTATCTTAACCGCGCAGACAGGAAGGTCCAGCCGAGGCGCATCGGATGCGTGATGAACAATCACATCATCCGTGGCGGGCATCTCAGTTCCCAGCCGATGGGCGCGCTGCGAGATTTCATCGCGCACGATGAGCGGACGGAAAGACCTGCTGCGGTCAATTTCCCCGTTCTGGCGGAAAACCCCTACAAGATCGACGCGCCCGCCTGCCGGGAACTGCTGGAGCGATACAAGCCCGAACTGATTATCTTCGGTAAAAGCGTGGTTCTGCATCCCGAACCGGTCAGAGAGATTCGCGCGTTCGTGGACGATATGGGGATCGATACCGTAATCATGTACGACATGGCCCACGTGCTGGGGCTTGTCGGGCCTCACTTCCAGGAACCCTTCGCCGACGGGGCGGACATCGTAACCGGCTCGACGCACAAGACATTCTTCGGAACACAGCGGGGAATCGTGGCGTCCGATTACACCGAGCAGCAGGACGAACGATACCATCTATGGGAGGCGGTCCGTCGGCGGACGTTCCCCGGTTCGGTCAGCAATCACCACCTCGGCACGCTGACGGGTCTGCTGATGGCCGCTTACGAGATGAACCATTTTAAGGATGAGTATCAGCGTAAGGTTATCGCTAACGCCAAGGCCTTTGCCGGCGCGCTGAAGCGCTGCGGAATGGACGTAGCCGGCGATGCGGACGTCGGTTATACGCAGACGCATCAGGTAATAGTCAACGTCGGCTACAGCCGGGGGCCTGAAGCGGCAAGGAGGCTTGAGGACAACAACATAATCGTCAATTACCAGGCCGCCCCGAATGAAGAAGGCTTTACCGCCGCCGGCGCTTTGAGGCTGGGGGTCTCTGAAATGACCAGGTTCGGAATGACCGAGGGCGATTTTGAAACCGTTGCACAATTCATCGCGGATGTGGTAAATAAAGACCGGCCGGTAAAGGCCGAGGTGAAGAAATTCAGAAGCGGATTTCTCGACCTGAATTTCTGCTTCACCGGCAAAGAGTTCGACGGGGTTATGGAAAAACTGCACGGGCTGATATAAATCAAGCCACAGAGGCGCAGAGAGCGCAGAGATATAAAAAATAGACGGAACAAAAACAGAGAAAGGAATTTTTTAATTAACTCTTTTCTCTGCGTCTCTGCGGCGTTATTTTTGAACAAGGAGTAATTGATGGTTCCGGCGGAATTGAGATGCACAAAAAGTCACGAATGGGCAAAGGTCGAAGATGACGGAACGGTAACAGTGGGAATAACCGACTTCGCCGTCGAACAACTCGGCGACGTTGTTTTTCTTGAGTTGCCCGCTGCCGGCGAGAGGGTAAGTGCCGATTCGCCCTTCGGCGTGGTCGAGTCAGTCAAGGCCGCCGTCGATCTGAACTCGCCCGTCAGCGGCGAGATAATCGAAGTCAACGAAGACCTCCCAGCCAGCCTGGACCTGCTGGGCAAAGACCCCTACGGCGCGGCGTGGATGATAAAGATGAAGACCGACGGCGACGCCGATTTCAAAAAACTAATGTCGTCTGAAGAATACGAAAAATTCATCGCAGAAGAAGGCGGACACTGACGATTTCCAATTTCCGATTGGAAGAAAGTTCGGATACTCTTTGGGTCAATTGGAAATTGAAAAAACCGGTACCGTGGGGTTGTTGCTCACAAGTGGTTTGCAAAATAATCGTCTCAGCAGGGTGCAGCAAGACGTCCCGGGCAGGGCGGCGAAGTCTATTCGCACCCGGCTACTGTACCCCGGCTCTTGCTGCTCTGCGAAGTAGCGCCGCTGCGAAGCACAAGCAGAAACTCCCTCCTTGCCCTGGCCGACGGTGATGGGCTGATGCTTTTTCCCGCAGGCGAACTGCTACATCTTTTTGATGATGCGGGCGGCCTTGGCGGCGTCGGCGGCGCTGTCCAGAGCCAGATAGGCAAGGAATTTCTTTCCGATGACCGCACCGGACAGTCCTCGAAGGTTGATTCCCGCCTCGCCCAGCGCTGCAGTTATCTTCGCGCCCATACCCGCCTTGTCCGGCCCGACCACTCTCACAGCCGCAAGACGGGCAGATTTGGCGAACCCGGCCTTCCTGGCGGCTGCTGACTGACGGGCACCCCGGATCGGCGCAATGAAGGTTACGCCGCTGCCTTTTTTCTCAGGCCGACGGCGAGCAAGGACGAACTCCAGGTTCACACCGGCATCGGCGAGTTTCGCCAGTTTGCCAGCCAGCGCGCCGGGCGTATCCTTCATCTGACCGGCCCATACGTCCACTCGTGAGACTTGCATTGACATTTTTCAATCCTCCCCAAAAAAGACCTGCGATTCCATTACGTGCACAACCATTTAACCACAAAGTGCACAAAGTGCACAGAGATATTTTTTGCTGTTTCCCGCGGAAGCGGATGAGGCGTGGCGGTTATCAGAACAAAAAAAGGCGAGTCATCGGTTTGAACCTCGACCCGGCCTGCATACTACTCTTACCCCGGCCAACCGCCGGGATCAATCTTCTTCGTCTTCCTCGTCCTCTTCGTCTTCTTCGTCCCACCCAAAATATTGCGGCGGGCTTTTGCCGACCTGCTTGATTACCTTGGGGTACTTTCCTTCAGGCGTTTCATCGTCGATTGCGACGACCTTAATCTGATGCCACCAGTCGTCGCCGAAGTCGAACCAGTAGAAGAACATCTGCTTGACCTTCAGGCCCAGCGAACCGATGCTCGTGCGTTCCGCGTCGTTGGCGGGCTCGCCGAAAAGATTTTCCGTACCCATTGGGTGCGTATAGGACATGGCATTCGGGTCGTGGGGTTCCTTCCCGCCGATCTGAAAATCGTACAAGTGCTCATCATCGCGGCCGAAGGCGTAGAAGATCGCATCGTGCAGGTCGCCCAGCGTCTGGCCGCCTCGAATCTGGATCGTCCGAGAGATTTCGGGATTCTGCTTTATGAATTCCTCCGCTACCGGCCCGCCTATGAGAAGCACTTCCAGTGTGAACAGGCGGGTGTCTCTGCTTTTCTTCTTCGACTTGCGCGTCATGATTTATCTCTCGATCGATTTTCTGTCCGGTACGTCCAAATGATTATCCACAAGGATGGGAAAATTGGAACAAAAAAACAACGGGTGGGTGGCGCCTATAGGTAAGCCCCCTGCACTGCGGGGGAATAATGTTGATGCGGGGAATGATGTTGAAACGTTGGAGCATATATATCCCCCGGCAGTGCCGGGGGCTTACCCGTCTGGGGAAT
>JAXHSV010000275.1:0-3415 GCA_034190305.1 Planctomycetota bacterium | reverse complement strand
CACGGGGCTATTATGGTCTTGCCATGATCGAGTGCCGCATCATCCGAGATCGCCGGGACGCTGACGTGAAGTCTCTCGGAGCAATCAGCGCCTTGAGCAATGAGGACCCCCAATCGTTGCAGAGGGCGATCGAGCATTTTACTGGAGAACTGAATCACCTCAACCTAGCAGAGACGCTTTTGATTGGCGCTTATGCCGGATCCGAACTTGTCGGATTCTGCAGGTTCGTCCTTAGTCCCCATCTCAAGCTGTGGTGGTGCAGGGGACTGGAGGTCGTCCCCGAGTGGCAGCGACGGGGAGTTGGAACAGCCCTTCTGGTTACTGCCTTGGCCCATTTACGTGCAGGTGGGGCCGAGGCGGTTCGCAGCGACACGTCGAGCCGCAACCATGCCTCGCAGGCGACACATATCAGGGCTGGCTTTGTTCTGATTGCGAATGCCGGAGAGGATTTTGACGGTAAGTGGCGCGACGACCACTGCTATTACCAGTGGGATGCCCAACCGGCAGAATGATTCGCGAAAGGGATGCTCGGGCACTATGGGATTCAGATTGCTCTGCCTCTTTGTCTCTCTCATCCTCTTCTGACCTATGCCGTGAGTCCGGCGATCTGCCTTTACTCCAAGAGACTGCCGGCATATCCTTGCAGACGAAAACAACATGCTTTGAAGAGGTTGCCAATTGCCTGATCTATCATTCAAGGAAGTTGCGATCGGATTCGACATGTTCGGCTGTCCGAACCGATGTCGGCATTGCTTCTATGGGGCCATGCCGAACAAGGGCATCAGCGAGGCCGAAGTGCGTCGGATTGCCGGGCTGTTTCGGGATTTCCGGCGCGACGGGGAAGACACACCCCTGTTCGAGAAGGTCTGGATTTCGCCGCATATTCGCGAGCCGGACTTCTCGGACCACTATCGCCGGCTGCACGAACTTGCGGCTGATCTTAGCGACGGCAAGCCCTGGCGATATGAACTCCTGAGCATCTGGCGACTGGCTCGGGATGAGAGCTACGCCGAGTGGGCCAGGTCCGTTGGCCCCGATACGTGTCAGATCACGTTTTTCGGCGAGGAAGAAACCACCGATTGGTTCTGCTGCCGCAAGGGAGCGTTCCGTGACAATCTGCTTGCCACGGAGCACCTGCTGGCGGTGGGCATGAAGCCTCGCTGGCAGCTCTTCGCCAACACGCGCGGGATTCCGGAGTTTGAGTCCCTGCTGCGCCGCGTGGATCGGATGCGACTGATCGAGCGAGTGGAGGCATTGGGCGGAGAATTTGACATCTTCGTGCATACATGGGGCGTATGGGGCGACGCGCTAAACATCGAGCACCTTCGGCCGACGATCCAAGACGTGCATAAGATCCCGCGCGAATTGTTAGAGTCGTCCCGGAAGCACTTCGGCAAAGAGACGCTTTGGCACACCGAGGACGAACTTTGCGGACAGATTCTCGCGCGGGAGCCGTGGTTCGGCTATGCGATTGAGCCCGCCCAAATGCCGTGGTTTATCATCACAAGCGGATTTGACGTCTTCTACAACGCGTTCGGATACGACCCGTGGTTCTGCCTGGGTAATATCAAACGGGAGCCGCTAGATGTCGTTCTGGCTCGATTCGAGAACAATGACACGCCCGGCCTGCGGACGGTCTATACTGTTCCGCCGCAGGAACTCGTCCGCAAGTACGGCCAGTTTGATCGCCAGCGTGTTTACGGCAGCACGAACGACCTTCTGACGCTCTATGTGGCAAAGCACTGCGGGCACTCACGATTAACCTGATGATCATCAGGCGTCTATTTTTGTGTTTTCAACAGAGCAGGAACGTTCCCTTTACCCTTTATTGTCGCCTGAGAATGAAAGAATAAAATACAGGAACATGATGTAGGATGTACGGTGTTCATAGAATTTTATTATGGAGAAATGAAAAATGTTGGTGGCTAAGAACAGAACGATGATGTTGGCGTGCGTGGTGATTCTATCTGTTGGCCTGGTCGCTTCAGCAGCGCCGGTGATAAAGGATTTTTCCTCCACCGGCGGGTGCATGCAGAACAAGACCGGCCAGACCGATAGGATGTACCTGGTCAAGCCTGGCGATAAGATAACCTTCGTCGTCAAGGCCGATGGCGCTGAAAAGTATGTCTGGCAGGTGAACAAGCAGGTCGTTGAAGGCGCGGATGAACAAAGTTTCACCTTCACTGTTCCCAATGAAAAAGGAATATGGGAGATTCACGTCAAAGCCGTCAGCGATGATAAGGAAGCACATCAGGAATGGGTAATCTCTGCGCTGCCGAAGGCTGAAGCGCCGGACATCTTCGATTATTTCTCGGACGGGAAATACTACGGCAGAAGCGTCACCGACCCGTGGGGCAGAAAACTGCCCGAATGGGGCGAGACCGGCCCAAAAGATTACATCCAGAAAAAACCAAACGATATTTACAGCGCAGAAAACGGCTATCTCCAGAAAAAACCCCAGGCCAAGGGGAATTTGTTTCTTCCTTCGACGGCTGTTTATGGCACGTGGCGAATAAAGTACAAAGGCTCGCTTGGTTATTACTTCGTCGGTAGAGAGGGAAACAATAACCGGATTCAGCCCGTTCCCGGAATATATTGCTATGCTCACGCGGGAACGGGTTTCTATTCCGGGCACTTCTGGTTCAAAGGCCATACGTCGCCGGACCTGTTCAAAGGGCGGTTTCAGAAAAACATTACATATACATCTTACGGCTACCCACGTCGTCAGTCTTTCGCCTGGCGAAGGAGCATCGCCGAATACGGTTCATTCCTCGGAAACGTTTCCGGCTGGGTGGATGCGAAGATAATCCACACGCCGGATGGAGCGTTCTATGTCTGGGTCAACGGTCGGATTATGCCCGGAACGTTCAATATTGACAACTTGGCCGATGCCAGCGAGTACATATGGTTCGGTAACGAAACCGTCGATAACGTCGAGGTGTACAAGGACCGCTATGTCTTTCCTGATAAAAACGCGGTCTTCGAAGACTATCAGTCCGTCAAGGTTGCAAAGCAGGAGGTAATCAGGAAGGGGATTGTAATAAACGGCAGGAATGTGAGATTGACCGATATCGCCGCGATGGTCGGCGATGAGTCGTTATTCAGTTACGACAAGGCTACGAAGACCGCCGTCTGCCGGACAGACCTCGTGTTGAACGGGGCAGCCGAACTTGTTCTGCAAGGCGAAACCCTGAAGATGCACGGCGAAACTCCCGGCCAGCGACACATAAGAGTATTCGAGGCCGCTACTTTGAATCTGGAAAACTCCACTATCACCTCGTCCAACGAGAATTATTACCAGTGGCGTTTTACCAGCCCGTACAATACTGAATTTGTCCCCGTCGGCGGATTCGGTGGCGGATACTTCGATGCTCGTTCAATCCTCATCGCCCGAAACTCCACCATCGACAACTGC
>JAXHSV010000274.1:1913-3415 GCA_034190305.1 Planctomycetota bacterium | reverse complement strand
TTCTGCTTTCTGTTTCTTTTCTATTCGTGTAATTCGTGGACTACGGCGCCGCTGCTGTGCGAACTACGTAACATCCGATCGCGGGTGAATTCTGCCCGTGGTCGCCCACAGCCAGGGCGGCGCCGGGGGTCATCCTGCAGCTGAGATTGCCCGCCGAATCGACAACATAAGCAAAGGTGCCGTCGAAGGTGCTAATCACAGGCGAACCTATGCTGACAACGCTGCCGTCGGTCAGTTTCTCTCCCGTACCATCAACGTTTACCGTTGCAGGGTTCGAGAAACTCGGCGGTTTATCGCCCGGCAGGAATTTACGATAAGGCACAATAACCAGTTGATAATCATTGACATCGTTGCTACTCGGTTGACGAGCGGCCAGAAGCCAGCCGTAGAGGGACAACGGATAATAATCACCGCTGCCGGACGGGATTTCCACCCATTCCTTCGGAACGCTGGTGTGGTCGCCACGGACAACCGGATAGGCCCGTTCGGCACGACTAATCAGTGACGATACGTCGGCAACTTGTCCGCTAACCGAGTCCTTGATTGTGATGTGCGAGAGCCTTACGCGGCAAATGGCGGCTGCGTTTTCGGAAATCATCGTAGCCATTGAATCCTCGACGGAAAATTTAGTCTCCATCATTGCCGTGGGAAACGCCGTTGCCACCATCGCCAGACCGACCACCAGGATGCCCAGCGACATCATCAGTTCCACCAGGGAAAAGCCCGATTGTTTGAATGCGGTTTTCATGATCAATACTGGTTCCTCACAACTGAAAATGTAAGATCGAGTCGTTTTTTCGACACAGAGACACAGAGGAACAGAGAAAACAATTATTTTGTTTTTTTTCTTTCACTCTCTGACTCTCTGCGCCTCTGTGTCGCATTACTTTTATCCGCAAGTTCATACAAAACGGACTACTACTTCGTAGGCAGAAGTTTTCCGGTATATTGATTTATGCAGAGAAACTGCCCGTTCTTTTCAAGCCACTTCAGCCTGTTCGCGTCGGACATCGCCTCAAGCGTCTTGTAATGGAAGGACGTTATCGCGCCGACGCCGGGTTCGTTGATATTTGGACCGGGAGGAAGGCTGGCGGGGTGGTCCCATATTTGCTGTTCTTTCGTCGCGCCATCGCCGCCGAAAATCTTCACACCCGTTTCGACCTGCGGAACAGAGCCGTTGACCAGACCCGTCATCAGGCTGCCGTCGGGGGCGAAGATTACGTTAAAGGTTGTAAATCCCCTAAGATCGGCATTGACGTCGGACTTGTAATTACCGCCGCCGTCAACGTAATCATCCGAAATCTGCCCGAAAGCCATATCCGCCGGCATCCGTTGCGGAGGAAAACCGCCGACTGAGACAAATTTTCCGGTACCGTTATCATATTTCATCACAGCCACCCAGCAATTCCTGTCGGCGTCGAGTTGCACGTGCACGCCCGCGTACGACCGGTTTTCGACGGCCATGCTACGGGCGGCGCCCAGCATGGAGCTGATGACGTCAC
>JAXHSV010000274.1:0-1813 GCA_034190305.1 Planctomycetota bacterium | reverse complement strand
TATTTCATCACAGCCACCCAGCAATTCCTGTCGGCGTCGAGTTGCACGTGCACGCCCGCGTACGACCGGTTTTCGACGGCCATGCTACGGGCGGCGCCCAGCATGGAGCTGATGACGTCACGCGACCGCAGGTCCGAATCGGCTGTGAACAGCCCTATTATCCCCGGAAGCGTGATTGACAAGACCAGCGATATTATGGCGATTACCATCAGTATTTCCATCAGCGTAAACCCTGGGTGCCGTGGCCGCGGTGTTTGCGGCCACGTTTGCGTCAAGTCGGTTTCGACGTGGCCGCAAACACCGCGGCCACGGCACCCGCCCTGTTGCTGACTGCTGACCTGCCTGCCCGTACGGGCCAGTCCGGCAGGCAAGGTTGCCGATTGCCTTTTCATCGTCATTGGTTATCCGAACGAATGTTGTCTTTTTTATATTCCGGTTCAGCGTCCGTACCAAACCTGCCGTCACCGCCGGCGGATATCACCACCGGCGTACCGCCGGCGCCATGGTCGCTGAAGTACTCCATGTACTTGTCGAACCCATCCACAAAGACGTTGTTGCCATCGATGTTCATAATCGCATCTTTGCCCAGATTGGCCAGACGCGCCCGGGCCTGCGGAACCGAAGACAGTTCATCATATAATTTTACCCCGCGCTTATAGGCCCGCCAGTCGCGGTCCGAGTAGTCGGGGTAGGGGTCGGAAAAATCGTCTTCATCCGGCGGGTAGTTACCCTTGACTTCGCTATAAGCCTCTATCGCCTGGTGAATTACCTCCATGTTGAGTTTGGTCTGCGTTTTGCCCGTCTTGTCGATGACTAATTGAGAGACGCCGACCACAACCATAACCAATACGGCGATAATGCCGATCACCACGAGCATTTCGATAAGCGTAAAACCTCGAACTGAATGTGTGGCGCTGCTTTTCATCATGAACCTCTTATCTATTGAAGAAATTCGTAACATCGTCGCTGCCGCCGTCGCGCGGGGCATTCCATTCCTCATTGTGTCCCCTGCTGATCAGAATGAAATCGGTGCGGTGATACGTACCGGAATCCCGGGCGTAGTAGTTTATGTCGTCCGGCCCGTCAGCCCCTTTCTTATCGGGATCCCCTCTGTTATCAGAAAAATCGTAAGTCGAACCGTCGAAGCGGTAGTACAGTATGCAATTGCCGTAAGTGCCGAAGGTATCGACAAAAAAAGGATCGGTATTCACCAACTCACCCGACGCGTTCATGACTTTACTTTTAGTCTCGATTTTTTCGCAGCCACCGTAAGGCCCGTACACATCCCCGCGCTTCACCAGGCGAAGACCGAAACCGTCAACGCCGTCGTCGGAAAAAATATCCGCGCCCGGAATGCCGTCACTATCCGTATCAGGTTTATAACCCGTCAGGAACAGCACGAGCAGTTGACCGCCGTACCATGCGCTGTGGGCGTCGTCGTGGCTGGGTGGATAGTCGCCGAAGTCGTTGAAATAATGACGGCACCCCCCGTCTATCATATTAATGGCCGACTGGGTTTTGGCCTTGTTGCTCTGGATGAGAAACTGATTCAGCGCCGGTAGAATTATTCCCGCCAACAGTACGATAATCGAAATTATCACCATTAGTTCGACCAGCGTAAAACCGGTTGCAGGCCGACGATTGCGACTCTTCGGGGAAAACCGTATTACCTGTTGACAGACGCCGGATTGTAGATTATGAATTTTCACGCTTCGTTTCCTACCAGTTCCTGACGTCATCGCTGGTGAAGTACCGCCTGTCGATCCCTGCGCCGATAAGAATATAACTGTCGGACTTGTAAGCGTTCCAGTCG
>JAXHSV010000273.1:0-3419 GCA_034190305.1 Planctomycetota bacterium | reverse complement strand
TCGAAAACGCATCATACGCTGGATAACCGACCTGTTCCGTTCCAGCCGGGCGCTGCGAGGCTTCTACCTCGGGCACGCCCTGATGGGCCGACACATCTACACGGCGCTTCCTCTGGTGGCGATGGAAAAACGACGGTGGGGTTTTCTGGTCGATTCGATCCTGATTACCGAACGGGTGAAAGGCCTGCATCTCAACAAGTTCCTCAATCACTATCTGGGCGGCGAGCAGTCTAATGGTTCGCCGATAGAGCCAAAACGCCTTGCCCGTCAGGTCCTTTGGCAAATGGGTCGCCTGCTCCGCCGGCTTCACGAGGAAAAATTCGCTCACCGCGACCTGAAGGCTTCCAACCTGCTGGTACACTGGGACGGAATCCCGAACCATCCGCCCGATGTGATCCTCGTGGACCTGGACGGCGTCAACCGGGTCCGCCGCGTTACGCACCGAAAGCAGTTCCGCGGACTCATGAGGCTTAACGTCTCTCTGCTGGAGTGCCCCGTCGTAAATCACGCAGGCCGGTTGAGAATGCTGCTGGGATACCTGCGAAGCCCCGGAACAGGTCGAATCAATTTCAAACCATACTGGCGATTTCTCCAGGACTGGTCAAGCCGGAAAATCCGCCGGCAGATCGCTTCTCGTCAGCGGCGACAGAAGGCCCAGCGCCTCTCTACCTCCGCCAGGCAGGCAAGGAGGACTGCGCCGTGAGCGAGCCGAACTTATCCAGGCCGGAAAGTGTGCTTATAATCAAGCCCTCCAGTCTCGGCGACGTAATCACCGCCATTCCGGTGCTGGCGGGAATAAGGCGGACCTTCCCGCAGGCCCATGTCGCATGGTTAATAACGCCGGAATGTGCGCCCATCCTGGCGGGGCAAAAGGACCTGGACGAGGTGATCCTCTTTGACCGTCGCCGGTACGGATTCGTCGGACGAAGCGCCGGAGCGACGAAGGACTTCACTGCCTTCTGTCGGAATCTCCGCCGACGGCGATTCGACTGGGTCATCGACCTGCAAGGGCTGTTCCGCAGCGGATTTTTCGCCCGCGTCAGCGGCGCCGGCGTCCGGGCCGGTTTCGCCGACGCCCGTGAATTCGCCGCTATTTTTTACACGCACCCGATCTGCGTCCGGGCTGTCCATACCGTAGATCGCAATCTGGCACTTGCCCGTGCTCTCGGCGCCGAAGCCGGGCTTGAAGACCTCGCACTGAACATTACGCCGGAGGCGCAGGCGTTTGCCGAAGCGCTCATGATCGAGCGGAACCTTGAGAAAGGACGCTACCTGGTAATTGCGCCGGGGACGCGCTGGGCGAGCAAGTTATACCCGCCCCGACACTGGAGAAAAGTAGCGGACGAACTGTCCCGCGACATGCCGGTAGTCCTGACAGGCTCCGATGCCGACGCCGAACTCTGCGCCGAGGTGTCTGGAGGAAACGGGAAAATCTTCAATCTTGCCGGACAAACTACGCTACCTGATGTGGTCGCCATAATCGCCTCTTCCGCTGCTGTCCTTACATGCGATTCGTCAGCCAATTTCATCGCCCCCGCCGTCGGCGCGCCCTTCGTAACACTGGTCGGCCCGACGCGCCCGGATCGCACCGGCCCGGTCGGCTCGCTGGGGTCGGTCATTGTCGCCGACGTTCCATGTCAAGGCTGCCTGAAACGCCGATGCCGACATGTCAGAGGTCTCCAATCTCGTCTTATCGAGAATGGAGCCTCCACCTGCATGCAACTTATTAAGCCCGAACAGGTCATCGCCGCCGCACGTGAAGTGTTTAGCCGTCGCCGGCTTACGGTGAGCGATGCCGAACCGTGCGGCGACAAAAAACAAAGATAAAAAACACTATGTTTAAAACCTTCACATTATGGATTGTTTTGATCCCATTGATACTGCTGTCATCCTGCCGATGTTCAGGCCGGACCGACAAGCCACAGGTGCGCATAGGCGAGCATACATGGCGTGTGGAACTGGCAACCGACGATCAAAGCCGCCGCCAGGGACTTTCCGGCAGGGACGAAGTGCCCGAAGGGACGGGCATGTTGTTCGTTTTTGACCGCGAAGAGGCGCTGACCTTCCACATGCTCAACTGTCGGACCGGCATCGACGTTGCCTTCATATCCCAAACCGGACGAATCGTCAGCATCTACACCATGGCCGTCGAGGACAACCCCCGCAAACCCAGATTCCTCTATTCAAGCGGACATCCCGCGAAATTCGCCCTGGAAGTCGCCGGAGGGACTTTTAAGCAACTCAATGTAAAGGCCGGCGATAAGGTCGAACTGCCGAACCTGCGTCCGTAAGTAACTTGACTTCCAGGCGGTTACATCAGTAAAATTGCATTGAGGTGGTTTTCAATGAAACTAATCGTAACTCTTGAACGAGACGAGACGGGGATGGTTGTCGCTGAGTGCCCGTCAATTCCCGGGTGTGTTTCGCAGGGCGAGACAGAAGAAGATGCCCTGACGAACATACGCGAGGCCATTGGCGCCTGCCTGGAAGCCCGCGCAGAAGCCGGCATGCCTTTGACTGTGGCCATTCGTGAGGTAGAGGTCGCGGTTTGATGGCGAAACAACCCGTAATATCGGGCGCCGAGGCCGTGAAACGCTTCGAGCGGGCGGGCTGGCGAGCGGTTCGTCAACGAGGCAGCCACATCGTTATGCTCAAGCCCGGACATATCGCAAGCCTTTCGGTTCCGCAACACAAAGAACTTGCCCCCGGTACACTGCGTTCACTCATTCGCTCCTCCGGAATGACTGTCGAACAGTTCAACCGCCTTCGTTGAATCCATCCGGCGGTACTCTTTCCTCTCCGGCTGCCGCACGATTTGGGAAGCCATACCGTATCGGTAAGGTTGTTAAAGGCGCGCCCTAACCGGGCCGATGTAACTATCGGTACCAGCAGGGTGTGCGCGAATGGTCGTTCTTGCCCAAAAACACAAATTGCTCTGGGTCGGGCCTGGAGATATACCCGAAAACATTCTGTCGGCTATCGGCGGCTGCTGGGACATAAGCGCCTGCGATTCGCCCCAGCCCAACCCGCAACAACTCGACGATGCCGAGGTCGTCCTGATCGCCCCGACGGCGGGAAACCCGTCCCAGACAAAGCAATTGTCCGAGTTTCTGGACCGGATTGATCGCAGCAGGTCAGTGGCGGTGGTGCTGCTTTCGGGATGTCCGGCCAGGGAAAACCCGATCTCCCACCGCAGCGGACAATTCATCATCGCCGATGCCGACGCGCCTCCGGGCGAACTGGCGGCGCGAATTGAATCGGCTCGCGCCCTTCAACCTGTCATATCCGGTCTTCGATCAGATGTGGCGAAGGCGCGGTGTTTCGGTTCCGGCGCAGTCTGTAACTCCGAAGAAATTGAGGAAGAGATGCGTCTTGCCGCCAATCTCCAGCGGGACTTCCTTCCCAGGTCGCTTCCCGAG
>JAXHSV010000272.1:0-3420 GCA_034190305.1 Planctomycetota bacterium | reverse complement strand
TCGGTCGGGCCGCATCGTCGGCTTTGCCGACCTTTGGCCGACGGAAGAACCCGATCCATTCGGTCGAAGTCTGAATGTTGAGTGTATCGACTACTTCCGTGAGTATTTCCTGGACGGCACGCTCGCGGACCTGCGAGCCCGAGTAACTTCCGAGCGTCGGCTGACCGTGGACCTCGCCAACGAAAACGGCGAAGTCAGCGACCCCGACGCTGAGGTTATCTCGCGCGACCCGAGGCGGGTAACGCTGCGTTTCGACCCGCTGCGCATCGCCCCTGCCGATCTGATCGCCCGCATCGCCCACAACCACGAAATCCGCGACCTGTTCGTCGAGAACCCGCCTATCGAGGAGATCATCGCCAAACTCTACGGACAGGTGCGATAAGAAAGGTGCTGCGAACTACAGCTTCAGAGCACATAAGCCACGGTATGGAAAGAACATTGAGTGAAAACTGGGATGACAAGTACGAATACCTGCGGGATGCCGTTTTCCTGTATCACAACAGAGACTACTGGGAATTCCTCATTCGGAATGTCTGGCGACTGGACAAGATGTGTCGTGTGATCGATTTCGGCTGCGGGTACGGTATCTCACATGAGGCGGCCGATAAGGAGATCCAGCGGGAGCTGGATAGGGATTTCCTGCACAAAGGCAGGGATTATCATACTGTCTGGCCGGGGTTGCTGACTTTCAGCTACGGGACGGTTACCAAGTCGAAGGCGCCGGGGCAATGAGACCCTACCTGGCCATTTTGAGCGCGCGGTTTCGTATGATGTTGCAGTACCGCGCCGCGGCGGCTGCGGGATTCGTCTGCCAGTTGTTCTGGGGACTGATACGCATGATGATCTTCCGCGCCTTCTACGAAAACGCCGACGCCACTGCCCCCATGACGGAACAGCAGGTTACGACTTACGTCTGGCTTGGCCAGGCGTTTTTGATGCTGATTCCATTTCGTTCGGATCGCGAGTTGGTGGAGATGATCCGGACGGGCAACGTGGCCTACGAGATGCTGCGGCCGGTGGATCTGTACACTTTCTGGTACGCCCGCGCAGTCGCCGGCCGGGTCGCGATGACCGCGCTTCGGGCGGCGCCGATGCTGGTCGTCGCAACGCTTATCGGCTGGCTGCACTGGCCCGGAGCGGCGGAACTTGCAGCCTTCGCAGCCGCCATAACGGGCGCAGTGCTGCTTGGAGCGGCCATCTGGGTATTGATGACCATCACCATGTTTTGGACAATCGCCGGCGAGGGAATATCCAATCTGGCTGCCGGTGCGATGTTTCTCCTGAGCGGGATGATCGTTCCGCTGCCTTTGTTTCCCGACTGGATGCAGCCGGTGCTCAATATCCTGCCGTTCCGCGGCGTTTGCGACGTTCCGCACCGCATCTTTGCCGGGAACATCCCGCCCAGCGCCTTGCCGGGCGTCCTCATACATCAACTGGCCTGGGCAGCAGGGTTGGTGCTGTTCGGACGATGGCTGCTGGCGAGAGGAACCCGCCGGCTGGTCGTGCAGGGAGGTTAAGCACTCATGAACTCCGCCAGATTGTATTTGCGATATTTGGGCGTCTCGGTCCGGTCCCAGATGCAGTACCGCGCGTCGTTCGTGATGCTCGCTATAGGGAGATTCCTGATAACGAGTATAGATATTGTCGGAATCTGGGCCTTGTTTGCGCGTTTCGGTTCTGTTCGCGGCTGGCGACTGGCGGAAGTGGCGCTGTTCTACGGTATTGTCAAGACCGCTTTCGCTATCGCCGATGCCTTCAGCCGAGGATTCGACTTGTTTGCGGGCATGGTCAAAAGCGGCCGGTTTGATCGGCTGCTCCTGCGTCCGAGAAGCAGCGCTTTGCAGGTGGCTGGGCAGGAACTGACGCTGTTCCGCGTGGGTCAGTTGGCGCAAGGCCTGATTGTACTGTTTCTGGCGGCCAACGCCCTGGATGTTGAATGGTCGGTTGGGCCGGTGGCGTTGGTGCTGCTTGCGATTCTTGGCGGAGCGTGCATGTTTTCAGGCCTGTTCGTCCTCCAGGCGACGCTGGCGTTCTGGACGACTGAAACGCTGGAGATAATGAACACAGTAACCTACGGCGGTACGGAGACTGCCCAGTATCCGCTTTCGATATATCGCACTTGGTTTCGCAGGTTCTTCACGTTCATCGTCCCGCTGGCGTGCGTGTCATACTTTCCCGCCCTTGCCATCCTGGGCCGGGAAGATCAGGCCATCGGCTCTCCGCGCTGGTTCCAATGCTCTGCCCCGCTGATCGGCGTAATCTTCCTGCTGATCTCGCTGCAAATCTGGAAGTTCGGCGTGCGACACTACCGCTCAACGGGGTCTTGACATACACTGTCTGAATTATGACGATTCCGAGGATCAATGACCGGCTCAAGGATTTCCAACATGGGTAAGCAAGAACAAGAACGTTGTGCGTTTCACCTGGACTGCAGCGAACTGACGCCAGCATGTGGATACCGCTGCGGCGAATGTATTAGCGAACTGATGGACGTGTTCGACAAGATAAGAGGGGTTTGCAAATTCTCCACGGATGGTGAGGGCGAAAAAATGCAATTTATCGTTGAACATGATACTTCTGAGGTATCCGTGGAGCAGTTGATGGACGTGTTCACAGGCTTGCCCTGCCGGTATAAAGGGTCTTTCAGACCGTCTTTGGTGAAGCGAAGCGTATTGTGAGGCCGTTCTTTACTCAACCGATTTTGTAGCCCGGCAGGGCGAAAGATTTGTAGCCCCGCTCGTGAGAGCGGGGATTTGTGGAGCGCTAATACTTTATATAAGCCCCGGTAGGGGCGGCAGATAAGCCTCGAAGACTTTGTGTCGCCCCTGCCGGGGATGCGCGTACTGGACATGGGCTGCGGGAAGTGCCTCTCCAGCGTTTTCCTTGCCCGCCAGTTCGGCGTGCAGGTCTGGGCTACTGACCTGTGGATCAAGGCCGACGACAACTGGCAGCGTATCCGCGAAGCCGGTCTGGAAGACAGAATCTTCCCCATCCACGCCGAGGCTCGTTCGTTGCCGTACGCCGGGGGTTTTTTCGACGCGATTGTCTGCGTGGATTCGTACATCTACTACGGCACGGACGACTTGTACCTGAACTACTTCCATAAGTTCGTCAAGCCGGGGGGCCAGATCGGCATCGTCGTGCCCGGCCTTTAATTTATCGAAGTTGGTGCGTGAGGTGGCGTCTCTGCGCGTGCGTTTTGCGGTGTGTATTGGATAATTGCTGCAAGGCTGCTGCGCGCGTGGGAAAGCCTTCAATATTGACATTTGGCCCGAAACTAAATCGACAGGCCCTTCAGCGGGGGGCTGTTACAAAACAACATTGGGAACGACTGTTACCCGGGAGCACCGGTTTTTGAACCAGGCCAAATTAGTCGGGTTCTTCGAGGTTGCGATGCCGGAGTTCCTCCGCCCGGCGCTT
>JAXHSV010000271.1:0-3484 GCA_034190305.1 Planctomycetota bacterium | reverse complement strand
TCAACTCAACGATAAACTTCTTTTTCATGGTACGGCCTCCTTTCCGGGTTAAGGGTTCTATCAACCCTATCGGCAAGAAGACCGTCTATTCTGAAATATAGCCGGGACAGTGTACTAGACGTGTAGCGCTGGGAATGAAACTGGCGCAGAACAAGTGGGGCAAGTGTGTCTATAGCCACGATGAGCTGATCCAGATCCGCGACTGGCTCCGAAACCATCTCTGGCGAGAACGATGGATAGAAGTATGAATGCGACCCGAGCAAGAGAGATGGTGAAGGCTCTTGTTGGGTTAATCCGGGAGGATGGGGCGGTTCAGACCGCTGTTCTCGGCTTGGCGTGTTCCTGCCCGAATTAGGTCGTACAGTCCTGAGCGGAGGCCTTGGCAAGGTTTTTCCAGTGGAATCTCACTTTTTTTTCTTCTCACAACTGCGCCTCCGCGCGCAAGTTATGGCAAAAAAGGGATTTATTTCAGGAAAAGTTCTTGCGCCCTCCAGCAGTTCGCGCTATCTTCGATGACGAACGTTCGAATGGAAAGGAAGGTGTACCATGACACTTGGAATTCGAAAGTTTGTTGTAATCTTGCTTGTTGGCAGTATTTTCCTGCTTGGCAACATCTGGTTGGTTGTGAACTGGTTGGACGATAAAGGCGTGATCGATGGAGCCAAGTATGTCCGCAAAGAATACTTGACGGGCACAGCAATCACTATCGTTATTGTGCTGTTGATCCTGTTGGTGAAACCAGGCCGGGAAGCTGTTGGCCGTTTCGGGCTAACGCGACGATGCCCGGTGTGTGACCATAGGCTGCTTGGCCGAGGTCAGTATTGCGGTGAGTGCGGGAGTAAAGTATAGTGCACTTACGTTCGTCGCATACTGTCATCAAAATGTCTATCATTTTGCGTATGACGTATGTGACGTGTGGTATATATGGATACGAGACTGCCCTGCGTAACGTAACGACTTACGCGCAAATGGCGGCTGGCGAGGGGGTTGTGAAAAAAGGCCTTATGGGGTTCATAACTCGGAGGTCACGGGGGAACGCAGCGGAAAAATTATTAAATTCTACCGATCAGAATGTAACATGAGGCCTTGATTTTCACATATATATAGTAGTGGGCGGGGTAGGCTGGCTAATATTGGACGATACGGCTCGGGGTCAGGCGGCAGGCGCAAGAAGGGATATTATATATGAACAGACAAGGGGGTGGTTTATGATAAACAAATCGTGGCAAGCAGTATCTATGATGAGATTGCAGAACTTTATGTGACCTTCTTTAAGGCCATCTTTGGATACTGCGCTTATAGGCTGTTTGGAAAAAAGCTCGCTGAGGATGCAACTTCTTCAGTCTTTCTCCGGCTTGCCGAAGAGTACCCCAGACTAAGGGGAAGAAGCAAAACAGAGATCCGCAATTGGCTTTACGGTACGGCAAGCAATGTGGTGGCGCGCTATTTACGGGATGCCCAGCGACAGAAAGCGGTATTGGCGGAACTGGCCCGAGAACGAAAAAATGTCTTAACTCGGCCATTTGAGGATCGCGAAAAACTGGACTGGTCGGAGCTTTATGAGGCCATACGGAAGCTAAAACCACGGGATCAAGAAGTTATTGCACTACGATATTTTCAGGGATTCGAGACTTCCATAATCGCGGAGGTGACAGGGATGAGTCACGTCGCGGTTCGAGTCCGGCTCTCGCGTGCGGTCAAGAAACTCAGGCAAGAATTAAAGAAATCATTTGTCGAACTATACCGAACAACATGATGAAGATGCCCTTTGCGGGATGCTTCGGTCCGTCGGCCCGGACACTACCCCATCGCCGGGATTTGAGGAGAGGCTGCTGGAGCGTGTGCTGGCTAATGCCCAAGCCCAACAACGCGCCACACGCCAGAATGAGGTGAGATCACGAAAGCGCACATGGGTTATTCGAATTGCCCCGGCAGTTGCGGCAGCAGTTCTTATTGCCATATCTGGCTGGTGGTTGCTTGTGGGAAGCATCGCCGAGGCTTCGGCGGATTTCGCAGAAATGCTGGAGCGGATCCGCCAGGCAAGCACTGTGGCCTTTGACTCCTGCTTCAGTATACCGGGTGAACCGGAAACAAAGGTGCAGGTGCTTATGGCGTTTCCAGGCCGAAGCCGCGTAACCTGGCCCGACGGAAGGATTCATATTATCGATGCGACCAATGGCAAGATGTTAGCACTGGGGCCACTTACAAAGAAGGCCACCTTATGGAATTCGAGCGTCGAAACCACTTACGGTGAACCCCTGGAGCAACTCCGACGGGCCGGTAAATCTGATGGCCGTTTCGTCGGGAAGGAAACGTGGAACAATCAGGAAATCGTCGTCTATCAGGTTGATTGCACGCAAGGGTCCATGCGGGTCTGGGTTGACCCGCGTGAGGAACTCCCTGTCCGGATTGAGAGCCGGTTGAGCAGAGATAGCCAGCAGGCTATTGTGGTCATGGATAATTTCCGCTGGAACCTGTCGATTTCCGATTCTCTCTTCTCTCTCACGGCCCCGGCTGGTTATGTTTTGGAGCGCCCGGAGATCAAACCATCGGAAGAGTCATTGATTGAACTCCTGCGGGCTTGCGCACAGATGTCCAACGGGTCGTTTCCGGCGAATCTGGACGCCGTAGCAGTCCTTGATCTGGTCCTGAAGAGTCATCCGGAACAGGTATATCATCGCACAGTAAACGCGGAGGATAAGACAGCCACAGACATGGATAATCAAACCAAGGAGACATACAGGACTTGCCTGTGCGGATTGGCGTTTATCAAACGAATAAGTGAAAACGGAAGCTGGCGATATGCAGGCGGAGACGTGAAACCTGGTGACGAAACAGCCATAGTTTGCTGGTGGAAGTTGCCAGGTTCGGCGACTTATAGAGCGGTGTATGGCGACCTGAAGGTCAGGGATGTGGCGGCTGATAGTTTTCCGCTCCAAGACCATTCCGGACATAAATATAAGGATGATATTCCCAATAATGAAATGAAGTGAACAAACCACACAGGCGCTTGGTTTTGCTCGATTAACGACCCCCGACCCTGAGTCCCAATCGACCGGCAAGGTCATGTTGGCCTTGCACCAGCGCCTGTGTGGCGTTTTTTTTTGCGTCGAATTAGCCTTAGCCCGACAAAATACGAATTAACTCTGCGGACAACCGCCGCTAGGTTTATGGTAAAGGCATGGGAGGGCTGATCGAAAGCGCGGCTGAGTCAAGCCGGCTGTTAGTATTCCTGGTGGTGGAATCCTTGCAGGCACAAATACAGAAACACAGGTCGTCAGGACCAACCTCATCCTCCACCGTAGTAACCACATCCTGTCCGAACAACGCATCTTCAATTTCAGGTCGTTCAAGTGTAGCGTTCGCGTTCATCTTTTCTCCCTTTCTAGTAGAGTTAAAAAAACCGAAAACCTATTTTAAACGCGTATTCATATTATTGTAATCGAATTTTTTAATTGTAAAAAAGAATTTTTCTTAAACGCCG
>JAXHSV010000270.1:0-3488 GCA_034190305.1 Planctomycetota bacterium | reverse complement strand
GGCCGCTGTTAGTCCAGGTCGAACCTATGCCATCGACCGTTACCACGCCGGTTGCCCCGGCTCCATAGCCAATGAAGCCCCAGTATGAACTTAAATCGCTGCCGAGACTGACGGTTACGCTGCCTGCAGCGGTCTTGCCGATGTAGGCATCTGTTGAATTGTCTCCGCCGCCAATCCACCATGAATGGTCGGTCGGGTCAACATCTCCGCTGGGCGTAATATCGGCCTGCAAAGGCGCCGTCAGAATCGCCGCCAGTAACATTACAGCCAGTTTGTGTCTGTGTTCCATTTTTCTGCCCCTTTCCCATCATTTTTAAAAGATGTTTCTTCATACATTCGCCTATGCCTTACTCGCACACGCGCAAAATATAAACCAGGCTCTGTCTGAAAAGTCAGACATCGCCTCAAAGCGTTCAGCAATCAGCGTTCAGCAATCAGCCAACACCCAATGAACAAAGGACCTGAATGCTGACCGCTGAATGCTGAAAGCCTGTCAGAAACAGTTTTCAGACAGTGCCTAAAAATCGTGTCGTTGGGAACTTGGCCGCAGGGCCTGAGACAGGCGCAAGCGAGACTCACCCCTGCCCTCGCTTTGAAGAATTGCTCCGCCGCTCCCTTTGCCAGACAGAGCGACTCTAATTTACCAGAAATCCCGATTCTGTCAAGGAGAATCGCTCGCTAAACGGATATTTCACCACAGAGGTCGCAGAGATCGCAGAGGTTTTTATACAAAAGAACTTACGAGCAATTTTGTAAAATGACACTCTGTTTTTTCAGATTATGGCGGCCTGGGTGCAATCGCCTGAACCGAAGAATGCAACCTCTTAAATGACAATGAGATCCGTTTTTTAGTCTCTGTGAACTCTGTGTCCTCTGTGGTTAATGAAAAATGCTGCCTAAACAAGGATTCTGCGGAATTACCGGGAATTAATTTCAGTATTTCCCTGTTCGGGTTTGACATCCGTCGGGTATTTGCCTCTATTGTCGCACTTTGCGGCGTATGTTCAGAAAGACGGGCGCAGGAGTCAGCCATGATGAAAAACGCAGTCATACCGGAGCCGAAAAAAATCAAGGCTGGGGAAGGACGGTTTGTCCTGTCCGGGCAGGTGAAGTGCTTCGTTTTTTCCGCCTCCTCGCAAGCCGATTACACGGCGGGGTTTTTGGCTGACGAGGTCAAGGCCCGCGGCGGGCCAGGCCTGGCGGTAGAGAAGATCGAAGCGCGCAACGGCTCACATTCGATCGTCATCGCAGCCGAGCGTCCCGAACCGCCGGCAGGGCCGAGCCAGGCCAGGCCGGCCTTCGGCTCTGAGGCTCAGGCTCGAAGAGAAGGATACGAACTAACCGTTACGCGCGAGCAGGCGGCAGTAACCGCTTCCGACCCGGCGAGCCTCGAGATGTTCGCCGACATGGCCGGCGAAGTGATGGAACTGCACGCCGACTCGCGTTACTTCCACATCGGGGCGGACGAGACCTTCCACCTGGGACAATGCGAACGTTGCCGAGAGTTCGCGGAAAAACACGGAAAGAGCAAACTGTTCATCGATTACGTCAACAAGGTCGGCGAATTCATCAAGAGCAGGGGAAAGACCCCCATCCTCTGGTACGATTACCTTACCAACTATCCCAAGGAGGTTGACAACCTAAGCCGGGATTTTTGCATCATGTACTGGGAATACCGTATGGGCAGCTGGAGATGATCCGGACGTGCCTGAAGGTTGAGGAATATTTCAGGGACAACTTTGTGTAAGAACATCAGCCGCAGAGGCACAGAGGACACAGAGAAGCGATAAGAGAAACAAAAATCTTTTTTTATCTCTTTCTTTCCTCTACCTTTTCTGTGTCTCTGTGGCCTATTTTGTTAGGTGTGTTAAATATAGAGGAGATTAGCGATGAATCTGGGATGTTTGACCGGGGGCGGTAAGGCGACTCAAATCGACGGTTCGTACACTTATCGCCAGCGAGGGCGCAGCGGGGTGTTCGCGCCGGACCTGTCGGAAGACAAGGCCGGCGCCGTCGATGAAATAGCGTTCTCGGCCGGAAGCCTCACCGACGGTCAGAGCGACACGCAGGTCGGATGGATTGGAAACACCGTCGCCGAAATGGGCGCCGATATCGCAATCGATCTGAAGGGATCCTATTTTGTGGACCGGGTGGTTTTACGCCAGGCAAGTCGCGAGCAGGAAGAAGCCCCAACCGCATCCAAATTCGGAAACGTCGCTATCGGCGAGGTGCCCGACTACATCGAACCGGTGGGCGTCAACTGCGTCGAGGTCTATGCCCGCAACGGTGAGGGAGAGATGATTCTCGCCGGACGAATCGGTCAAAAACGACAGGTCAAACCCCTGAGCGAATCGGTCCTGTCGGTAGGCATCGGCATGGAGGCGTCCGAACTTGTCGTTCGCATGGACTCGTTCAACAGGGACATCCTGCTGTCCGGGCTGGAGGTCTGGGGCGCAGCCCTCGATGAACCGGAGGTCTATCCCATCCCCCAGAAGATGACTTTCGACGGTAAGGGCCTATTCAAGCCGGCAGATGCGCCGAAAATTGTCGTCGGAAAGGATGCGTCCGACGACACCCTTTTTGCCGCGACGCTCCTGGCGGAGAAGATTAAAGAGAATCTAGGCCTGACGGCTTCGGTGGTAACCGACGATAAGGCCGGCGGCGATATTGTGCTCGGAAAGCCCGGCGAATGTGAACTGCTGGATAAAGCCGACCTGGCCGAGGCAAAACCCGAGGGATACACACTGAACGTCCGGACCGACGGGGTCTTCCTCACAGCCGGCGACCGTCGCGGCCTGATTTACGGCGCCGAAACCCTGCTGCAACTACTCGGTAATGAAGAGCCGACCGTTCCGACCTGCCTCATCGAAGATTATCCGAAGATGGAATTCCGCGGCGTGCACGTCTTCATGCCGCACAGGAAGGACATCCCGTTCATCAAGCGGCTCATTCGATATCTGTGGGCGCCGATGAAGATGAACACGTTCTTCCTCCAGGTAACCTCCGGAATGAAGTTCGACCGCCGGGGCGAAATCAACGAAACGTGGGAGAAGTTCAACACCGAAGCCGCCGAGGGAAAAAGGCCGCCCGTCCCGCACGGACAACTCGGCGGCGGGTCGTACCTGACCAAGGACGAAGTCCGCGACCTGGTCAACTACGCCAAATCCTACGGCTTCGAGGTTATCCCAGAGGTACAGTCGCTCAGCCACGTCGAGTACCTGACGATGACGTATCCGGAGATAGCAGAAAAGCCCGGCGTGTATCCTGACGCCTACTGCCCGCTGCACCCCGACAGCCACAAGATCGTCTTCGACATGATCGACGAGGTCATCGAGGTCTTCCAGCCGGAGCGGTACATCGAGATGGGGCACGACGAGGTCTATACGCTGGGCGTCTGCGACCGGTGTAAGGACAAGGACCGGGCCGAACTGTACGCCCTGGACGTCAACAAGATTTACGATTACCTCAAGAGCAAGGGCCTGGGAATG
>JAXHSV010000027.1:0-19298 GCA_034190305.1 Planctomycetota bacterium | reverse complement strand
AAAACAAATTCGTCAGGGCACCTTAAAAACCCCTGACTCAACCATCGCAGCCATCCTGCGCGGAACAGTCGTCCCAATCACCTCAGAAGCGTTTGGTCATTGTGGCTGAAGCTTGCAGCGGGATGAGGCTGTTGATGGCGTTTTGCGCACTGGGCGTTGCGATGGCGTACCTGGATTACAAACCCATCTGGCAGAGGCTCATACTGGTGGCGGCGGCCGTTCCAATCGCAGTGTTCTGCAACGTTATTCGCGTTACGATTACCTGCTGGATGTACTACATCGACAAGCCTGAAATGGGTCAGGGTTTTATGCACACCTTCGCGGGAATACTCATGCTTCTACCGGCCTTTGCCATGCTGTGGGCGCTTGCATGGATACTCCAGCATATCATCGTGGAGGAACACGCGGAGGCGGGCTCATGACGGAACGAAGCAGTCATACCGGCAAGCTTTCGCCGACCCTACAGTCTGCCGATGGCAGGCGGGGATGGATACATTTCGCCCTGGCTGCGGGTCTGCTCCTGATCGCTGCGGTTGCGTGGAATATCGTGCTGATGGGCAAATATTTTGCCAAGAAACCGGTGCCTCCGCCGCCGCACGCGCAATTCGATAACCATCGCCTGACGAATTTTCCCGACAGGATAGGACCATATGTTTTAATCGGTGACGGGGAACTTTCCGGGAAACCTGACGGCAGACCGGACGGCCTGCTCGTGCCTCGCGAGGAAGACCTGGAAACGCTCGGTATGCTCCGCAACGATATGAACTGGTACTACATGGCTGTCTATCGCGACACACGCGCCGCGCCAGGCGGCAACGGGGGGCGCATCCGCCTCGATATAACCTATTATACCGGTCTGCTGGAGGCGGTTCCGCACGTGGGGGAACGATGTATCGTCGCCGGCGGCGGGACGATCGACTACGGTCAGTCCAGGCCGATACCGGTCAGGCTTACGCTCCTGCCGGCGGCGTGGGAAAAATGGCGTAACATCGAAGCGTACCGAACGACCTACGAAATTGGCAGCCACGACGGCGCTTCTGCGCAAGCGTCGCAGTATCATCTTTTCAGCATGAACGGCACACCGACCTGCCGATGGGAAAGCGTACGTTGGCAGATGGGAGCGTTGTCGCTGAAATATTGTTACTTCGCAAAAATCCAGATCGCCGCGCAGACGCCGGAACCGGACGTCGAAAAAAGCGATGCGGTCTGTCGGGAGTTTCTTGAATTCGTGCTTCCGGAGGTGCTTCAGTTCCTACCCTCCGCCGATGATGTGAGAAAACTGGGAGAAGAGTAACTGGTAATTGGTAATTTGATACCTGATTACGAGTTACGAATTGGGATAAATCATGGCAAAGAAAAAACGACTTAATAAGAAAGTGATAATCATCCTGGCGTTAATCGGCGGATTTATTCTGGCCGGTGGTTTCGGCGTGTGGCTTTGGAGGCAGCCTGGAGACCCGCAGGTATATGCATCCCGAGCAGCGGCATTGAGGGAGAAAGGCGAATATAAGGCCGCTGTTTACAATTACAATCTCGCAATCTACTACGCCAGGGAATCCGACCCTCAAAAGCCCAAATATATGCTGATCCTGGCCGAGACGCTTCTGGAGTGGAACCGGAAAGACAAGTCGCTTGGAGACAGCACCAGAAGCAGGAACTTTGGCGAGGCTCGAGCAGCCCTTCAAAAGGCGACGCTCTACGATCCGGGTTTCGTCGAGGCCCAGCGGCTTTTAACCGAATTGGAATACGCGATATTCCTGAATCCTCGCCGACCCGATTACAAAGCGGCAATCGGCGCAGTCAACAAATTACTTGACCTTGTGCCCGATGACCCTGAAGTCCTTTTTAAGCGCGCAAGGTTATATGAACAACTGGCGGAAGACGACACGGCGTACATCAAACTGGCGCTGGAAGACTTCAAAAAACTGGTCAAACTTGCCCCGGACCAGGACCGCTATTGGTTTGACCTGGTGCATATCCACCTGCTAAGCCAGGACGCTGATCGCTTCGAACAGGCCGAAAAAGTATTTAAACAAGCGCTGCAAGCCAATAAAGACTCCGCCAGAATCCGCATCAGTTATGCACAATTCTTACTTCAGCGTGATCGAAAACCCGAAGCGCTGGAACTTCTCGATCAGGCGGTTAAAGTCCGTCCGTCCGAGGCGACGGGTTATCTTGCCTTGGCAATGTATCACCGTCGAGAACAGGACCTTGACCGGGCCGTTGCGAATCTCGAAAAGGCCATTGATGTCGAACCCGCCGATTATCGTGGTTACACTGAATTGGCGCGAATTTACATATTCCGCTATGCCCAGTCCGAAGCGGAAGGCATTTTGAAAAAAGGACTCGACGCGATCAAGAAAAGCAAAAAACCGGAAATGAAAGACGCAGAGTTGCGCAATTATCACGCCGGTATTGTGATATTGAATCATCGACTTTGCGACGTCCTGCTCGACAGCGAGGTAAAAGGCGCCGAGAGGGAAAAGGCGATTCAGGCGGTCAGGGATAGACTAAAGGAAATGCAGAAGGAAGTTCAGGATGCCGGTCAAGACGACTTCCTTTTCAGGCTGATTGATCCGTATGTCGCCAAGGTCGAAGGGCGCCTGGCGCTGATTGATGATAAAACGTTAGAAGCCGAAAAACTCCTGCGAAGAGCCTACGATTCCTTCATAACGGCTGACGGATCGCCTTATCTTGAGCCGAAAACGGCGCAACTGTTGATCAATCTGTATCGCCAACTTGGTCTTCACGGAGAAGCCAAGAAGATTATTGATCGCCTGGACAGGCTTACAGGCGGGACCAACCCCGCGGCGCTGATGGCAATGGCGACGGTATGCATCGAGTCTCGTCAGTACGAGCAGGCACAGCGCATGATTCGAACGATGCTGGAACAAAATCGCAATGAATCGCTGGTGTCCATCCAGGTCGGTCTGGATGCCATCATGGGGCGGAGCAATCGCATACCGCGAGGGTTGAAAAATTTGGATCCTCTCGCCGTGCAGTTGTTCCAGCGCCGGGCGCAGCAACTATGGCTCGAAGGCGAACAGGAATCGGCCATTCAACTGCTTTCGGACATCCTCGTCAGGCAACCGAAGAACTTGTGGTGTATGATGAAACTGATCCAGTGGCACCAACTTCGTGGTGAGTCGGACCGGGTAAATGAGATTCTTACCCGCGCCCGAGAGGCCTATAAAGACGATCCGTCGGTGCAGAACCAACTGGATATGCTGATAGTGACGGACCGGGATAAACTTCTGGAGCAGCTGGTGGCGAGGGAGTCGTCCGAAACAGACCCGGTTCGCAGGGCGCTTCAGTTGGCCGGCATCTATCGAGCGTTCGGGCGTGAGAAACAGTTCCTCGAACAACTTTCCGCAGCCGAGGCCGGAGACCCCCAAAACCCCGGTGTCATCCGACTGAGGTTCGGATATGCAGCAGGTCGGAATGACTGGGCAACTGCTGAAAAATACGCAGACGCCGCCGCGAAAATTGATCTCGACACTGTCGGAGGCAGAATATTGCGGGCGCAGGTGTCCGCCGGCCGCGGTAAAATCGACGATGCCATCGATTTGCTTCAGGAGTCGCTCCGCATACGCCCTCGCTTCAGCCAGGCGCACACCTTACTGGGCAATTGCTACCTTACCAAGGGACAAATAGACCAGGCCAGAGAGCAGTACGAATCGGCCTACTCACAAAATCCCTCCAACGTGGGCGCCCTTGTGGGCATGATCCGCGTCAGCTTGGCAACCCACAATACCGCCGAATACAACCACTGGGTGGAACTGGCATATAAATTCGCCCCTCAAAATAGTTTGATCAGGGAAGCGTATCTTCGACTGAAAGACGACCCGAAAAAGATAATTAAGTACCGCGAGGGGGTGCGCAGTGAAGAACCGAACAACCTGACTAACCTGTCTTACCTGGCCATGCTGTACGAAAGTACCGGTCGGTTGCCACAGGCCGAACAAACTCTCCGTGATATGATTAGTATTTCCGGTGGCGCCCCCGCGACAATCAAAGCACTGACGGATTTCCTCCATCGAAGAAATCGCGACGTAGAAGCGCGAGGTATCCTTGCCGAGTATGCCGAGAAGGCAACCGATAAGGTTGTTGCATATCTGTTATGGGCGGAGTACCTCGATGCAATCGGCGAGACCGATCAGGCAAAGACGGTTTACCACAAGGCCATTGCCGCCGACCCCAAAGACGCAAGGGGATACCTCGGCGTCGCTAAATTTGCAGCACGTCACGGGCAGTGGACCCAAGCCGTCGATAACCAGCAGAAATACATCGACATCATCGGCGAAAGGACGCCTCCGTCGGCGTGGACAAGACTAATTGCCTATATGATAAGCGCCGATAACCTCGACGAGGCGGAAAAGCAAATAGACCAAAGACTGCAACAAGACCGGCTCGACGTGGAAATGCTGACGCTGAAGGCGACGATATACACCAATCGCAAGGATTACAAAAGAGCGATTGAAATTTTGGATCGCGCATTGAAAATTCGCGACGATTACATTCCGGCCCTGGTCAGCCGGGCCGAGGCGCACTGGCTTAATCGCAACAGCGCCGGTGCAATTGCCGACCTGGAATCGGCAAGGCGGGCAGGCGCCGCGCCGGCGATTGTGGTGCTTCTGGCGAATCGATACGAGAGTATCAACGACATCAATAACGCCTTGTCCGTTCTGCAAAACCTGCTGGCTGAACATCCCGAAAATGCCGCCGCTCTGAAATCTCTGGCTGGACTGTATGGGCGTCAACGACGATGGTCCGACCTGGAAAAAATACTGGCCGATGGTAAAAAGGCTTTCCCGAAGGACCCATTCTTCCTTCTGGCCGAAGCGAACATGTGGCGCCAGGAGAATCGTAACGTCCCGTCCAAAACCGTCGCCGCCTACGACGAAGCGCTGAAGTTGTTGCCCGGCAATGTCGAGGTCGCCTTCCTGCGGATGCAGGCGCTGGTAGAGGCGGAACGTTACGATGAAGCCCTGTCGGCTGGGAAGTCTCTGCGGGATCGCAAGGACATCGCTCCGGAAGTAATGTCGGTGATGGCCCTCGCCCACGCCAAGGCCGGAAACGGACCGGCGGCGGAGTCGGAATTTTCCGCAGCAGTAAAGGACGCTAAATCCGGCAGGCAACTCTCGTTCGTCCTCCTTCAGATACGATCTGCCTATAAACCGGCGCAGGCGTTCGAAAAATTAAACATTTTTGCCCGGGGCAGACCAAACGATGCACAGGTTTACCAATCGATGGGCGAAATTCTGGTGAAGCAAAAAGATCTTAAAGGATCGACGCAATACTTCGAGAAGGCATTGACTAACGCCAAAACAGATGTCCACAAGGTCTTTATCATGGGAAGGTTGGGATTGGTTTATTCGCAACTGGGTCAACACGACACAGGCCTGCGAATATATCAGGACGCCTTGGAAATACGTCCCGACGATCCCGGAATTCTGAATAATCTCGCCTGGCTACTGGCGCACGAGATGAAAAAGCCCGACCAGGCCTTGCCTTATTCCCGAAAAGCATGTCAACTGGCGCCTGACAACGCCATATTGCTGGATACATTAGGGTATGTACTGATGCTGAACGGCAAGTATGATGAAGCCGTGGATGTCTTAAGCCGATCTATCGACAAGCAGGCAATGCCGGCCAACAGGTTGCATTTGGGCCAGGTTTACGAGAAAATGAAGCAGAGCAACGAAGCGCTTCGGCAATACCAGTTAGGCTGGGAACTCCTCAAAGGCGATCCCGGCAATAAGTATTACCGGCAATTCAGCGAAGCCATCAAGAGGCTTGGCGGTGCGCCGGGTGGGAGTATAGGACAATGACGATAATACAGACTCGTGAACAGTCGCCGCACCCGGCTGCGGCGACCAGGAAATCATCTCAACCCCGTGGCCTATCGTCCGGAATGACCCCTCGGGACATATGGCGCGTCATCCTGAAAAGAAAGTGGGTTATCATACTGTCATTTGTGATATGTTCGGCAGTTACGGCGAGCGTAACACTCGTATGGTGGTTGTTTTTCAGAGGTTATACAGCAGATGCGTTTTTGGCGGTGTCGCCTCCTCCCGCCACCATGATGCAGGTCATGCCGTTTCAGTACACCAAGGACGTCATCGAACGTAACAAACGCAGCCAGGCCGCCCTGGTCAAGCACCAGGCCGTCCTGGACGAAGCGGCTAAAGACAGGCGAATAAGGGAGGACTCGAAAGTATGGTTCCGGAAGCACCGTGAAGAGATTTACGAAGAACTTGATGAAGAGATAGACGTATCCCCCATGCCGGAGACAAACTTCATACGTTTGTCGATGACCGGAACGGAGAGAAACGAACTGGCCGATATTGTCAATGCAATGGCCGATTCCTTCGTGAATTACACCAGGCGGATTGCGCGCAGAGAACGAGAGGGTTCGATCGGGAAACTCGATGCAGAAAAAAAGACTCTAGAAATCAGGCGAGATGCAATTCGCCGGCAACTTGCCATTGAAAAGTCAAACGAGTCCATTGCTGCTATGCAGGGCAAGCAAAGCACCGTTGCAACACAGTTACAGATGCTTACCCAGCAGATTATTGACGCGGAAGTGGAAATGTCCAAGGCAGATGTGGCAATGAGAGCCTACAGCGAATCGTTGAAAGACGGTTCCGTTGCCAATGACCCGCAGATACTCCAGGCGATGGAGTTTGATTTTACGCTCCGGAGCCTGAAGGCCCGTCAGGCAGAACTGGAAACCCACCTTCACAACGTTATTCAGAAGTTCGGCCAGAAGCACCGCCAGGTCCGCGAAGTCAATGGATTGATAGAAGCGATAAAGAACCAGATAACAGCCCAGGAAAAAATAGTGCTCGATACCCAGGTAAGGGCGATAGGGATGTACCGCGAGATGGAAAGAGGCTCTGCTGCGGGACAACTGGCCGATTTGAAGGATCGGCTTAATAAAGCACAGAGCGCCGCAAAGGACCTGGAAAGATCACTGGGAAATATCGAAGCATACACGCAGGAAATCGAGTACATACAGGACAGTATCACTAAAATCGATGAGAGGGTGAGGGACCTGCGGATGTTGGGTTTCAGGCCCGGTGAGGAAGAATCGGAAACCGGTCCTGTAACCGTTGAGGCCTATGCCACCGAACCGAGGGAAGACCAGTGGACCCGCCCCAGGTTGGGCGTTTTGACACCTCTTGGAATCGTCGTGGGGCTGATAATCGGTTTCGGTCTGGCGTTCCTTCTGGAATTCATGGACACCTCTGTAAAGAGTCCGTCCGATCTGATCAGGCGGGTCGATCTGCCGATGCTGGGGATGGTGCCTCACAGCGACGACCTCGATGAGGAGATTGAGGATTTGCGCCGGGTTGTTGTGCTTGCTCCGCATTCGCCGGCGGCGGAGGCGTTCAGACAGATTCGAACCAATCTTCTTTTCAGCGGCCCGTCGCAGCAGCGTCGCAGCCTGTTGGTAACTTCTCCTACACCGAAGGACGGGCGGACTTCGGTAACGATTAACCTGGCTACTTCTATGGCGCAAGCCGGTCGGCGAGTGCTCGTGGTGGACGCCAATTTCCGCAGACCTGCTATTGCCGAGATGTTCCCGCAGGCCAAAGAGGCGGGGTTATCTTCGGTGCTGGTCGGTCAGGCAGCATGGAAGGATGTCGTCTCGGTCACGGAAGTGCCGAACCTCAGCGTAATAGCCTCCGGGCCTCTGCCGCCGAACCCCGCCGAACTGCTGGGTTCGGAGATTACGGGTAAAATCATCTCGGAAATGACCGCCGAGTATGACCAGGTTATCTTCGACGGCTGCCCGCTGATGCTCGTTTCTGACGCCTGTGTTCTTGGAACGCAGGTTGATGGGGTTATACTGGTGGTGCGCGCCGGCGTCAACAGCATCGGGATAGTTCGACGGACCACCGAGAGACTCAGACAGGTCGGCGCACGCGTCTTCGGCGTGGTCCTCCAGGGGGTACGCACAACCTCCGGAGGATACCTGCGTAAAAACTACGAAACTTTCTACGAATACCATCAAAAGTCCCCTACATAGGTTATGACAGACCGGTGTACCGGTCCCTCCGGTCTTGTAGTCAGCACCGCCAGCGTAGCTCAACGGTAGAGCACGGCTTTTGTAAAGCCGGGGTTGTGGGTTCGAATCCCTCCGCTGGCTTGACAGGGGCGAAAATTTTGTTACCCTCTATAGCCCCTGCTGGGAGTGTGCCCGAGTGGACAAAGGGATCAGACTGTAAATCTGACGGCGTACGCCTACGGTGGTTCGAATCCACCCGCTCCCATTTGCAAATCCAAGCCGAAAACCTCATTCGATAACCATATAAATCCGGACAAATCCTGCCCGTTGTGGACAAGTTGCGCCTTTTCCCGCAAACCTGCACCGCTGTGTTCGGGCACTTTAGAGCAGTTTGCACAAAGGTTGTCGTCATCTTCGTCGGTGAGGACAAGCCTGGCAAGGACGGTGAAGCAGGCAATGCCTTGGCATTGTCGATGGAGCCGGACGAAGCCAGTCGCAGCCGCAACCAGGAGATGGCGACAAGATTTATGAAAAGTGCTCTAAATCATCGTTTCATCGGGCGCCTCTGCGAAAATGCTTTGTTGTCGCTTTGGCATCCGATTTGCCGCCTCGTTGGCCATGAAGAAATTGAATAAGGGTTTTACACTGGTTGAGTTGCTGGTTGTCGTCGCCATTATAGCGCTGTTGGTCAGTATCCTTCTGCCGAGCCTGGGCAGGGCGAAGGACCTGACGCGAGAGACAATCTGCCTGACACGTCTGGGTGGACAGATGCGAGCGGTTTACATGTATGCCGCTGATAACAACGATTCGATCCCGACAGGCCCGGACAACCCGTTGAGTTCGACGTTTCCCTTTCCCGGAATGCCCGGCGACCCGTGCAGAAAATACGCGACAAACCGCCTCTGGACCGGAATGTTGAGGACATACGACGGCTGCGGGACGCTGATAAGGTACGAGATGTCTTCGGCGGAAGGCTTCTTCTGCCCAGGCGACGATTCGGCCGACCCCGACGAGGAACTTCCCAAACTCCGCAGCCGGGGCGCTGAAGACGCCTATGGCTCATATCTCTACAGGCAACTGGATCAGGCGGAATCATCAACCCTCGCCGAACTGGGAAACAATGATGACGGGTTGCCTGTCCGTGCGATGCTGATGGACCTCAACAGCGAGATGGCGGGTCAGCCTGTCCGTCATAACCATGGCGGCCGGCGGGTCAATATCGGCTTTGTCGATGCGCACGCTGAAGGTTTCGATAACTCCGAGAACACCTTCAGCCTCCGAACTCAGGACGCCATGAACCCCTTTGGTCGGATCGACGAAATCCTAAAGTACGCCGATTCGCTTTCTCAATAACCGTTCAACAGTCCGGGTGGAAGAACATATCAGCGGTTTCGATTTGCCCCCTGGGATTTTTCCGGAACTTTTTTCTCTCACGCAGGTGTCCAGCCAGGTCGAGAATCAACTTCAGCACGACCAGAAGCGCAACGGCGACAACGTGCGTTCCCGTGAATAATACAAGGAAGGCGCCTAAAACTATCGTAACGTGCATGACAATCATCCGGCCATACGGCCTGAGCATCAGTTTGTTGGCGGTTACCCGTTTGTATTCGCCGGAACCGATGAAGTTCTTCACAAAGGAAATCCCGTGGCTTATAAAACATGCTATCAACGCGGCGCCGAGCGCCCACCAACATGTAACCAGAGGCTCGACGGGAGCGGTAACCGCCTGCGGCGATACCGAGGTTGGTGTTACTGCGAACGGTTTGAACCCTGATGCCCATGCTACACCAAACAACATAATCACGAAAATCAGATGAATGAAAACAAACCCGCCGTAGTGGATACAGAAGAAAATAATCAACCCCCGCTTGGTATGGATGTCTTTGCTTGTTCTGGCGAGTTCTTCGAGGTCGCAGGGAGCCATGCACATTCGGAGAACGTTGTAGAATCCGATGATGATATTTTCGAGGCTGAAGAGCAGCATGATGGGAAAGACTCGCCAGCCTGCAAAAAGCACTCCGAACAGGGGGATTAGATTCGAAACCACCAGCGCAATAACAGACAGGCGGGGGAATTCCCCACTCCATGACAAAGCGTCCGACGACGATTCGCCGGGGCCGACGGCTGTAGTTTTTGCCGGCTCGGTCATGATTTGCAAATTCTCACGACGGACCAACCGGCCCGCCGAACTGCACCGGCCCGTTTTTTATGGGCCTGTTGGCTCATCCTGCGACTGCTTGATTTCTTCGGACCACCTGCGGAGTTGTTCGTCCAGAACAGGGTCGTCGGGGCGGGGCTTTTTCAGCAACATTGTCGATACGAGGCCGCCGGAAATAAATTCCGCCGTTTTCGCGAATGTCCGTTTTCCTCCGCTACCGTCGGAGGTCGCCAGGGCGAAGACTTTCTTGCCGGAAAGGTCGTATTTGGACAGGAACGCCCTGACGGCGGGCGGAGGCGCCTCAGCCCATATAGGCATGCCAATAACAATCACTTTTCTAGGCTCGACGGAGTGTTCGCTGGTAATCTCTGCCGGTTTGTCGAGCAGGCTGTCCTTGACGCCGCCGACCCAGCCCATCCTGCCGGTGCGTCCTTTCGCCTCGCGGATTTCCTCTATGTCCGCTTCCAGAAGTGAGGCGAGTTTCTCCGCCACCATACGCGTCTTGCCCGTCCGCGAATAATACACGATAAGAATGTCGCTCATGTTCAGCTCCTTTCGACCCGGTTGGTACGGATATTATACAGCCATTCAATAGTTTCCCCTTTATATTGAGAGAAGCGCTTTACCCGCCAAATACCTCCTCCGTTGCAGGAGTGGTGTCCGTTTGCCTGTCTTCTCTTTCTCTTATACGCTGTAAAGATCGCTGGTAATCGATCGGAACAACCTTGACGAACATTCCCACCATGTCCCGCCATTTGGCGAGCACCTGCGTTGCATACGGGCTGCCTGTCCACTTGTAGTGTCTTGAGATGAGGTCGTACAGTATCGAAATGTCTTTTTCGTACCAGACGGATTCGACATTCACCGTATCCAGGTTACACAATGTATCAAACAGTTGGTGTTCGTCTAGAACATAGGCCACTCCACCGCTCATGCCCGCTGCGAAATTCCGTCCTGTCGGTCCGATAACGACGACCGTTCCGCGGGTCATGTACTCGCATCCGTGATCACCTAGGCCTTCGACAACGGCTGTGGCGCCACTGTTGCGGACGGCGAATCTCTCGCCGGCCAGACCGTTGATAAACACCTCGCCGGCTGTGGCGCCGTAAAGCAGCGCGTTGCCGGCAATTACATTTTTGTGCGGAACCAGCGGCGCATCCGGCGGAGGCTGCACCGTAATCCTTCCTCCTGACAGGCCTTTACCGAGATAATCGTTTGCCTCGCCGATCAGACGAAACGTTACACCCGGCACCAGGAACGCTCCGAAACTCTGTCCGGCCGAACCGCTTAATGTAATGTCGATCGTCCCGTCCGGCAGACCTTCGGCGCCGTGAGCCAGGACAATCCGATTGCTCATGATAGTCCCGACGGTGCGATGAATGTTACGGATAGGCATCTCGAACTGCACTTGCTGTTTCTTATCGATGGCCGGTCCGACCTTACTGAGAATCTCCAAGTCCAGATGCGTTTTGAGCACGTCGTTCTGATTGCGGAGATGCCGGATCGTACGCCCGTCGAACGTGTCCTGCTCGGAGAGTACAACCGACAGGTCCAGGTCCTTGCTTTTCCAATGGTCGTTAACCTTGATGACGCGGAGCCTGTCCACCCGCCCGATCATCTCCTGGAGTTTCCTGAAGCCCAACCGGGCCATAATTCGGCGAACCTCTTCGGCGATAAAAAACATAAATCGCTGAAGATGTTCGGGGCGACCGGTGAATCGCTTGCGCAATTCGGGTTTCTGTGTTCCTATACCGACGGGACAAGCGCCAAGGTGGCATTTCCGGCATAGGCGACAGCCCAGGCTCACCAGCGCAGCCGTACCAAAACCGAACCGCTCAGCGCCGAGGAGGGTGGCGATCACGACATCACGGCCGGTCATGAGTTGACCGTCCACCTTCAGGCATATGCGATCCCGCAGTCCGTTCAGCACCAGTGTCTGCTGAACTTCGGCCAGGCCCAACTCCCACGGGATTCCGGCATGCTTAATGGACGAAAGCGGGCTTGCGCCGGTGCCGCCGCCGCCGGCGGAAACCAGAACCTCGTCGGCATTACCTTTCACCACCCCGACCGCAACGGTTCCGACGCCGACCTCGCAGGCAAGTTTGACCGAAACCTTTACACCAGGGTTGCTGCACTTGAGGTCGTATATCAATTGGGCCAGGTCCTCGATTGAATAGACATCGTGGTGCGGTGGCGGCGAGATCAGCGTTACGCCCGGAATGGAGTGGCGCAGGCGGGCGATCTCGTCGGTAACTTTCTTTCCGGGGAGTTGACCGCCCTCGCCGGGTTTGGCGCCCTGAGCCATCTTAATCTGAAGCACTTCCGCGTGGGCAAGGTATTCCATCGTTACGCCGAAACGTCCACTGGCCACCTGCTTGACGGCAGCGTTGAGGGAATCGCTCCCGGGTCGGGGAGCCTTGTAACGTCTCGGGTCCTCGCCGCCCTCGCCCGTATTACTCGTGGCGCCCAGACGGTTCATGGCCGCCGTAATCGTCTCGTGAACCTCTCGGGAGACGGAACCGTGCGACATCGCACTTGTGCAGAAACGCCTGACTATGCTTTCTGCAGCCTCGACCTCATCGATCGACACCGGTTCGTTCGGAACGAATTCAAACAGGTTTCGTAATGTGTGAGGCGCCCCTGACTGGTTGCTGACGATTTCGGTATAGTCATCATAGGCCCGGCGATCATTATCCTGTACCGCTTTGTTCAATAGTGAAACTGTTTTGGGATTCCACAGGTGCCGCTCTCCGCCGGGATCAATCTGTGGTTCCTGACCGGAGCAGGCCTGGCTGTGGCGGTGAAGGACCTCGCGAGCAATAGCGGTCATCCCTGCACCAGAGATGCGCGACGAGGTGCCTGTGAAGTATTTATTCACCACATCGCTACCGAGTCCGACGGCCTCGAACAACTTGGCTGAATGATAACTTCGAAGCGTCGAGATGCCCATCTTGGACATCGTCTTGAGGATACCTTTCTTTATTGCCGCGATATAATTGTCGGCGATCTGCTCCGGCTCAATGTCTTCGGGGATATCGCCTTCGCACTGTAGTTGGATAAGGGTCTCGAATGCCAAGTAGGGGTTCACCGCATTGGCACCGTAACCGCATAGCAGGCAAAAATGCATTACCTCTCTGGCCTCACCAGTCTCAATAACCAGTCCCGCTTCGCTGCGACATGCGCGATCCAGCAAACCCTGATGCACCGCAGCCATTGCCAGCAGGCTCGGGATCGGCGCGCGGGTTTCGTTGAAGTTGCGGTCTGATATAATTACAAGCGAAGATCCGTTCCTGATTGCCGCTTCGCACGAATTGACCAACTCGTCCAACCCTCGCTCCAGCGCCTCGCCAGGCTTCTCACCGTCGGCGTCGAAGAGGGCGTCAACGGTGGAGACCTTAAAATCGCTCCGCCTGGCCGCTCGCAGACGCTCCATGTCATCATTGGTCAGGATCGGATGGGGTAGTTTCAGTTGCCGACAGTGTCTCGGAGTTTCGTCCAGCAGATTCAATCGCTTTCCGGTGAAACTCATCAGCGACATTACCAGACCTTCCCTCAGCGGGTCGATCGGGGGGTTGGTTACCTGCGCGAACATCTGCTTGAAATAGTCGAACAGGAGTTTAGGTCGGTCCGAAAGCACCGCCAGAGGTGTGTCGGCGCCCATCGAGCCGATCGACTCCTGGGCGTTCAAGGCCATTGGAATAAGGATCATCTGCTGATCTTCGCGGGTGTACCCGAAAGTTTGCATTTGCCTGAGCAAGACTTTGGGGTCGCCCGGTTTGGACCTGCCCGCGGCGAAAAGCCCTCGCAGTTCAATGCGATTCCGCATCAGCCAGTTCCTATAAGGTCTGCTCCGTGCAACTCGCCCCTTAATCTCGTTGTCCGGTATGATGCGCCCCTCTTCGGTGTCAACCAGAAACATACGCCCCGGACGCAAGCACCCCTTGGAGCGTATCTTATCAGGTGGAAAATCTATCACGCCGACCTCGCTGGAAAGTACGACCAGATCGTCGGTGGTGATTATATATCGGCATGGACGAAGTCCGTTGCGGTCAAGCGTACTTCCGACCATGCGCCCGTCGGTGAACATCATCGCTGCTGGTCCGTCCCAGGGCGCCATTATGGCTGCATGATATTCATAAAATGCCCGCTTGTCGGCGCTGATGTGGTACCTTAGTCCGAAAGCCTCAGGAATCATCATCATCATTGTATGGGGAAGGGATCGACCTGCCCGCACGAACAACTCCGCCGCATTGTCGAATTGGGCGCTGTCGCTGGAATAGGGAGTGAGTATAGGAATCAAATCGCCAAGGTCGTCACCCAGCAGCCCGCATTTCATCCGGTTTTCACACGATCGTATGTGATTGGCGTTGCCGCTGATGGTGTTAATCTCACCGTTGTGAGCGATCATCCGAAACGGTTGGGCGAGTCTCCAGTTCGGAAAAGTGTTGGTGCTGTAACGCTGGTGAACCATAGCCAGGGCGGAGACTACCCGACGGTCGGACAGGTCTGGATAGTAACCGAACAACTGCGGGGCGAGGAACAGACCCTTGTAACAGATCGTGCGGCAGGACATGGAGACGACATAAAAATCTTCAGCCTGCTCGCCAAACCTCTCGCGAACCAGGCGTTCCGCCCGTTTGCGCCCCATAAAAAGCGCCCGCTCCAGGGACTCACCGGTCAGTCCCGCCCCGTCGATAAACACCTGCTTGACGGAGGGTTCGCCCGACCGGGCCAACTCGCCGAGGCATGTGTTGTCAACCGGAACTTCGCGCCAGCCGAGAATCTTCAATCCGTAATGTTCGATCGCTCCAGACAGTAGCCCGTCACACTGTCGGCGAATATCCGAATCGGTCGAACCGAACACCATCCCTACGCCGTAACTGCCCGGTTTCCCCAAGGCAATACCGTCTTTACCGGCCCGTTCGACAAAGAACTCGTGTGGGATCTGAAACAGTATGCCTGCACCGTCGCCCGTAGTTTCGTCGCTTCCGGCGGCGCCGCGGTGACGGAGATTTAAAAGTACTTGCCTGCCAAATTCGAGTATTTCATGGCTGCGAACGCCACCGATGTTGATCACCGCACCGATCCCGCAAGCGTCATGCTCTCGCCCAGCCTCGTAAAGTCCTGTGTCTCTAGAATGCAGAATACTCATAATTACCTAAACCCACTTACGCGAACCGGCGCCTGCTCAAGATACAAATCACCACTATCCGGAGTTCCCATAAAATCTGTAACTCTAATATATACCACGAAAGGCACCTTGCATATTGCCAACCCGTTTCAGGTCGGCGTTTTGACGCCAAAATTGCGTTGTCACTCCCTGATTCCTCGGCGGGGAATTATGAATTCGGCAGCGGGAAAGTTTCTTGACCGCCTTTGTCGCAGGTTGCTAGAATGCCGGCAGGCATCGGTGGGGTTGGGGAATTAAGGGTTGTTATGAACTGGGCAGAGCTCGGACAAGATATTTTGATTGCGGTTTATACCTTCTCGCTGGTGATGGTGTGCATTTACGGCTTTCATCGCTACGCGCTGGTGTACCTTTATTACCGTTATCGCCGAAAGGCCCCTCACCCGCCGGAACGGTTTGATGGTCTTCCATACATTACCGTCCAGTTGCCGATGTATAACGAGCAGTACGTTGCCAAGAGGATCATTGAGCAGGCCTGCCGGATAGATTATCCGCGTGACAAGTTCCAGATACAGGTTCTCGACGACAGCACGGACGGGACAGTCTCCATTGCCGCAGCCGCTGTTGAAAAAGCCCGTGCAGAGGGCTTTGACATAGAGTTTATCCACCGCGACAACCGTGTCGGGTACAAGGCAGGGGCGCTGGAGAACGGCCTGAAGACGGCAAAGGGCGAGTTCGTCGCCATTTTCGACGCTGACTTTGTGCCCGGCACAGAGATCATCAAGAAAGCCGTCCACTATTTCACCGACGAGCAGGTTTGCGCGGTCCAGACTCGTTGGGAGCACATCAATCGCGCCGACTCGCTGCTTACGCAGTCGCAGGCGATTTACCTCGACGGGCATTTCGCCATTGAGCACGTTGCCCGCAACCGCAGCGGGCGGTTCATGTGCTTCAACGGAACTGCCGGAATATGGCGGAAAAGCGCCATCACCGATGCCGGAGGATGGCAGCACGATACGCTCACAGAGGACATGGACCTGTCATTCCGTGCTCAACTCCGCGGATGGAAGTTCATCTTCCTTCCGGAACTCACCACGCCGGCCGAACTACCGCCGGAGATGAACGCCTTTAAGGCCCAGCAGTTCCGCTGGACCAAGGGCGGTGCGCAGACGGCTATGAAAATGCTTCCGAAAGTCCTGCTGTCAAAAGCGCCGCTGAAGGCAAAGGTCGAAGCGTTCTTCCAGTTGACCTGCTTTTCCGTGCATTTTTACGTCCTCGTCCTGATAACGCTCCTTTTCCCGGCGATGTGCGTCCGCGCCCTGCCTCTGGAGGAAGGCTCGACCGCGCGGGCGATATTCGACCTGGCTGTCTTTACCCTGGCAACGATCTCTGCCAGCGTCTTCTACATCTCCAGCCAGTATGAACTTTTCCGCGACTGGCGGAGCGTGCTGAAATATCTTCCGTTCCTGATGGCTTTGGGCATCGGAATTTGCCTGTCCAATACCAAGGCTCTTCTGGAGGCGATCTTCGGTAAGCGCAGCGAATTTGTCCGCACGCCCAAGTACGGCGCGGGCACGGACATGTACCACACGCACAAAAGAGCCGCCGAAGCCGCACGGAAAACCAAACACCATATCCTGCCTTATTTGGAGTTCGGCTTCGGTATCTATATGACTGCCTGTGCCGCCGTAAGCCTTATGAGCGTCCGCTCGGCAATGGCTGCGCCGTTCATGATCATCTTCGCGGTGGGATTCTTCTACGTCTCAATCCTGAGTTTCCAGGGACATCGCGCGAAAGCGCCAAAACCGGTTCCCGCTCGCGAAAAACAATAAACCATCGCATTATTCAAAGCCGACGGATAGCGGATAGCTATCCGTCGGTTGCGTTCCGTCGAGTTTTTTCACCTGCACTTCACGGTTTGCCTGCGCCCTGGTACGGCCTGATGAGATATTCCCAGTTGCTTGGCGGTCGCGGAAGGTCGAACGTCTTTTTGGGGAAACTCTTGGGCGTTTTAATGTCCTTGAAAAGAACCGTCGTAATGTTCTCCGAGCGGTCTTCTGCGACGATTTTTACCGGCAGGGACGTTTTGCGGTCCACCCACATTTCCAGCCAGACGACCGAAAACTCCTTGCGATACTGCCGACGTGTGGTGAGCTTGATATAGTCCGTATTCTTCGGGTCTGTCTTTTTTGCAGGTCGGCTCGAGGGCTGGAAGTGTTTTATCACCGTCTGGGCATTCTGTCCGAAGGGAACGAGGAACGGACCTTTGCCCAGTTGCAGGAGATTGACGTTTCCGCCTGGCGGAGCCACCTGGTATCGGCTCATCTGCTTTATCCGCTCCTTGCGCTCCGTCAGCCACTCGCCGTCGAAGGCGTAATCGACCACGTCCTTTATCTTCGGGCCTGTACCCTGGCGGAGTGTGTCGAAGTGGATCCGAAACTTCGCCGGTTCTTTTTCACCCGGGCCCTGGTAATAGACCTTTCCGGTTTTGTTTTCGGTATCGCCTATCTGGAGCATATCGACCTTCAAGTCGATTTTGGCTGTGATATTGGGATATTTATCTCCGGCTGACTCCAGCCGCTTGAGTATCGCCATCACAGCAGGATCAACCGCCGGTGCGGATGATACCGCTGATAATAGGTACTTTCTGGCTGCCTCGAGAACCGTATCACGGCCAGCGGCCAGGTCCTGGGCGCTCTGTCTAACTTTCACGTCCGGTTCCAGTCCGCGCCGTTCGATGAGGCGGTCCAGGAAGCCGCGATAGGCTTTGACCGGAAAGGTAACCTTGTACAAACCGTTCTTGAGAGTATATGTACGCTTACGTGAGGAGGCACCGGCGGTAGCCGAGCCGAAGACCTTCGCCCTTTTCCTGGCTATAAACCATGACGCCCATCCTTCACCGGCACTGATGCACCGCGCGTTAATCAGTAACGCCATCGGTTTTTTGAAACGAGGTCGTTTCGGTTCTTCGTTATCATTAAGTGCAAAATTGCGGTACGCACGTCGCGCGTCAAATCCACCGCCGCTGTTGCCTCGCACGTCGATGATTAAGCCTCGTGCATCTTTTAGTTCTTCGACGGCTCGGTCCAGGGATTCGATCAAATTTTTTCTGATCCGCCGCACATAGATGTACCCGATGTCATTATCCAGCATGGTCCAAGAGACGTTCGCCGAATCGGAAATACCTTTGATTGGTACGGGCAGGCGCCGAAGGTAGCGCCCGCCAAGTGTTGAGGGGAGTTTGAATGTATGAATGCGCCCGTTCGGCTCTTGCATCTCAAGTGTAACGGCATCGCCCTTTTTCATCTGCCGAATGAAGAAACGGGCGGCATGGTATTTCAAATATCTTTGGCTGGAGTATCCCCAGTACATACTTTGCCGACTCATGAAATCTTTTATAGCTTGCTCGGCTGGCTTGCCGTTAACGGAAAGGATGGTCATGCCGATTTTAACCCCGGCCTTCTCGGCGGGACCATCCTTATCAATGTAGTACACAACCGGCTTGCCGTGATCGTCGATCATACAGGCTAAACCGGGATCCCAGCGAGGAAGCAGCGGGGATGGCGGCTTGATCCTGCCTTGGCGCAGAAGAGCGTGGCTGTCTTCCAGTCGAGCGATAAGCTTCATGCAAAGCAGGCCGAACTGTTCATCCGTCTTTACCTGCTTGGACTGGGGCAACATTTCTTTTCCGACTGCTTTCCAATCGATTTGTTTTAGATCGAAACACGGGTACTCTCGTCCCAGGGTCTCGTAAAGGTCGGCGAACGCTTCATCGTAGGAAACTTGAGTGACAATCGGTTTGGTTGTCGTCTCTGCCGTCAGGCAGGAGGTCAGCAGCAGCGCCAGTGCGATTATTGGAATGCGATTTGTCATAGGGTTGCCTTTCCTATTGTATGTTACTGCACGGTATCAATATTACAAAAGAGCCGAACGGCAAGCCAATGATGAGCACTTTACGAGCCGCGACTGCAAAGGAGCGGTCATTAAGACTATCCGCA
>JAXHSV010000269.1:0-3507 GCA_034190305.1 Planctomycetota bacterium | reverse complement strand
GTTGAGCGGACGCGTAGAAGGCATAGGCAATCCCCGCGATTACCAGGACAGCGACAATGACGTAGAAAAATGGCATCGCGCAACTCTCCCCGAAAAACGGTTCTCACGCGGCGGGTGGCACTGGCTGCTTGCAGCCAGTGTTCGACCATGCGTGGAGATTATCGCAGCAACACGGGTTGCAAGCAACCCGTGCCACCCAATCATATCAAGCAAACATACAGGATTCCGGCGAAGGGGTGGCACCGGCTGCTTGCAGCCGGTGTTCGACCATGCGTGGAGATTATCGCAGCAACACGGGTTGCAAGCAACCCGTGCCACCCAATCATATCAAGCAAACATACAAGATTCCGGCGAAGGGGTGGCACCGGCTGCTTGCAGCCGGTGTTCCTCAAAGATTCTCTTTGGGCGGCATAGAGTCATCCATAGCCAAAGGAACGTCTGTCAGCCCAGCCCAGAAGCCGGCACTACTGTAACGCCAGTCCTCCGGTCTCTCACACAGGCCTCGCCGAACGGGATTATTGTGGAGGTATTTGATCTCTTTGTGAATGGTCGCCGCCTTCCACAGATTTCTGTCATAACCCCCTCCCGGCTGCCAAAAGCGTCCCGGCCGGGCAAGTCCTGCTTTGGACACGCGATATGAAAAAGGCTGCTTGATCGCTTTCAGAATGTTTGAAATCGAATATACTTCGTTCCGAGGCCAAATGAGCAGATGTATATGCTCGGGCATGACGACGTACGCCCAGATGTCGAAGCAATGCCGCGCTCGGGCTGCCTGAAGGGCCTCTACAAACAGTTGCTTGACCTTCTGTGGTTGCAGCATTGGCAAGCGGTCGCAGCACGAAAAAGTCAAAGCGTGAGCATGCCGAGGCTCGTTATATCTGATGCAGGTTTTCGGCTTGAATCCCATGCATGAATTATTTCAGCAACACGGGTTGCAAGCAACCCGTGCCACCCGTCGTTGAGCGGACGCGTAGAAGGCATAGGCAATCCCCGCGATTACCAGGACAGCGACAATGACGTAGAAAAATGGCATCGCGCAACTCTCCCCGAAAAACGGTTCTCACGCGGCGGGTGGCACCGGCTGCTTGCAGCCGGTGTTCGACCATGCGTGGAGATTATCACAGCAACACGGGTTGCAAGCAACCCGTGCCACACAATGATCAGGTTTCTTTGATTATACAGGCATCAATAAACGGATTACTGGTTACTGATTACGAGTACTGGTTACTTTTCCGTTTTTCCAGGCCAGTCGAGGATTGCGCCTGTGTCGGCGGAGGTTGCGCAGGCGGCGTATCGTCCCAGCGCGCCGTGTGTGATCTGCGGCGGGCGGGGTTTGTAGCGTTTTCGTCGCCGGGCGAATTCAGCCTTGGTGACTTTGGCGTTGACCTTCCCGGCGGGGATGTCGATTTCGATGATATCGCCGTTTTTCAGCAGTCCAATCTCTCCGCCGGCGGCGGCTTCGGGGGCAATGTGCCCGATGCTAGGCCCGCTCGTTCCGCCGCTGAATCGACCGTCGGTAATCAGGAAGCACTTCTCGTACAGACCGAGACCTTTGATATAACTTGTCGGCGCGAGCATCTCCTGCATTCCAGGTCCGCCACGGGGGCCTTCATTGCGAATGACGACAACATCGCCAGCCTTGACCTTTCCGCCCAGAATCCCTTCGCAAGCGTCCTCCTGGCTTTCAAAAATCCTTGCCTGACCGCTGAATCTGTACATGCTCGGGTCAAGCCCGGCAAGTTTGACGATGGCGCCATTTGTAGCAATGTTTCCGTAGAGTACAATAAGTCCACCCTTTTTCGTAAAGGCCCGCTCGACCGGGCGAATCACGTCGAATGCATCGAAAGGTCCGTCATTTATAACGGGCAGGTTTTCCGGTTTTTCTCCTCGCAGCATTGCCTTGACGTCGGCGACCGACCGCCCGGTCGCCTGCCATCCCTGGCGGTATATTTTTCTGGCGTCGTAGCAGGGTCTCTTGCCCCGTAGCGACCAGTTGGCTATATTCCGCCCGAACGGTCTGCCTGTAACGGTCATACATTCGGCATCGAGCAGTTCAGGCTTGTCGGCTGCTATCTGCCCCAGGATAGTGTGAACCCCGCCGGCGCGGTGGACATCCTGCATATGGTAGATTTTCCCTTCCGGCGTAGATGACGGCGCGACACGACAGATGTTGGGCGTCCGCTTCGATATCCGATCGATGTCATCGAGTGTGAATTTCACGCCGGCTTCATTGGCTATCGCCAGCAGGTGCAGGACGGTGTTGCTTGATCCGCCCATTGCCATATCCAGCGTCATCGCGTTGACGAAGGCCCCTCTGGTCATAATATTCCTCGGAAGCAGCGGGAAGGACTCCTGGCAACCGTGGATGATCCAACTTCTTACCATTTTATAGATTCGTTCTGCGGCTAGGGCGTAGAGCAGCATCCTGGCCGGACTGGTCGCCAGGATTGTACCGTTTCCCGGCAGCGCCATTCCGATTGCTTCGGAAAGGCAATTCATGCTGTTGGCGGTGAACATCCCGCTGCACGAACCGCAGGTCGGACAGGTGTTATTCTCGTACTGTTTCAGTTCCCAGTGTGATATTTTTTTGGTTTCCCGGGCAGCTACGGCGCAGAACTGGTCGATAAGGTCAACATCGCGCCCGTCGAACCGACCGGCCTCCATAGGCCCGCCCGTTACGAAGACCGTCGGGATGTTAACTCGCAACGCGCCCATGAGCATACCGGGAGTAATCTTGTCGCAATTGGGGATGCAGATCATCGCGTCGAAAGCGTGCGCCATGCACATGCTCTCGACGCAGTCGGCGATGAGTTCCCTGCTGGGAAGCGAGTATTTCATACCGGTATGCCCCATAGCGATGCCGTCGCATATGGCGATGGTGTTGAAAACCAGCGGCGCGCCGCCGAAGAAACGCACCTTGGCCTTGATGAACTCAACGACCGCGTCAAGATGCGTGTGTCCTGGAACAACGTCTGTATGTGAACTACAGATTGCGATCAGAGGCTTGCGGATGTCGGCGTCGGTCAGACCGGCCGCCTTCAGCAACGCCCTGTGCGGACTGCGCTGGGAACCCTTTTTAATAATGTCGCTTCGCATATGCTTGCTCATAGCGTTTTTCTCCGATTAAAATTAGTTTGGTTTTGTCATGGTTGATGCGTCAGCCTGTTTCCGCGACCACCATTTCTTCCAAGCGGCCGGGTCGGGTCCGAATTTTTGTTTCGTTAGTTGCTCCAGAACCTGCGCGACAACGGTGCGATCGGCAGGGGCGACTTCTCCGAGCAGATAAACAAGATAACCCGCGTTCGCTGTAAGTTGTTGGGCAATAACAAATTCCTCAAAAAATGCTGTTCCAACGGACGAAACGCCCACCCGATGCGAATCAGCGCTTAGTACTACAACGAAACTTATGCTCAAGAATTTTCAAGCGGCCATCCGATGACTGCTTCCAGAACCCTTTTTTCTGGAAGGAGATACAGAATGGACGCCAAACAGATTAAACAGTTGAAG